>JBQCEG010000137.1:0-86089 GCA_051960475.1 Ginsengibacter sp.
ATGAAATTCCTCAAAGAGTAAATGAAATTAAATCAATGCCGCAGCCAATCGTTCTTTGTTGCGCAAGCGGCGCCAGGAGCGGACAGGCAACCGGTTTCTTGAAAAACTACGGGATCAACTGTATCAATGGCGGAAGTTGGTTTGATGTAAATTATGATTATCAAAAATTGTAAACCCAAAATCCATGTTAGAAACTATTAAGAAAATTTTCGGCCTCGGACCTAAAGTTAATTACAAAGACCTGATGACCAAAGGTGCTGTAATTGTTGATGTGCGCACTCGCGGTGAATTTCAAAGTGGCCATATTCGCGGCTCAATGAACATCCCTTTGGATTCATTAAGAAGTAATCTTTCAAAAATTAAAAAAGACAAACCGGTGATCACCTGTTGCGCTTCGGGAATGAGAAGTGCAAGCGCAAAAAGTTTATTGCGTGCAAGCGGCTTTAATGAAGTGTACAACGGAGGCTCCTGGTTTGGTTTGCAAAATAAGATCAACTGATCTTAAGTAAACAAACAATTGTCGAAGTTTTTGATTTTGCAGAATTATTAGGAAAGGATTTTTACAAGGCTCCTTTGCAGTGAAATCATCAACTTGAAAATTAAATAAAAAAGAACAAATCTATACGAGACAAAACGAGTTAAGATTCCCCGGCTGATAGCCGGGGTTCTTTTTTAAATAATTCTGCATTGCTTCAACTGCCCTGATGTCAAGGTCTTGCCGGTTTTTTCCAAACTTCTTTGGCACTGCCTGGACGGTTACAAAAGCAGCTTTATATATTCTATCTTTTTGCAAATGAATCCCATTACAATAAATTTCCTGGATACGATGTCCGGAAGGATTTTCAACACGCATTTTTACGTAAAGCCCTGCACATCTTTTCACATAACCGCCCATTTGTTTCATAGCATCATCTGAAAATGTTTTTTCAAGATTGTCCTCCAATAACTGTTTTATTTCTTCGCCCGAAATTTCAACTGTGGAAATTATTGGGTTCATAGGAACTATGTTGTAAAGATCCCATGTGGTTATTCGTCCCTCCGGAATAGGTGCACCATAGCGCCATCCATTGGAAAATGCAATTTCTGCATCGGCCGCGTCTTTTATTGCAGCTAATAAAAAATCATCCATTGTAGAAGCCAAAGTGCTGTAACGATGCAGGATTGCGGCAGTTTTTCCTTTTTCATCTTTTTCAATATTCCGGTATGGTTCCATAATTTCGCCAACCATTTTTTCAATTACACTGTCGGCTTGAATTTTTGAATCAACAGTCTCTAATTGATAGGAAAAACTCCTTATCTTTTTTTCTTCAACCTGCAATTTCAAATTACCGATAAAAGAGCTATGACAACCACATTGTATAACAATAGTCTCTCCTACTTCTACAGCTTCATACAAACGGTTATGGGTATGCGCAGATAAGCAAACATCAACTCCTTTTATCTTTTTAAGCAAAGAAACATCTTGTGGAAATCCATTATGAGAAAGCAGGATTACTATATCCGCACCTTCGCTCTTCACCTTTTCAATATACCGGGGCAGTTCCTCAGATCCATCCGTTAATTTTATTCCTTTGCTAAAATGGGCTGGCATTGTCTTATCAATGATATTGCAACAAATGCCCAACACAGCAACTTTTAAACTACCAATCGTTTCAATAATGAAGGGCGGCAAAAAAAGTTCACCGTCTTCCTTGTAAACATTCATTCCTAAAACAGGATAATTCAATTGATTCGCCAGGTTGAGCAATTGTTCCGGTCCGTACGCAAAATCCCAATGTCCAACCATTGCTGAAAATCCCATTTCGTTAAGTATCGGTACAAGACATTCTCCCCGCGACTTTACCACAGGCAAGGTTCCATGAAAAGTGTCTCCTCCATCAAACAATAAAAAATGTTTATTCCTGCTCCTCGCGTCTTTTACCTTGGAAGCTATCCTGGCATAACCGCCCGCGGTTTCAATAAAATCTTCGCCGTCTTTATAAAATAATTCTGGATGAGGTTCGAGATAACCGTGCACATCATTGATGTAAGCTATTGACAATTCCATAAAAAAAATTAACCAGGTTAGCGTGAATTCTATGATCCCAGGAGGTCCACATATTTCTTTGTATCATAATTTTCCGCTCCCATATTTGCCTTAATTAACTCCCCATTTTCATTAAAAATAAAAGTGGCCGGAATCCCTTCTGTATTAAACATGTCCGGCAAATTTCCTGCCGGATAATAAACGGGCAAACTCATTTTGTTGGCTTTTGCATATGCCTTCGCTAAGGCAAAATTTTGATCTAAAGAGAGCATAACATAAGCTACATCTGGTGTTTTTTTACTAAGCTTTTCAATTGAAGGAATTTCAGCCCTGCATGGAGGACACCAGGTTGCCCAAAGATTTACAAAAACTTTTTTACCTTTTAAATCAGCCAGGTTGATGGTTTTTCCATCCACTGAAGTTAGTTGGAAAGAAGGAAGAGTTTTAATGGGAGGCCGGGTTGTCGCCGTACTTACAGGCGTAGCCAATGAAGTATCAAGATCAGGATTTTTATCCCTGGTTGTATTTGAACATGCTGCAAAAAGAATAACTATAATTCCTAAGAATGCGATTAATTTAATTTTCATTTATATATTTTTTATTGTTTTTTATTGGACCAATGAAATTGGCGTGATTTGATCGATTAAAATCTGATAGGCTATCAGGCAGAGGAGTTTCAACAAAACGCCTCAGCTTCTAAAAAATGGAAATTGCTATCTTAGAAAATAGCAAAGTTAAAAAGGTATCAAATCAAAAGGCTGGAATGCCTTAAGAATAAAGGAAGAGCGTAAGAAACTGGATTACCGGTTTTAAAACAACCGCTTGTAGCATCTAAATAATTAGGGCTTGAGAAACTCCCTGAATGAAAATCATGAATTGATAGAAACGGTTGAAAGGATTTTATTTCCCTTGAAACAGTAAACTTTATAATGTTTGCATCTTTCTTAACGGAACAGGAATTGATCGTTATATCCTCATCGCCGTTATTTACTTCAGGCTGATTAGTTTGGTTTGTGCGGATAGCTGAAGTTGTATGAGCGGACATCCTGCTCAGCATCTTTTTCACAGGGCATGAAAAAATAAGAAGCATTAAAGCCAGCGAAAGCATTAAAACAGATGACATCACCGCTTTAATACCTGAATGGTTGCTTGCTATCTTTAATTTCATCAGTACAAAAGTACAATTTGATTTTGCGGTGAATTCAAGAAAATTGTTAATTAAGAAAGGTAATCTTGTTTAGGCTTTAGGAAATAAATTATAACCTCATGGATCAATTATTTCTATGAAAAAAATAATTGATTATTGTTCGTTCACTATGAAATTTTGGTTAAACATCACACAACAATATTCACCATTTTATTCTTAATGAAAATGATCTTCTTCACTGTCTTGCCATCAATCCATTTCTGAATTACTTCGTTGTCCAGAACAATTTTTTCAACTTCCTGTTGAGAAGCGTCCAGTGAAATAACAATTGTTGTTCTCAATTTCCCGTTCACAGAGACCGGGTATTCTTTTTCAGACTCAACCAAATATTTATTTTCAAGCTTGGGATATTCAGCATTAAGAATCGAATCCGTATTGCCCAGCTCATGATACAATTCCTCTGCAATGTGCGGTGCATAAGGAGTAAGCAAGATCAAAAGTGGTTCGAGTACTTCCTTTTTGTTACACTTCAAATCTGAAAGTTCGTTTACACAAACCATAAACGCACTTACGGCAGTATTGAAAGAAAAACGTTCGGTGTCTTCTTCGATTTTTTTTATGGTTTTATGAAGCGTTTTTAATTCGGCATTATTCGCTTTTTCTTCATTCCAAACTTTTCCTTTTTGTTCGTCAAAAAATAACCTCCATAACTTCTTTAAAAAACGGTGAACACCCTCAATGCCTTTTGTATCCCACGGTTTGCTTTGTTCTACAGGCCCCAAAAACATTTCGTACATACGGAAAGTATCTGCACCATATTTATCAACTATTTCATCAGGACTGTGTGTATTAAGTTTAGATTTTGACATCTTTTCAACTTCACTGTCAGTAAAAAAAGATGCTCCTTCTATTTCCTTATGATTGTAGTCAAACCATTTACCATCAACAAAATAACCTTCTTTAGTATAGAATATTGAATCTTTATCTAACAGTGCTTCTTTATAATAAGATTCTAAATCAAGCTTATGTGATTCCACATATTTAACCGGAACGTGTATTTTAACCAATTTATCGGAGTTTGCAGCAAGGTCAGAAGATAAATAATGCTTCATAACTCTTTGACCAAACGATTTTATTTGTAATGCATTTATTGCAGTAACGTTTGAATCAACCAATATTTTGAACACAACATCCCTTTCACCACGCGCATTGAACTCTGAAACACCAGTTATCATTCCCTGGTTCACCAATTTTTTATAAGGTTCATCAAAACCGATATAACCTAAATCGAACAAAATCTTTGTCCACAAACGACTGTATAATAAATGCCCAACAGCGTGTTCTGTTCCACCGACATACACATCCACCTGGTTCCAATAATCTGTTGCTTTTTTGTCAGCAAATGTTTGGTTGTTGTGCGGATCCATATAGCGCAAAAAATACCAGCTGCTGCCGGCATAACCGGGCATGGTGGAGGTTTCGCGTTTGCCTTCTGCTGTATTCACCCAATCAATTAAATTCGATAATGGGCCTTCCCCATTTTTTCCCGGGCCATATTTTTCAACAAAAGGCAATTCCAATGGCAACTCTTTTTCTTCCATTGGAATCGCAACACCGTCACTCCAAACGATCGGAAAAGGTTCGCCCCAATAGCGCTGACGACTAAAACCTGCATCACGCATCCGGTAATTTACTTTTCGCTTTCCAATCTTCAACTCCTCGATTTTATCAATCGCAACACCGATCGCATCTTTCATCAACATGCCATCAAGGAAACCTGAATTTTGCAAAACCGCTTCTTTTGTTGGATTCGCCTCTTTTCCATTAAAATATTCACCAATAATATTTGTGATTGGAATTTTGAAATGTGTTGCAAAATCAAAGTCTCTCTGATCGCCGCATGGCACCGCCATTATCGCTCCTGTTCCATATCCCGACAAAACATATTCAGCGATCCAGATCGGTACTTTTCTTCCATTAAAAGGATTGATCGCGTAAGTGCCGGTAAAGCAACCGGTAACTTGCTTCACCTCAGCCATTCTTTCCCTGTCGCTGCGACTTTTTACATAATCCAAATAATCGTTTACGGCCGACCGTTGTTCGTCACTGGTTATTTCATTTACCAATTCATGCTCGGGCGCAAGCACTAAAAAATCAACACCAAAAATGGTATCAGGACGGGTGGTGTAAACATCAATGGTCAATGGTGAATCGTCAATTGCGAACTTCATTTCCGCTCCTTCGCTCCTGCCAATCCAGTTGCGCTGCATTTCTTTCATCGCTTCGCTGAAATCCACTGTTTCCAGTCCTTCCAGCAAACGATCGGCATAATCGGTAATGCGCAAATACCATTGGCGCATTTTCTTTTTTTCTACAGGAAAGCCACCGCGTTCACTCACGCCATTCACGACTTCATCATTTGCCAAAACTGTTCCCAGGGCTTCACACCAGTTCACTTCTCCATAAGACGAAAAAGCCAGCCTGAAATCCATCAAAACTTCCTGCTTCTTTTTTTCATCGAAACTCTTCCATTCATCAGGAGAAAACGAATGTGGACTGTCCAAATCCTCTGTCCCTTCATTTTCAAAAATTTCAATCAGGTTTTCGATCGATTCTGCTTTGCTCGTTTTTGGATTAAACCAACTGTTGAAAATTTGCAGGAAGATCCATTGTGTCCAGCGATAATATTCCGGATCGCTGGTTTTTATTTCGCGACTCCAATCGAAGCAAAAACCGATTTTGTCAAGTTGATCTTTAAAAGTGGCAATGTTTTTTTCAGTTGTAATTACCGGATGCTGACCGGTTTCAATTGCATATTGTTCGGCGGGCAAACCGAAACTGTCAAAGCCCATTGGATGCAAAACATTAAACCCTTTCAATCTTTTATATCGCGCAAAAATATCGCTGGCAATGTAGCCCAAAGGATGCCCCACGTGAAGACCCGCGCCACTCGGATAAGGAAACATATCCAACACATAATATTTCGGTTTATCCGAAACATTACTCACATGATAAATGCCGGATTCTTTCCACGCCGATTGCCATTTTTTTTCTATTTCTCTGAAGTTGTATTCCATTTTGTTTTGTAATGCCGGATTAAATTTTAAATCTCTGCAAAGTGTTTTGAAAACCTGCACAGGATTTGCAGATTTTTGTGAAAGAAATGTTATTGATTAATTTTCATTCTTTACAATCGTATATCTAAATTACATTAGCTATCAATTGCGAAGGCGCAAAAATACTAAACCTGTTTAAAATCATTTATTTTTGCCCTAGTCGAAACCAGAGGTAAAATAAAAGCATCCTTATCATTATGGCCCAATTCGGTAAAGCATCTACCAAACGCGGAAAACCTTCTTACGTCTATGCCATCATCGGAGTTTCATTGGTGTTGTTCCTTTTTGGAATCGTTGCCTGGATCTTTTTGAATATCAAAAAAACCGGTGATTATTTTAAAGAAAATATCCAGTTGCATGCTTACATTTTCAGAACGGCTTCCCAGGATCAAATCGACTCTTTAAAAAATTATATCGAAGGACTTCCTTATGCTGTGAATGTAGAATACATCACGCGCGAAAAGGCAATTGAAAAATACAACCAGGAAAATGATACACTTTGGAAGAAATTGGCGATCAGTAATCCATTGCCCGAAAGCATCGATTTTTATGTAAAAGCAAATTATGTTGACAAAGACAGTCTTGCCAATTTGGAAGATTCTTTGCTCACCAATTTTCCGCATACAGTTTCAGAATTTCAAACACCAAAAGCAACTGTCGCCAGTGTAAGCCAGTTTGTAAAAACCACAACAGTAGTAATTTTAGTGGTTGCAATTATTTTGTCTTTGCTTGTGATTGTCTCGATCGATAATACCATCCGGTTGGCAATGTACAGTAACCGATTCCTGATAAAAACAATGCAAATGGTTGGGGCGACGCGATGGTTTATTACGCGACCGCTTGATGGGCGTGCCATATTAAACGGCCTTATTGCTTCAGCAATTGCCATTGGTTTGATGTTTGGCTTTATAACGCTTTCCGAGAAATTCGTTCCTTATTTAAAGATGTTGCACGACACCAGAAACATGCTTTTGATCTTTATGGGCATTGTAATTCTCGGAATTTGCATCACTCTTCTGAGCACTCACCGGTCGGCGCTCAAATACCTGCGAATGAAATTAGACGAACTTTATTGATCCTGAAATTGTTATATAATTCCTACATTGCAAATAAATTACATTTAACATGAGCGCTAAAAAAGTTACACCTGCTTCACATAAAGAACCTGCCCGTCAAACTTCAGAAAAAAATGTTTTATTTACCAAGGAAAACTATAAATGGATGATCATCGGTTTGGTTGTTGTGACTCTTGGGTATTTTTTGATGGCAGGTGGCAAAAGTTCAGATCCGAATGTTTTTAACGACAACCAGATCTACAGTTTCAGAAGGATTACACTTGCTCCTATCCTGATCGTTGGCGGACTCATCATCGAAATATTCGCGATCATTAAGAAGCCGAAATAAAATTTGGCAAAAAATTCCTGGCGGTGAATTTTTCATCGCTTTTTTTATATCTACATAAAATCAATTAATGAACGTCGTACAATCCATAATTATCGGTATCGTTGAAGGAATTACCGAATTCATTCCCATTTCTTCAACGGGACACATGATCATTGCTGAAAAATTATTAGGCATACCCGAAAACGAGTTTACAGAAATGTTTACGGTCGCGATTCAGCTGGGCGCTATCCTTGCGGTGGTGGTTTTATATTGGAAAAAGTTTTTTGATTTTAGTAACCTGCGCTTCTATTTTAAATTAATAGTTGGTGTTATTCCCGCTATCATTTTAGGATTGCTTTTTTCCAAAAAAATTGATGAGATGATGCAAAGCTCATTGGTAGTTGCTTTGGCAATTCTTCTTGGCGGCATCGTTTTGATCTTTATAGATAATCTTTTTAAACATCCACAAATAGATTCCGAAAAACAAGTCTCATTTGGAAATTCTTTTGCCATCGGCATCTGGCAATGCCTTGCCATGATCCCCGGGATGAGCCGCAGCGCTTCTTCCATTATTGGCGGAATGCAACAAAAACTTACGCGAAGTGCAGCAGCTGAATTTTCTTTTTTCCTGGCCGTTCCTACTATGATTGCGGCCACAGGCTACAAACTTTTTAAACATTATCAAACAGCCGGCGGTTTTACCGGCCCTGAAATCAAGTTGCTCCTGATAGGAAATATTGTAGCCTTTTTTGTTGCTTTACTGGCCATTAAATTTTTCATTGAGTTCTTGAAAAAGCACGGATTCAGGCTTTGGGGAATTTACAGGACGATTGTGGGCGTTATTTTATTGATACTTATTTATACGGGCTATATTCAAAAATAAAAGGCAGTAGACAAATAAATATTGAAGATTATTATTTGATAAAATTTTAGCTTCGGAATTTTTCATTATTTTGAATCTCTATTCATATTTAAATGCAAACTGCTTCCAAAAACGTCATCAACGGATGGGCCATGTACGACTGGGCCAATTCTGTTTACAGCCTGGTAATTACCTCTACCATTTTCCCGGCCTATTATGAAAGCGTAACAAAGAACAATGCCAACAGCGAGATCATTTTCATGGGACGAAAATTTGTGAATTCAGCTTTGTATAATTACGCGTTGGGAGTTGGTTTTTTGATTGTAGCGATCATGTCTCCTGTGTTGTCTTCCATTGCAGATTACAAAGGCAATAAAAAAAGTTTTCTCCGATTCTTTTGTTTTCTCGGCAGCCTTTCATGTTGCTTCCTTTTCTTTTTTAAAGATGTTCAAACTATCTGGATTGCTATTCTATGCTCGATTTTGGGTTGCATTGGTTTTTGGAGCAGCATTGTTTTTTATAATTCTTACTTGCCGGAAATAGCAGCGCCGCAAGACCGTGATCGTGTAAGTGCCAAAGGATTTTCAATGGGCTACTTCGGCAGCGTGATCCTGCAATTGATTTGCTTCATTTTTGTTTTTAAACCCGAATGGTTTGGAATGCAAAATGACGCAACACTTCCTGCCCGCTTTTCATTTTTACTCGTCGGAGTTTGGTGGTTTGGCTTTGCCCAATTTACTTTGACACGAATGCCGAAAGGAACACCGGCAGCCAACAGACCTGAGAAAAGTTTGTTGGTAAACGGCTTCATTGAATTGGGAAAAGTTTTCAGGCAATTAAAGCATCTTCCCGTTTTAAAGAGATATTTATTTTCCTATTTCTTTTACAATATGGGTGTGCAAACGATCATGCTTGTGGCCGCATTATTTGGAAGTAAAGAATTAAAATTACCGACTGCAAAACTGATCATTACCATTCTCGTGATCCAGGTAGTTGCCATCGCCGGTGCTTACTTGATGGCGAGGCTTTCGGAAAAATTCGGAAATTTTCAAACGCTGCTTGCGGTAATTGTAATATGGATTTTGGTTTGTATTGGTGCTTATCGCATTTCTGTGATGAGTGAACAAGGAAAAAACGCAGAATTTTATTTTTACATTTTGGCGGCGGTAGTTGGGTTAGTTATGGGTGGCATTCAATCTTTGAGCCGTTCCACTTATTCCAAATTAATGCCTGTAACAAAAGACACCACTTCCTTTTTTAGTTTTTATGACGTTACCGAAAAGATAGGAATCGTCATCGGCATGTTTAGTTTTGGCTTGATCGAAGAATTAACTGGAAGCATGAAGAATTCTGTTCTTGTAGTGATGTGCTTTTTTATCATTGGATTTTTGCTCTTGTTTCTCACCTTGAAAAAAGAGCAACAATAAGAGAATTAGCAATGCTTGACAAAACTGCTCCTTAATTATTTCGTAATTTTAACGCTTTCTGTGTTAAAAAAATTAATGAATGAAATTGTATGCGATTAATGCAGGATATTTTAAATTGGATGGAGGGGCGATGTTTGGCGTTGTTCCAAAAAGCATTTGGCAAAACCTGAATCCTTCAGATGAAAACAATATGTGCAACTGGGCAACACGTTGCTTACTGATTGAAGATGAAGGCCGGCGAATTCTTATTGATAACGGCATGGGGGACAAACAAAGCGAAAAGTTTTTTGGCTATTATTATCTGAATGGCGATGATACGCTTGATAAATCCTTAGCCAAACACGGATTTACAAGAGATGATATAACGGATGTTTTCTTGACCCATCTTCATTTTGATCATTGCGGTGGTTCGATCATGAGAGAAGGCGAAAAATTAGTTCCTGCTTTTAAAAGCGCCACTTACTGGAGCAATGAAAAACACTGGAAATGGGCGACAGAACCAAATGACAGGGAGAAAGCCAGCTTTTTAAAAGAAAACATTTTACCCATCCGCGAAAGCGGTAAACTTCAATTTATTGAAACCAAAGAAGGTGTTCATTTTACGGAAAATATTAAGATCCGTTTTGTAAACGGACATACTGAGTCGATGATGCTGCCCGAGATAAAATACAAAGACAAAACGATAGTTTACATGGCTGATCTTTTGCCTTCAGTTGCACACATTCCTGTTCCTTACGTGATGGCTTATGATACAAGGCCACTGGAAACTTTGGTTGAAAAAAAATCCTTTTTAAAAGAAGCGCTCGATAAAAATTTCATTCTCTTCTTTGAGCACGACCGCGAAAATGAATGCGCTACATTAGAACTAACGGATAGGGGTATACGCAGTAAGGAGACATTTAAACTGGAAACTATTTTATAAATCCATTGTCTTGAAAAAAATTGCTTTTGCTGTTCTGTTTCTCAGTATTGCCACCATCATTTATTTCTTCATTGGGGAGCAATTCAATGGAGTGGTTTTAAGCCACACACAAAATCTTGTCCTGTCAATCACTTATTTGCTGGTAGGCATTTCTTTGCTGATCCTTTTCACATTGAAGAATAAAGAGAATAAGGAGCACAAAAATCTGAAGAAATAAAGAAATTATCTCTTAATGAGAGATGTGAGCGGGTAACGCAAATTCTTATAGCCCATCATATCTACTTTGATAGAACCCACTGAAATCGGGCTTTCTGCGCGGAGCAACAAATGGTTGGCATCATCACTCACCCACACATTCATCTTTTCACCACCCTCAAAAATGCTTCCTTTGATGAGCAATGGTTTGAATTTGATCGCCCGGAATTTCCCAAATTTGGTTTTCACGTTTTCCTTGCCTTCATACCTAAGGTACAGATGATAAACTTCATCATCGAGGAACATATCGAAAGGAATTTTATCGCCAGGCTTGTATCTGCTGAAATCAATATTTCGTGCATAATAAACCGAGCTTATCACATCCTGTATGCAGGAAGTAACTTTATAGAGTCCATGCGTACTTACAGCTGTTCCGGCATTATGGTTAAATGTAACATTGTTATAAATTTTCGAACCGCCTTCGTACACATTCCTGATAAATTTTACGGGCAACATAGTGGCTGTGTCGATGTAACTTTCGTAACGATCTCTTACTTTATAAAAATTATCAAAGAAAGAATAAGTATTCCCAACGCCTACGCAATGATAAACCGGAACGCCATTATATCTTTCCAAAGTAGTTGTAAACTTTGCTTCACCGGCGCCTACATATAACCCTAGTGTTGTATAATAAACACGCATCGTTACTTCTTCCCCATCTTTAAAAGCAGTATTATGAATTCCGCAAAATGGTTCTTTCGGCTGAGTTGAAGTGAAAAGTAAAAGTAAAAGTGAGATGATTGCTTTCAAACCTAAATTCATTTTTCTTTAAAAAATCTGATTCCCAAGATCAATATGCTTCCTGCTAGTGCCGGTATAAATAAATTGATGAACCAAATACCAAATGTAGTGCCTAATATGCCAACTGTATTGGCACTGTACAAACTCAACAATCCTGTACTAAACTTTCCCCTGATTCCGAGGTCGGCGATTGCAAAGGATGGAACGATTGCAAAAACCAGGAAAAGAATACTTATTATCCAGAAACAATCGAACCAAAAAATTTCAACATGCAGCACCTGCAGCAGCAATATATATTGTAGGACGAAAACAAGGTAACGAAAGATTGAAAGTGACAGGAGCCTTAACAATAATTTAGCAGTAAAATCTTCTAAAACGTTAAAGTAGTTTATGAACTTTTGTGAGGAAGGAATCTTTTCAAGAAGCCTTATCAACCATGAAAGACGGAAAAAAAACAAGACAAGGAAAGCAGTAGAAAGTGCAGAAATAAACAGCAAAACTTTTATCCAATAAACTGACAATCCCATCACTGAACCGGAATTGAGCTTGTGAAAAAACAGAAGATAGACCAGACCACCACATCCAAAAACTAACGTGACGATAAGTTGACTAATGCTTCCCGCAACAGATAATGAAATCGCTTTCAACCGGCTTCCGTCTTTTACATACAAAATTCTTCCGCCATACTCTCCCATCCTGTTTGGCGTGTTGAGCGACAATGCAAGTCCACTCAAAACCGAGCGGTAAGCTCTTAAAAAATGAATTTTCTGCAGAGGTTTTAAAAGTACCTGCCACTTACGCGCCTCAATGCCCCAATTTACAAGAGCCAGTAAAATAACCAGCCAGAATTTCCAGGCCATTTGTCCGAAAGGCGCTTTCCTGATAAGTGAAAGCGATTCATCAAGATGCGGTTGATGCCTGATTTGTTGGTACAAAGAATAAAACAACCACGCACCCAAAAGCGGCCCTACAAAGTATTTGATAACAAACCTGATTTTTTTGTTGAGAACCATAAACTTTTAATCCGGAAATTTTCCCTTATTTTACAAACTCCTTTTGTAATGGTGGTAAAAATAAACTGCAATTGACTAAAAATTCAAAAATCATTATCGGCATTGATCCCGGGACGTTATTTATGGGTTTCGGCATCATTGAAATTTCTTCATCAGGAATGGCGCTGGTAATTATGGATGTATTGAAACTTTCCCCAAAAAAAGATGCTTATGAAAGGTTGCGCATCATTCATCAAAAGGTGTGTGAATTACTTAATGAATTTTGCCCACACGAATTTGCCATTGAAGCGCCCTTCTTTGGAAAAAACGTTCAAAGTATGTTGAAACTCGGTCGCGCGCAAGGTGTAGCCATTGCTGCTGCGATGCAAGCCGGAATTCCGGTGACAGAATATTCACCCAGAAAAGTGAAACAATCGATCACAGGAAATGGAAATGCAGATAAACTACAGGTTTTGAAAATGTTGCAAAGGCTTATTTCTTTTGAAGAGGACCCAAAATATTTTGATGCTACCGATGCACTTGCAGTTGCCGTTTGTCATCATTTCCAGGGAAATTCGGTAATAAATAAGACCACAAAAAAACTAAACGGCTGGAAAGATTTTCTTACCCAAAATCCTTGGAGAATTAAGTAGAAAAGAAATTCTGTTATTTGTTTGATTACTGCTGATTACTCAAAGCACTTACTATTTTCTCCTGGGTCTTTTTCAGTTCTTCATTTGATGGAGAAAGTTTCAGGCGTGTAAAATTGATGTCGTTCATATTATTGAGCGGGATCACGTGCAAATGAGCATGTGGCACTTCAAGACCGACAACGCTCAGTCCGCACCGTTTGCATGGAATTACTTTTTCGATTGCATCAGCTATCGGTTTTGCAAAGACCAATATTTCCGAAAGATAATCTTCAGGCATATCAAGGAATTTATCCACTTCCACTTTTGGAATCACCAGAGTATGACCTTCTACCAAAGGATTGATATCAAGAAATGCATAAAACTTTTCGTTTTCTGCAATTTTAAAAGAAGGAATTTCACCTTTGATTATTTTACTGAAAATTGTCATGGTAATTCTTTTTATTGCTTATTGCAAATTGCTTCTTGCCTCTTGCCTTCTGCCTCTTACTTCTCAAGCCGTTATCTCATCCACCCTTAATTTCATCACTCCTGCAGGTACTTTAATTTCCGCAACGTCTCCAACAGTTTTTCCAAGCAAACCTGCCCCAATAGGCGAACTGGCGGAAATCTTTTTTTCCTTCAGGTTGGCTTCTGTTTCTGAGACGATTTGGTAACTCACTTGTTTTTTTGTGTCCATATTTGTGAGCGTCACTTTAGTAAGAATGGAAACGCGACTCGTATCGATCGTACTTTCATCTACGATCTTGGCAGTAGCTATTGCAGCTTCCAGTTGTTTTATTTTAGCTTCCAGCAAGCCCTGGGCCTCCTTGGCTGCATCATATTCTGCATTTTCTTTCAGATCGCCTTTTTCACGCGCTTCACCAATAGCTCTTGAAGCAGCAGGCCTGTCCACCGCTTTCATGTGCTGCAGTTCCGCTTGCATTTGCTCAAAAGTATCCTTGGTTACATAATTTACCTGGCTCATAAAATCTGATTTAATTGTAAAAACTTTACGTTAATATGAAAAAAAATACAACGTCCCAGATTGACTAAGACGTTGTATGAATACAAATATAAGAAAGATTAAATTCTATTTCAATCCCAATTTTTCCAATAGCACTTTAGACATTTTATAAAATGCTTCATGGGAATAACCGGCGATATGAGGGGTCAAAATTACATTTGGTTGCGCTAATAACCAATTTAATCGCTGATTTTCTTCTTTGGAATAAGAATCCAGCTTTTCATTTTCCAAAACATCCAGCCCCGCACCGGCAATTTTTTTATTTTTCAAAGCACTGATGAGTGCTGTCGTATCAGTAACTTTTCCACGACAAGTCGAAAGAAAATAAGGTTTTCGCTCAAGTGAATTGAAGAAAGATTCGTTTGCCATGTGTTCGGTTTCCTGTGTCAGCGGCACGTGAAAACTGATCACATCTGCATAACGGCAAACCTGCTCAAAGTTGGCTTCTTTCACATGATCCTTGCTAAAACCGAATTTATATTTGTCATAAGCAAGAACAGTTACGTCAAAGCAACCCAACAGTTTTGCAAAAGCCGAACCGGTATTTCCAAATCCAATAATGCCAATCGTTTTTCCTTCGAGTTCTGTTCCACGATTGGCATCCCTGATCCATTTTTTATCTTTAATTTCTTCAAAGCTTGAACTTATCTTGTTGGTAAGATTGAGCAATAACCCAAGTTCGTGTTCCGCCACTGCATTCCTGTTTCCTTCCGGGCTGCTGACGCATTTGATGCCTTTGGATTCGGCATATTCCACATCAATCAATTCCATTCCGCTTCCGAGTCTCCCGATCCATTTCAAACGGTTTGCTTTGTCAAGCATTGGTTTGTCAATCGGCATTCGCGTAGTCACAACTAATCCTTCGGCCTGGCTGATGATCGAACTCAATTCTTCATAAGTGATCTTTTCTGAGATCAATACGGAATAACCTTTATGCTGAAGTGTTTCAGTCAAAAATTTGTGGGCCTTGGCTGTGATGATAACCTGCCTGTTCAAAATTTGAT
This sequence comes from Ginsengibacter sp., assembly GCA_051960475.1. Classification (GTDB taxonomy): domain Bacteria; phylum Bacteroidota; class Bacteroidia; order Chitinophagales; family Chitinophagaceae; genus Ginsengibacter. The sequence goes on from JBQCEG010000137.1 coordinate 15,532, forward strand.
GCTTTAGTTTTTTCGATAATAATCTTCAACTTCAAGTTGAAAATAAAAAATCTGAAATTTCTTTGTTTACTATTGTTCGAGTGCGATCATGCTGATCTCCACATTTACATCTTTTGGCAAAGTCTTTACTGCAACCGTTTCACGCGCAGGAAAATCTGATTCGAAATATTTTCCATACTCAGTATTCACTTCACCAAACGAACTCATTTCTTTTAAAAAAATAGTTGTCTTTACCACATCCTTAAAGCTTAGACCCGCTTCATCCAAAACTGCTTTCAGGTTCTCCATCACCTGTTTTGTTTCTTCAGTAATATTGCCATTCTTCAAATCTGAAGTGCCAGGTATAATTGCAACCTGACCTGATAAAAATAAAAATCCTCCTGCTTTTACTGCCTGGCTGTAAGGCCCGATTGGTGCAGGAGCTTTTGAAGTGTTTACGATCGTTTTGCTCATTAATATATTTTTAGAAAGGCGTTAAAGTTGCAAAACTTTCCATCAACTAACAAACCTATTTTTGCAAAAAAACCGGAATGAATATTTTTATACTTGCTAACAAACAACAGGAAAAGGAAATTCTATCGATACCGCCAGCTGAATCAACATCGCTCACTTTTGCTTCAAGAGTTGACGAATTAAATGATGCATCGAAATATGATGCATTTTTTCTTCTTACAGGCGAATCCTTAAACTTTAAGGTCTTTGCTAACAAGCCGGTTTTTATAAACGAAGTAATTAAAACCTTAAGCGAAATAAATTTGCCTTCGAACGTCGCACGTATCAATGGTTGGTTTGGTTTCCTTGAAAGGTCCTTTTGGGAAGTTGTTTCCAATCATCCTGATAATAAAGAAGCGATTTTTGCCGCGCTAAATCGTAAAGCCATTACTTTAAAAGATGAACCGGGATTTGTTGCTGCAAGAGTGATGAGCATGATCGTGAATGAAGCATTTTATGCCCTTGGCGAAAACATAAGCTCCATTGAAGATATCGACAGTGCGATGGTGCTTGGAACCAATTATCCCGGTGGCCCTTTTGAATGGGTAGAAAAAATTGGCGTTGAAAATTTTTATAGGTTATTAAAAAAGCTGGCAGAAAAAGAAGAAAGATATTTGCCGGCACCGGCACTTGAAAAATTATATTTGGAAATCCAGGAAAGAGTTGATCAATGAATTATATTTTAAACATCCATACCACTTCAGAAAACGCAATTGTAAATCTGAGCAGTGAAGGCAATGTAGTCGCTTCCGCAACTAACAGCCAGCAAAAAGATCATGCGGCATTCCTACATATTGCAATAAAAAAAATTTTACACGACAGTGACATAAAAACAACTACAATTTCAGCGGTTGGAGTCACCGGTGGACCTGGCTCTTACACAGGAATAAGAGTGGGATTAGCTACAGCAAAAGGACTTTGCTTCGCCTTAAAAATCCCGATGATGATGTTTAATACCCTTGAACTAATGGCCTTTTCTGCAATGAAAGAACCGTCAGAAAAGCTGGTGAAAGAGAGCCTTTTTTGCCCCATGATCGATGCCCGGAGAATGGAAGTTTTTACTGCGGTTTTTGATCAAAGCATGAATGAAATAATACCACCAATTGCATTGATATTGAATGAAAACAGTTTCGAAGATTTAGGAAAAGAAAAGTGGTTTTATTACTTCGGAAGTGGCGCGGAAAAATTTAGGAATTTGATACAAAATCGCAATGAGCATATGCATTACCTTCCGTCAAATATTTCTTCGGAAGCACTGGCTGCATGGAGTTGGAACAAATTTCAAAAAAAGGAATTCACTAACCTCGTCAATGCCCAGCCTCTATATGTTAAAGAGTTTTACACTCCTGCCAGTAAAGCCTGAAAGAAATAATTATTTTAATATTTTGTTACAAACTATATCTATTTACAATACGTACCTTTGCTAACGAAATTTGATTCTTTGAAAAACATTACTTATCAATTTAAAATCTAATTAGAATGACACTCACAGCTCAAAGTCACGAAACAAACAGACTCGAGCACACTAACCAAAGTGATGCTCTGAAGGAAATGGATTATCTGAAAATTAAAAAAGCGGCCCTTGTTTTAAGAGCCCTCAATCATAAGCTAAGGCAACTGATTCTGAAAACAATTGACGAACACAAAAGAATTACCGTTACTGAACTTTATGTAAAACTTCGCCTTGAGCAATCTGTTGCTTCGCAGCATCTTGCTATCTTGCGCAAAGCTGATATCGTAAACACCGTGCGTGAAGGAAAGTTCATCTTTTATGCAATTAATGAAGAACGCATCGCCGATATCAATAAGTTTGTGAGAGAACTTGTAGGATGATCAGTCATTTCCTGTTATTATAGGAATTTCTATAAATTTCAGCCATATTTATGACCTTTGAATAAATATGGCTCTTTTATTTTAAACCAGGACTTATGTACATTCAACAAATCTATACCGGCTGCCTTAGCGAAGCCTCTTATTTTATTGAAAGCAACGGAGTTGCTGCAGTGGTTGACCCAATCAGGGATACAGAATCTTATTTACAGATTGCGAAAGAGCACAACGCTACTATCAAATATATTTTTGAAACTCATTTTCACGCCGACTTTGTAAGTGGGCATCTTGACCTTGCCAAACAAATCGGCGCCACTATAGTTTACGGACCAAACACAAAAGCCAATTTCAAATTTCATCTTGCGAAAGACGGTGAAGAATTTAAGGTTGGTGATTTGACTTTGCAGGTGATTCACACCCCCGGCCACACTTTGGAATCGACTTGTTATCTTTTAAAAGATGAGAGCGGAAAACCAAATTGCATTTTCACCGGTGACACTTTATTTGTCGGGGATGTAGGACGGCCCGATTTAAGCAGCGGCAATCTTTCAAAAGAAGAACTGGCTTCTATTATGTATGATTCGATTCAAAACAAATTGAAGACTTTGCCTGATGACCTTATCGTTTATCCGGCACATGGGCCCGGAAGCAGTTGTGGGAAAAATCTTGGACCGGAAACACAAAGTACGATCGGCACAGAAAAGCAATCCAACTATGCGATGCTTCCGCAGACTAGAGAGGAATTCATCAAGGCAGTGACCAAAGATCTTTCTGATCCTCCACCCTACTTTCCGATCAATGCGAAAATCAATCGCGAGGGTTATTCGAATCTTGAAGAAATAAAAGCCAAAGGATTACATGCGCTTCCGTTGAAAGAATTTAAGCAACAGATCCGGGAAGATGCGATCATTCTCGACACAAGAGAACCGGAAGCATTTTCAAATGGATTCATTCCCGGTTCAATATTCATTGGCCTCGGCGGAAGATTTGCTGAATGGGCCGGAAGCCTGCTCCCGTTTGACAAACCGATTCTTTTGATCACTGAAGAAGGTAAAGAAGAAGAAGCGGTTGTTAGATTGGCACGTGTTGGATTTGAAAATGTGGAAGGATTTCTTAGAGGCGGTTTTGATGCATGGAAAAAGGCGGGTGAAAAAACGGATATGATCATTAATGTTGAGGCAGACGAACTGGCAATGGATATTCCCTTTGATGACAGGCTAACGGTATTGGATGTACGAAAATTTAGTGAATTTGCCGATGGGCATGTTAAAGATGCGATGAACCTGCCTTTAGCAGAAATGAACGATGTAGCGCAGATAGCCCAACTTGAAGAAGATCAGAATATTTATATCCATTGCGGCGGAGGTTACAGGAGCATAATCGCTGCATCACTTTTGAAACGCCAGGGCTACCATAATCTTCGAAACGTTTTAGGTGGCTGGGATAAAATAAAAGAACAAAAAACCATTCAAACAGAAAAAGAAGCGAATGTGTTGAATTGATCAGGTGCAGTGAAGAAATAATTAAACAAAATTTTTATTTTCCACCAATAAGTTTTTCTGCTTCAAAAGCTAATCAATTTTTATCTTTCTTTGTAAGAGCAATGCATGGAAAGATCAAAGCAAATACGATATTTTCTTTTTAGTCAATATTTTTCTGATGGTGTGCGCATCACACTTGAAATCATTATTCCGGCACTGGTTTTCTCTTACCTCGGCCAGCTTGAAACCGGGCTTTCTTTGTCGTTAGGTGCACTCTGTGTCAGCATTAGTGACGGTCCGGGGCCGGTTGTGCATAAAAGAAATGGAATGCTTTTTTGCAATCTTTTCATTTTTATCAGCGCGCTGCTCACCGGTTTTCTCAATCACAATCCTGTAACATTAGGAATTTTAATCCTGCTTGCTTCCTTCTTTTTTACGATGTTTTCTGTTTATGGAAATCGGGCAACCTCGGTGGGATTTGCTGCATTGCTCATCATGATCCTGCAGATGACACAAATGATTCCTCCGTCCCTGGTGCTGAAAGAAAGCTTACTCATCCTATCAGGAGGAATTTGGTATATGCTTGTTGCACTTTTGTTTTTCAGGTTAACGCCTTATCGTCCTGCAAAAAGATCGATTGCCGAATGCCTGAAGGAAACCGCCAAATACCTTTTGATAAAGGCGGAGATGTACAATACCAGGTCTGATCTACAACAAGAGTATTTACGATTGTTAGACCAGCAGGTTGTGGTGAATGAAAGCCAGAATGCAGCAAGGGAATTGCTTTATAAAAATCGTGCACTGTTGAAAGAATCCACCCTCACAGGAAGAATGTTGGTTTTCACTTTTGTGGATAGCGTTGATCTGTTTGAACATATTATGGCCACCGGTTACGATTATGAAGACATGCGAAAAAGGTATGCAGATACAAATGTGTTGAATGATGTTTCAGAGATCATTAAAAAACTCGCTGATGAATTGAACAATATAGGAGATGCCATTCAGTTCAACAGTTCGTATTTAATTAAATACAATTTCCAGGAAGAGGTGGATTTTTTAAAGGAAAAGATTCATGAAATTTCCGTGGAACACGATACACAATTGCTGGAAAAAATTTTGATAAATCTCGGGAACCTGTCAGAAAAAATAAACAGCATTTTAAATTATTTTAAAGAAGAAACGGGCGAAAAAAGAAAATTAAGAACCAGCAGGGAATACAGCAGGTTTGTAAGCCAGCAAGATATCAGTTGGAAAGTTTTTAAAAACAATCTCACTCTTAAATCCTCGATTTTCAGGCATTCCCTTCGCGTGATGATCACTTGTGGCGCCGGTTATGTTGTTTCCAAATTTTTGCCACACGAACATCATAGTTATTGGATCGTTATGACCATCATCATCATTTTGAAACCTGCTTTCAGTTTGACAAAACAAAAAAATGCCGACAGGCTTTTGGGAACGATCGGCGGAGGAATCATCGGGCTGTTGTTGCTTTATTTTATTCACGATAAGGTGATCCTTTTCGCGCTTTTGGTTTTCTTCATGCTGGGCACTTACACTTTCAAGATCATGAATTATATTGTAATGGTCATTTTCCTGACTCCTTACATTTTAATTCTTTTTCATTTCCTTGGGTTGGGCGCATTGAATGTAGCAAGCGAACGACTTTTGGATACTACGATCGGTTCAGTGCTTGCCGCACTGGGAAGTTATTTCCTGTTCCCGGTTTGGGAATCTTCCCAACTCCAAACCTATATGTGCAATGTTTTGGAAGCCAATATTCATTACCTGGAAAAACTGCGCGATCTTTTTTCGAAGAATAAAATTTCATCCCTGGATTATAAAGTCGTTCGGAAAGATTTATTTGTGAGCACGGCCAATCTTGCTTCTGCCTTACATCGCATGCAGAGCGAACCTAAAAATAAACAGAAACACAAAAATGAAATTTATGAGTTCGTGGTGTTGAATAATTTATTATCCTCCAACATTGCCAGCCTTACATCTGAGTTGATGAAAGATCCCTCTGTTGCTTCGAACGAAGTTTCACTTCAGGTTGAAAATTTAATTATGATCCTTAAAGAAACATTGAAAAAACTGGGTAATAAAGCCGGAATTGAAAATGAAAATGTACTTCTAAGCAAGCTTTCCTCCACTGGAAAAATAATTCACAACAAATGGAAATCACAATTTGAATTCATCAGCAAATTGGTTTTAGATATTCAAAAAGTGACGAATATTGTTGCATCCTGATTAGATTTTGCAGAAAAAAATAATTTAATTTTCCATTTTTTACTCTTCCAATTTACCAATTCTTCCACCTGCACCGGCAAAATAAACAGCATTTCCATTTTTTGCTTTGCGGCAAACATGGAAGCTTTCATTACTAATCTTTTTCCAATTCATTCCATCATCGTTTGAAATATCAACACCGTTTAATCCACAACTGATCCACTTTGATACGCTTAAATATTCCACGCAACTTCTGTAACCCGATGGTGAAGTTTGCGGCTCTTGCCAGGTTTTTCCTCCATCTTTTGAAATGGCACAATTACCGATTGTATCATTAGCTTTTAAAAAATCACCTCCCACAACTACTAATATTTTATTATTCTTTTTTGCAAATGAATTAGCGCCGGTCGATTCTTTTCCCTGCAAAAGAGGCAGTTTTATTTTTTGATCATTGAACACAAAATTCGATTCTTTTCCTCCTGTTACGAATGCATAATTTGATTTGTTCAAAATCCGAATGTTAGTGCCGCTTGCTGCAAAACATGATTCTCCACTATCAGCAACAGGAGCGCTCATCGTCGCAACCTTTTCCCAGCTTTTGCCGGAATCAAATGTTTTCAATATAAAAAAATGATCATTTATTGGATCGCCTACCACCATTCCTTTTTGCACATCCAAAAAATCCATTGCATCCAAAAACATCCCGCTGCTGTGATCTTCAAAAACGATCTTCCAATTCCTGCCGCCATCCTTTGTCCTTAAAATATATGCAGGAGAATCAACAGCCATTATCAAAGCAGTTTGGCTGTCAAAAGCTTCTATATCCCGAAAATCCGTTTTGTTGAATCCTTTTACAATCATCCATTTCCATGATTTTCCATCATCTTCGCTTCTGCCAACAGTTCCGTTACTGCCACTCACCCAAACGATATTATTGTTCACCACACTTAATCCGCGAAATGAAATGTTATTGTGTTGAACACATAGTTTGATCTGCTGTGAAAAAACAGGTTTGTAAAAAATAAAAAGAAGAAGGGCAATTAGAATTTTTCTCATTCAAAAATTAATTTGGAATAAAGCAATTAAGATTGATGTTCAAGGTAATTTTTAAGGTTAGTTCCAATGATCGCTTTCCAGCCATTCTTAAAGTTTTGTTTTGCAAAATCAGGATTTGGAGGAAAAGATTCAAGTCCTTCATGTGTTAATCTCAGCCGGGTTTTCTGTTCTTCCGGAAACAATTCAAAGGTCACTGTTGAATTTCCTTCATAACCTTCATATTTCCAGGTATACGATAATTTCCTTTCAGGAATCGCCTCAGTAATTTCACAAAGATGAGTATAAGTGTGCATTTCCGTTCCTCCCTGGAAATGAAATTGAAAACCTTTTTTCGGATTAAATTCAGGCAAAACAAAATACCATTTTTTCATCTGTTCATTATCAGTGAGCGCCTGCCACACATCATGAGCAGAAGCATCGAAGACTGCTTCTTCAATTACAGGTTCATTATCCATAAAATGTTATTCAGTTGAAACAATTCAAAAAGGAAGATAAGAAAAACAGTAAATAGTTTTGGTCAAAAATAAAATGAAAACACAGAAATTTAAATAGACAAAATTCTTCTAAAAAGATTTTTCTTGTGAGATGTTGGTTCATCATCAGAATCTTTTTTAGCAACAAAATTGGTGATACCATATTGAAGTGCCGTTCCCAATGCTTTTTTTACAAAGCCCGCAGACTTGCTCACAACCAGCTTTCTTGAAAAATAACCGGCACCGAGCCCGATGGCTACTTTTAATAAATTGTGCTTGAGTTCAGTAGATTCCTGAACTTCATGAATGGTTTGTTTTAAAATATTCTTTGGTTTTAAATCCTGGGCCAGTTCATGAAACCGGTCTTTCAGATCTTCTTCCATCACAGCCTTTCTTCTTTCAAGCCTTTTGATGGCAGTAGCAAGATCGGTAGTGTTGGCAATACTTTCCAGTTTTTCTCCCGCGGTTTCCTCGTTTTCCATTTCCTGAAAATTTAATCGATTAATTCTTTGATGAATTTATTGGCAATTGGCGTCTTTAATAATTTTTTACGTCCGGCAAATAAAGCAAGACCGATGATAATATAAAGAACACCCATAATAAAGAACCCCCAGTAAGCGTGGCCTAGCCATGTACCAAGCAGGAGTGCAAAGCCGACACTTAAACAAATCAAGATCAGAAACAGCAGAACAATTAATATAATTGAAACAATTAAAGTGGAGGTAAAACCCGATACTTTGTTGATCGCTTTCAGTTTGAAAAGATCAACAGTGGTTTCCGCATAATCCTTCAATTTATAAAACAGTTCTTCTACCGCCGTAGGGTCATTTTGCATGTTCATCATTTTATCACCGGTCAAATTGCCTTCAAACAAATTTAAAACAAACGATCAGGAGTTTACGGGGTTAACATTCCTGACATCATTTTTCATTGCGTTTGCTTTTTCTTTTGCCTGGTTAACCATGTCTTTTCCCGCATTTTTTCCTTCAGAAACAAGGCTGTTAATTTTTTGTTTTGCAGTATCATATTTGTCAGAAACAGTGTCTGAAATATCGTTGTATGTGTCTCTTACTGTTCCTGCCAGATCTGAACCTTTTTCAGCTATTTTCCTTCTTGTTTCAGTTCCTTTATCCGGTGCGAATAAAATGCCCAAAACAGCTCCTGCTGCGGCACCTGCTAATACGCTTGCGAATACTTTTCCTGCGCCCATAATTTGTAAGTTTAAAGATTTAAAAATATTGTTTTCACCATAAAGATAAAATATATTGCCAAGAATAATAACATAAAGTGTTAATCGGCAAAACCCTTTCCTGTAAAGGTTTTTGGAGGATTCAACAAACACACTTCTCCGCGCATATTACCTATTCTTGAGTAAATTTTTGCCCACACTGAGGAAGATTGGATGACACTATTTTTATTATTCGTTTCACAAAAACAACAAAGAATGTTTGTTTCTCTTTTTTTGGGGGAGCCAAATATATAATTGGCATAATATTTTGAGTGAGAATTAATTAAATATTGCTTGATGGTTTTATCCCTAAAATTTGATTAAGTGGAAACAAATAAAGAATCGAAACCCGCAGACAAACACGGGAAGGAAAAGAAAAAAGCAAGTAAGCTTTCAAAATTTTTCAACCGGTTTTCCGCTGTTATTACAAAAGCCACAGGCAGTGCTTACGCATTTATTATTGCAGTTGTGGTGATCATCGTTTGGGCGATAAGTGGACCGATATTCAAGTTTTCGGACACGTGGCAGTTGGTAATCAATACCGGCACAACCATCATTACTTTTTTGATGGTGTTCATCATTCAGCATTCGCAGAATAAAGACCAGATCGCACTTCAACTAAAATTAAATGAATTGATTGCTGCCAGCCAGGCAAGTAACAAATTGATCAGTGTTGAAGATCTCAATGATGACGAACTTGAATTAATGAAAAAGTTTTATGAGCATCTATCAGGATTGACAAAAAAAGAAAGTCAGAATCGCCAGCATTCAATTGCCGAGGAAAACCTGGATGACGCGGAAGATCAGAATGAAGAAATTGAAGAAGCACAAAAGAAAAATAACAGGGAAGAAGGCAAAGAAAACCTGGAATCTCAAACCCAATAAAGAAATATTTATGCAAAATTCATACTTAATTTACTTCCATTATTATTGTTACTCGTACTGTCATTAAGTAGTTGTCAAGCTATAGGCGCCATCTTTAAAGCAGGCATGTGGGTAGGAATTGTTGTAGTTGTTATTATATTGGTAATTATTTTCTGGATCATCAGAAAATTTTCCAAATAACCCTACTCTTTGTATTTTTAGACAACAACCTGAATAATGGCTAAAAATTTTCTTGACAGGATAACTCTGCGCACACGTATTGGTTTTTTTGCGGCTATTTTTCTATTGTTCATTTCTTACATTCTCACTTTTATTTCTACACGAAAAGTGGAGATACAGGATTATTGGATGGAACACACCAATGAAGTGATCCATAACCTTGACAACATCATGGGTTTTATCAGTGTCGGTGAATCTTCTTTCAGGGGATACCTCATCACTTCTGATAAATCACTGTTGACCAAGTATGATGAAAGCCGAAAAAAAACAGACAGTACTTTGTCTATTATCGGTACCCTTACAAATGATAATGACAGCCAGCAAAAAAACCTTGATAGCCTTCGAAGCCTCATCAATGAAAAATATACCTGGATCAGAAATATGATTGCCGCGCCTCCTTCCGCCCAAAACATGTCCACACTTGATCTGAATGGGCGCGAAGAAGGAGTAGCCAATTCATTGGCAATTGAAACAATGATCAACAAAATGAAACAACAGGAAATTGACCTGAGAAACGACTGGTCTTATAAAATTTCCCAATATTCAGGCTTGATACAAATATTAAATATTCTTTCCATTGTGATCGCGGTATTGCTTACCGTTTATTCATTGGTGGTTTATAATAAGGAAAACAAACAGAAAAATATCAATGCAAAGAAAGCGGAAGATTACAAAAAACAGTTGCAGCAAAGAGTGGAAGAATTGGGAAAAGTGAATGAAGAATTGGTGGAATTAAGACGTCTCGAAAAATATGCTGTGACTGGAAGGATTGCGCGCGTGATTGCGCATGAAGTAAGAAATCCGTTAACCAATATTAACCTCGCCTGTGAACAATTGCAGGCGGAAGTTGAGAACGAAGATGCAGAAATGTTCTTTACAATGATTCGCCGGAATGCTGATCGCATTAATCAATTGGTTTCTGATCTCCTGGCAGCCACACGCACAGAACTTAATTTTTCAAAGGCCTCTATCAACGAAATACTTGACGCAAGCCTTGATCTTGCGCTCGACCGAATAAAATTGAACCAAATAAAAGTGGTAAAAAAATATGACGATAATGTTTGTTCACTGCCGGTGGACATTGATAAAATCAAGATCTCCTTTTTAAATATTATTGTGAACGCAATTGAAGCAATGGATCAAAATGGGGTTTTGGAAATTTCCTCTTCCAATACAGACGGGAAATGCATGGTACAAATAACTGACAATGGAAAAGGGATGAAAAAAACAGAAGTTGACAGGTTGTTTGAACCTTATTTTACTACAAAAGAAAAAGGAAATGGTTTAGGACTAGCTAATTCGCAAAACATTATCATTGGCCATAAAGGAAGCATAACCGCCGAAAGTGAATATGGCAAGGGAACTACTTTTACGATCACTTTTCCTGTTAGCCACGATTAAACTTATAAAAATAAAAAAGCCCCGGCCGTTACGACCGGAGCTTTCGTTTACCATGAAAAACTTACAGGTTCTGAATCCAGTTGATCACTTCGTCTTTTGACTTTCCAAGTTTTTTCTGCAACTTTCCAACAAATTCGTCGTCCTTGCCTTCTTCACGTTTTAAATCATCGTCTGTAAGGTCTCCATATTCCTGCTTCATCTTTCCTTTCATTTCGTTCCAGTTTCCGTTTAATTTTAATTTCCAGTCTTCCATAACATTATATTTTTAAAGTGAATAATTAAGCAGACCTGATCACTCTCAAAAGGATTGCGATCACCGCAATTACTAACAAGATGTGAATCAATCCACCCGTATAAAAGCCTCCTAAAAAGCTGATGGCCCAGATAATGATAAGAACCACCGCAATGACATACAATAAATTTCCCATTGTTGTAATTTTTAGTTTTAAATAATCCCTGCCGGCAAACGAACAAAAAGTTTTGATTTTTATTTTGTTCTTATTGGGATGGGTTTAATTTATGCTCCCCGGATAACACCAAGGATAATCGCGATTACGGCAATCACCAGTAAGATGTGTATCAATCCGCCGGTAACATGATATACCAAAAAGGAAAGCACCCAAATGATCACAAGTATTACCGCGATTATGTATAACAGACTTCGCATTTTGTGTGTTTTAAGATGATGAAAAATTTATTTACACTATTGATAATATTCAAAACTTTGCCAATTCTTTTTCAAGCAGAAAAAAGTACATTTCTGCTATAAAATTCAATCAATTATGCGCTTATAAATAAGTGCTGAGGCTTATGCACGGGGAATTCCCTCCACGAAGTGAGTATTTTTAAATGTTTAATTCATTTCGATTAAATAAGGAATATATTTTGAAGAAAGTAGATTTGATTTCTTGAAAGAAAAATTTGAAAACTGTTTTACAACCGGGCAATAAAATCATGCAAAATCTTTTACTGTAACTTTAATATTGAAAAAGAAACTAAAAACAGTGAGGTATGCCCCTGAAAAAAAATCTTTCCTCTTTTTTCCTGGTGATAAAGGAAGTTTCAAGAGAATTTTCTGCAGATAATATTTTAAAGTACAGTGCTTCATTGGCTTATTACACTGTTTTTTCCATCGCACCCTTGCTCGTCGTCTTAACTACATTATTTGGTTTTTTATTTGGAAAAGAAGCGATGAAGGGAAGAGTGTATGAACAACTGAACAATTTTGTAGGAAGTAATGCGGCAATTGAAATACAGGACATTATTAAAAATATCCACCTAAGTAAAAACAGTTTTTTTGCAACTGTGCTCGGAGTGATAATCCTTTTAATAGGCGCAACAAGTATTTTTGGCGAGATCCAGGATTCAATCAACAAAATTTGGGGGCTGAAAATTAAGAAACACAAAGTGTGGTGGAAATTGATCCTTACAAGGCTCCTCTCCTTTTCACTCATTTTAAGTATGGGATTGATCATGCTCGTTTCTGTTCTGCTAAATGCGCTTGTGGCAGCATTTGGCAAACTGATCGGAAAATTCATTCAGGGCTACAGTCTTTATTTTATCCAGGTCTCAGAAGCGGTGCTTTCTTTTTTGGTAGTTACCGTTTTGTTTGCACTCATATTTAAGGTTTTGCCTGATGCAAAAATCCGTTGGAAAGATGTTTTTGTGGGTGGATTCATCACCGCTATTTTTTTTACTTTAGGAAAACTCGGAATTAATTTTTATATTCAGAAGAGCAATATAACTTCGCTGTACGGAGCAGCCGGCTCGATAATTATATTGATGGTTTGGGTATATTACAGTTCTATTATTTTGTATTTGGGAGCAGAATTTACAAAAGTTTTTACAAAACTTTACGGTAAACGGATTAGCCCCAATGAGTATGCAGATTGGATCAGGATCGAAAAAAAAACTGTGTCTTCGCCTGAGCTAAAAAACAAAGATTTAAGTTAACTTTGGAGCCCCTTAATGCTTATATAAAACATATGGATAAAAAGATACTGATTATTGACGATGATTTTGATATGTGCACACTGTTGAGCCGTTTTCTCAACAAGAAAGGTTACAGTACCGATGTGGCACATAATGCATCAAAAGGTATAGCTAAGTTTAATGAGTTTCATTTTGACATCGTGTTGTGTGATTTCCGCCTTGGTGATAAAGACGGGAAGGAAGTTTTGATGAAAATAAAGGAAGCGAAACCCAAAACCATTGTTATCATCATTACCGGTTATTCAGATATCAAAACAGCTGTAGATGTTATTAAACTTGGCGCCTTCGATTATATTACCAAACCGCTGATTCCTGACGAAGTGATCAACGTGATCGAGAAAGCGATTGCAGCTCCGGTTCAACAGGCTCAATCACAACAAGCAAAACCGGCAACTCAATCCACAATGAAGAAAAAGATGTATGAAGTTTCTTCCAACAATGAATATTTGATAGGCCAGGATCCGGAAACTGCAAAAATTTATCGCCAGATTGAAATGGTGGCTCCTACAAATTATAGTGTCATCCTGTATGGCGAAAGCGGAACCGGTAAAGAAGTTATCGCTAAAACAATTCATGAAGCAAGCAAGCGTAAAGGAAAGCCATTCATTGCAATGGATTGTGGAACGCTTTCAAAAGAATTATCAGGCAGTGAATTATTTGGCCACGTAAAAGGCGCATTTACCGGTGCCGTAACAGACAAAGAAGGGCATTTCGAAATGGCCAACGGTGGCACTTTATTTTTGGACGAAGTGTCGAACCTGCCTAAAGATGTGCAGGCATCATTGCTTCGCGTTATCCAGGAAAGAAAATACAAAAGAGTTGGTGGCACCAAAGAAATGGATGTGGATGTCAGGATCATCGTGGCGTCAAACGAAAACCTCCAGGAAGCTTACCAAAAAGGAAAATTCAGGGAAGATCTTTACCACAGGTTCAATGAATTTTCGATTAACCTTCCACCGTTAAGAAAAAGAAAAGAGGATATTCCTTTATTTGCTCAATTTTTCCTCGACAGGACGAATGAAGAATTGCAGAAGAATATTGAAGGTTATGATGATGAAGTAATTGAGATGTTCCTCAATTATGCATGGCCCGGCAATTTGAGAGAATTCAGAAATGTAGTACGTCGTGCTGTATTGTTGACAAGTTCTGGAACGATCAATGCGAAAGTATTACCTTGGGAGATCACGCAATCTACACAACAGTTTGAACCAGCTTCACATTCAGTAGAAGAACCAACCGCCAGCACCAATGGTTCTGCCGTAAAAGAAGTAGACCTGAAAGATGCTGCAGCAAAAGCTGAATACGAAACAATAATGAACGTGTTGAAAGAGGTTAATTTCAATAAAACAAAAGCAGCAGAAATTTTAAAGATTGATCGCAAAACTTTGTATAATAAGATCAAGATCTATGAATCTTTGTAACTAATATTTTTTTTCAAAAAACGAATCCCCCGCATCCACTTGCCGGGGATTTTTTTTAACAACGATACATTTTTTCGGTATGCAATTTGTCATTTGCTGATTTAAACCCAATTGTAGACTAAAACTCATTTTATGATACATTCAAGCAGCGAATTTAAAACGCACATGACAACCCTCTCGGGTGTACTCGAAAAACTTCGTTTGAAAAAAATAGACAACGAATTTAAAATGACACCTGAAGGATTTACAGCGGGGAAAGGGAAATATTATCAGCCTGAAGATCTCCAGATTATCAGGACTTATCGTTTTGAAGGAGAATCAAATCCTGAAGACAACTCAGTCATTTATTTAATCGAAGCCACTGATGGTCTTATTGGTTACAGTATTGATGCCTATGGCGCTTACAGTGATCACGAAGCCGATTATGATGACTTCCTGCGAAAAATACCTGTGGCAGAAAAAGAAGAAGCACAGATTTTTTAAACACAGAAGGCAAATTAAAAATCAGGAGTATTAGTTTGTTCACTAAGACAAATAAATATTCCTGATTGCTTCTTTATTTTTCTCTGTTATTATCTTTCTTCTCAAACTCAGTTTTGGTGTTAACTCACCGTTATCAACAGACCAATCTCGTGGTAACAACACAAATTTTTTCACCTGTTCAACATGGTTAAAGAATTTGTCGTATTTCCTGATTTCCTTTTCAAACAAATCAAGTACTTTCTGTTCTTTAAGTAACTTCTCTATATCCTTACAGTCCAAATTCTGTTCTTCACACCACGTTTTTAAATTGGCAAATGAAGGAACGATGAGCGCGCCTACAAATTTTTCACCTGCGCCAACCACCATTATGTTTTCAATAAACTTCGATTCTTTCAATTTGTTTTCTATAGCAAGAGGCGCAACATATTTTCCACCACTGGTTTTGAAAATTTCTTTCTTGCGGTCTGTGATTTTTAAGAATTCTCCAATCATTACACCAATGTCTCCTGTTTTAAACCAACCGTCTTCAATGCATTCAGCAGTCCATTCCGGATGTTTATAATACCCCATCATCACGTTAGGACCTTTGCATAAGATCTCACCATCTTCAGCAAATTTTACTTCAACATTATCCAGAAGCGGACCGACAGTTCCAAACATTCTTCCCTTTTCGTCAAAACGGTTTACACTAATTACAGGAGAAGTTTCTGTCAATCCATATCCTTCCATTATCGGAAGTTGGGCTGCAGTAAATATTTTCAAAAGCCGTACCTGGCAGGCTGCACCGCCACTAACAATACAAACGATATTATTGCCAAGCGCTTCACGCCATTTGTTGAAGATGAGTTTGTTGGCAAGCTTCAATTGTAAATTGTAAAAGAATCCCTGGTTTTCATTCACATTAAACTTCATTCCTAACCGATAAGCCCAAAAGAAAAGACTCCTTTTTATGCCTTTCAATTCGCTTCCTTTTTCCATTATTTTTTCAAAAACTTTTTCGAGCAAACGGGGAACGGTGGCAAAAATATTGGGGCTTACTTCTTTCAGGTTTTGCGGAATCGCTTCAATGCTTTCAGCAAAAAAAATGCTGGTGCCTTTAAACAAATACAAAAAGCTGATCATCCGCTCAAAAATGTGATTGAGCGGTAAAAAACTTAACGCTTTCATATTTTCACCAGGAGGAAAACAAGGAATACTGTCAAGCACATTGCTTAAAATATTATTGTGAGAAAGCATCACGCCTTTTGGTGTTCCGGTTGTGCCCGAAGTATAAATGATCGTTACAAGATCGTCTTTGGTTATCCTGTCAGAGATCAGTTTTATTTCGCCAAGAATATTTTCAGTGAGTGGAAGTAACAGTTCCTCCCAATGTTTTACGCCTTCGATTTTTTCGAAAGAAACAATTTCCTTCAGACTGGGTACATCCTTCCTGATCGCATTTGCTTTTGCATATAAAGCGGCATCATTTACAAAAAGGAATTTTACGTTGGCATCTTTTAAAATAAATTCCAATTCATAATCACTTATCGTGGGGTAAACAGGCACCAGCACCGCACCAACTCTTTGAACTGCTAAATCAAGCATTACCCACTCGGGTCGGTTTTTAGAAATGACCGCTACTTTGTCTCTTCCTTCAACGCTAAGATCGCCAGGTCCAATTCCTGAATACAACAAGCCTGAACTTAATTTGTTCACTATCTCCCCCACGTCTACAGTTGAATATTCCTTCCATTCACCATGCTCTTTTCCTGCAAGCATCGTGCGGGAAGGTGCATCTTTTAAATGCAATTCAATACAATCAAAAAGTCTTGTGGGGCCCATCATCAAGCTTTAAATAGTTATTGTAATTCTGTGGATCTATTCCAAAGAAATTCTAAATTAAACAATAAACCCAAAAAAAGCTATTGAAAATTATAACCGGGAAAATTAGAGAGGATTAATGGTAATACTCTCCTTTGGGAATTTTAAAAATTACACCAGCTTTAAATTTCCTGAAGTTGTCTGCTTCATCAGCATGGTTGCTCGTCCAGTTTTGATAAGCGGCCAGGTTTTGTGAAGCGCCAAAAATCCATTGGTTGTATGCTGTAAAAATACCTTCTTCCAGAAGTTGTTGCTGCCACTGGAAAAGTTTGAATGGAAATTTATCAGCATAATTCCTGTTCCAATCAAGAATAAAACGGGTGCGGATCATTGTCAAAGTTTCAGGATTTATTCCCCTGATCACTACATCGTTTTGTTTATTCATGCAGGTAAGAAAAGCAATTTCAAAAGGACTTTTGTCCTTTGCATTTTTTAATAGATCAGGATCGGCAAAAAGTCTTTTATAAGCATTCAGCAAAAGGTCTTTTATTTCTGCTGTCCTCGAAGTAAATGACTCTATATTGATGAATATTTCACCGTACAAAAGACTCCATATGTAATTGCGATTGCTGTAATAATACTTGCTGGCATTATAGTAATTGTAGCCAAAAGAAGGATCTGCCTTTATTCCCTTCTCCCACATTTTTATCGCTTCGGGGTCGTGATTTTTAAAAAGCAATTCGCCATAATCATTATAAAGTCCTCCACTGTTCGGAAATTTTTTGAGTGCGTCTTTATAATTTTTGTCCGCTTCTTTTTCCTGTCCCAGCCTGCGATAGATCGTTCCCGCAATTTGAAAAGCCTGGTCGTCGGCATTGTCTTCATCAATAAATGGTTTGATTACGCCCAAAGCTTTTTGATCTTCTTTTTGCAGGAAATAACTCATAGAAAGATCTTTGGCCACTTCAAGGTTTTGCTTATCAAGCTGGAGCGCGCGTGTCAATATGAGTGTAGCATTACCATAATCGCCCTGTTGCATAAACGCTTTTGCATTTTGCTGAAGTTGATCCACATCCTCCGTTTGTGCAAAGGAAGCAGACGCAAGCGTACTGAAAACGATGGCAAATAAGATCTTTTTCATCGGGTAAAGATAAATTACTTTATTACCGGAAATCCTTATAAAAACAAAAAATTACAGTTTGCCAATAAAAATCTCGTCTCTAAAATCAGGAGGAGATCAGGTGGGTTAAAAGGCCGTCCCGCAATTTTGGTTCAAACCAGGTACTTTTTGGAGGCATGATATTGTTGGTGTCAGCAATATCAAATAATTGTTCGATCGTAACCGGAAAAATACTGAAGGCAACTTTCCATTCGTCGCTGTTCACCCTTTCTTCCAATTCTTTCATTCCACGGATGCCGCCAATAAAGTCAATGCGATTGTCGGTACGCTGGTCTTTAATTCCCAAAACGGGTTCAAGCAAATTATTTTGCAAGATAGTAATATCAAGAACGCCAATCGGATCGGTGGAATACGTGCCTTCCAAAGCCGCAAGCCTGTACCATTGTCCGTTAAGGTACATTCCAAATTCGTGGGCTTCATGCGGAGCAAATGCTTTTGAAACTTTGGAAACAGAAAAATTTTTATTCAAATGATCTAGGAACTCTTCTTCAGACAAACCGTTCAAATCTGTTACCACCCGGTTGTAATCCATGATGCTCAATTGCGAAGCCGGAAATAAAGTAGAAAGAAAATGTCCTGCTTCTTCGTCATCGGCTAAAATATATTTCACTTTGGCAGCAGAAGCCACACGATGATGACCATCGGCAATGTAAGTGGCATCTACTTCAGTCTTAAATATTTCTGTGATCCTGTCTATTATTTTTTCGTCGCTCACCACCCACACGCTGTGTTGAATTCCATCTTCAGTAGTAAAATTATACACAGCGTTTTTTGTGCTCTTCCATTTCTCCATTATTTCATTCAGCTCTTCATTGTCCCTGAAAGCAAGAAAAACATTTCCGGTTTGAGCGCCGGTGGTCTTAATATGATTGATGCGATCCTGTTCTTTTTCTGGCCTTGTCAATTCATGTTTTTTGATCAGGCCTTCTTCATAATCAGTTACCGAACTACAACAAACCAAACCGGTTTGCGGCTTATCATTCATTGTAAGCTGGTAGATATAATAACAAGGTTTGCTTTCGCTAAAAAGAATAGGCCGGCTGATAAATGCATCCAGGTTTTCTTTTGCTTTGTTATAAACTTCCTGGCTGTGAATGTCGGTACTCGCAGGAAGATCAATCTCGCTTCGAGTAATATGAAGAAATGAATATGGATTGCCTTCAGCTTCGACTTTGGCTTCTTTGGTAGTTAAAACATCGTAAGGCCTTGAAGCAACCTGTTTGGCAAACTGCGGTTCAGGGCGCAAGGCTTTAAAAGGAGAAATAGATATCATGTTTTGTTTTAATCTTTGCCTGAAAAGACATTAATTTTTGTAAGGGTTGCAAATATAAATCAATCGCTCAACATTTTACCCATTTCGAAACCCCACTTTTCAGATCAAAGTGATTTTTCAAATTCCTCCATTTTTTCAACCAAATATTGCACACTTTCTAACGGCAAAGCATTATAAAGAGAAGCTCTGAAACCGCCAACAGAACGGTGGCCTTTTATTCCATAAATATTATTCTGTTTCGCAAATTCAAGGAACGCTTTTTCTTTTTCAGTATCTTCCATCACAAAGCAAACATTCATTTTGCTGCGATCTTCTTTTGCAACAGTTCCTTTGAAAATTTCACTTTTATCTATTGCTGAATAAAGCAAAGTTGATTTTTCATTATTTAATTTTTCCATCGCTTCCACTCCCCCATTTTCCTTTAACCAGCGCAGCGTGAGCATTGAAACATACACAGCAAAAACCGGCGGTGTGTTCAACATACTTTTTGCTTCAATATGGTTGCGGTAATCCATTATTGCCGGGATCTGCCGTTTCACTTTTCCCAAAATTTGTTTGTTTACTACAACAATTGTTGCGCCTGCGGCGCCGACATTTTTTTGTGCACCGGCAAAGATCAGGTCAAAGGAATTGAAGTCGAGTTTGCGACTCAAAATATCGCTCGACATATCAGCAATCAACGGCATGCTTACTTTTGGAATTTGCTGCCATTGTGTTCCATAAATCGTATTATTTGTGGTAATATGAAAATAAGCAGATTGATTGGGCACGGCAAAATCTTTCGGGATAAAAGTGTAATTCTTTTCCTTTGAACTGCATACCACATCTACATTTCCAAAGAGCTTTGCTTCTTTTATCGCCTTGGTGCTCCAAACTCCGGTATCTGCATAAGCAGCAGATTCTTTTTCATTCAGCAAATTCATGGGCACCTGCATAAATTGCACGGTAGCGCCACCATGCAAAAACAAGACTTCATGATTGTCATCGAGCTGCATCAGTTCTTTTACCAGCGATTTTGCTTCTTCCATCACCGATTCGAACAAAGGCGTTCTGTGGCCAATCTCCAAAATAGATAAACCACTGTTTTTAAAATTAATAAGCGCTTCTGAAGCTTGTTGCAAAACGCTTTTAGGAAGAATAGAAGGGCCGGCGTTGAAATTGTGCACCATGATAAAAATTAAAAAATGTTTTTTGGTTCGTTTACTTAAAAAAGAAATGCAAAGTTGAATTAAAATAAAATAGAAATTCGGATTTTTTGTTCGTTCACTGTGGATAAGATCATTCGTGCTGAATTCCTTTCATCTCCTTATTCTTTTTCCAATCCTCGTTCAACTTTTCGAAATCGTGCAAATCTTTTTCAGAAAATTTTTGTTTCGAAATAGTTGAAAGATCAGGCTGGCCTGCATTTACCCATGCAGTGAACCAAAATGAAGCAACTGCAAAAATCGATTGCCTCATTCTTCGTTCCACCATGCCATTCAGCATTTTATTATAAGCAATTGAATAGGCTGAAGAATATTGATGAATCATTTCATTATTCCTTTTTTCAAAAGCATATTTTTTATCAGGGGGAAATTTTGCAGATAATTTTCTTTCGAATGACAAAACAGAATCGGCTTCATGGCCACTTTCCAAAACTCTTTTCCAGATAAATCCCGAAGGATCTTTAATGTATTCGGCTTTGCCAATAAAGTAATTAAAATTCTTTCCCAGCAATTCCGGAATCCGGCTTTCCCAAAAGGCATGAATTCCTTTCTGACCGGTTAGTTGACCATCATAATTTTCAGAAGCATGTAATGGTACATGAGCATCAGCGATGTAATGCCCAATCTCAGCGCTGTTTCTCAAAATCGAAGAAAAGTCTTTTTCCCGGAAAGCCTTGGTCAGCCGGCCAAGCATCACCTGGATGTGCCACGGAACGATGCCATATTTTCGCAGGGAATCTGCTCCAAATTTTTCAACCGCATCTTTCCATTTGTGCGGAAGTTCTTTGTAAGGATATGAACCGTAATGATCAATATCAATGAAATGTCTTGGCGCTTCTACCGCTATGGAATATCTTCTTTTATCAGGATCGGTAGCATGTTCAGCGATAAAATCAATATGCGGTTTGTAGAATAACATCATCTGCGGTGGAAGAAGAAACACTGCGTAATAATTTATTTTTTTATGCGCATAAAATCCCCAGCAAAAGCAGCGGTTGGCGATAGTGAACAAACAAATAAAAAGAATTATTTTTTTCAAAAACCAGAACTTTAATGAATCATTGAATTGTCCAGTGGATCACTACCAAGGTTGTCAGAAACCGTTTGGGTAACCCCGCCGCTCACGGCAAATTTCATTGATTGAGCTGCGCCGATAGTGGTGATCGGCCTGATTCTTTCTTTCGGTACGATGTACACATTGCCTGCTACAGAATAAGCCATGGGCAAATAAACCGCCACATAATTTTCCATTCCGAAAATGCTCATGTCTTCCTGTGTGATAAAACCCACGCGCCAAACATCAGTGTCATCAACACAAGCAAGAACATTGTGGGTAAACTTTTTCTTATTTCCTGCAAACGCTTCAAAAAAATCTCTTACAAAAGAATAAAGCAGTTTTATGCCCGGCGTTTTCTCCAAAAATTTATTCAGAACAGATAATATCCTTCCCATTACAAAAAAGGAACTGATATAACCCACAAAAAGGATAAACCCAACAATGATCACAAATCCAAGGCCGGGGATGTTGATAGCAGGCCTGAGTATGCTGTCAATCTTATCAAAAACAAGATAAATAAAATAAATGGTGATAGAAACGGGACCAAGGATCAATAGCCCCTGTAAAAAATACTGGATAAACCTGTTCGTCTTTTTCATGATAATAGAATAATTAAAGATCAAAGGTAAGTGATGATAAGTTGATGGCACATCTCGGTTAAATTAAAAAAAAAGTTTACGGAAACTTCAATAACTTAAAAAGTTTCCATAGTTTTGCACTCCCATGGAGTTAAAAGACAGAATAAAAGAGAAGGCAGATGAACTTTACCGCCGTTATGGAGTGAAATCGGTAACGATGGATGAGATCGCGTCGCAGCTGGGCGTTTCCAAAAAAACCATTTACCAATCGTATAAAGACAAGAATGAACTGGTAGATGCGGTGATCGAAGACATGCTGGAGTACAATAAAGTTTGTTGCAACACCAGTCGTCAAAAAGCCGGGAACGCCATCCAGGAAATTTACCTGGGAATGGAAACACTGCAGGAAATGCTGGACAACATGAATCCTTCCATTCTTTATGATATCGAAAGAGGTCATCCGCAAACCTTCAACAAGTTCAAAGAATTCAAATACAACTTTCTTCTCGAACTAATGAGATCCAATATTGAAAAGG
Source organism: Ginsengibacter sp. (assembly GCA_051960475.1). GTDB lineage: Bacteria > Bacteroidota > Bacteroidia > Chitinophagales > Chitinophagaceae > Ginsengibacter. The sequence continues at coordinate 38,348 of JBQCEG010000137.1, forward strand.
GCAAACAGGAAGGATTGTACCGGGAAGATGTGAATACAGAGTTCATTTCCAAAGTGCGAATAGAAATGATCATGCTTGCCTTTAATGAAGAGATTTTCCCCAAGCATAAATATTCATTGGTGTATATCCAGCAGCAACTGCTCGAATATTTTCTATATGCACTGGTGACTCCGAAAGGCTATAAATTAATAACAAAATATAAGAAAGAAAGGCCGGTAAAAAGCCGGTGATAAATTTAGTACCGATGAAAAGAAAGCTCAGATTGATCTTATTATCCCTGTTTGTGATTGTACGCTTTGGTGTGAATGGCCAGGGCACGAATGGCTCACAAATCCATTTTTTCACAGCGCAACAAGCAGTTGATTATGCTTTGCAAAATGCAACAGCGGTCAAAAATGCCTTGATCGACATACAACTGCAATACCAGCAAAACAAGCAGGTGACCGCTGCGGCTTTACCTCACATAAGCGGCGATGTTGGCCTGACGGATTATCTTTCAATTCCAACCACGCTGATTCCGGCTGAATTTACAGGAGGTCCTCCCGGCACTTATTTTCCTGTAAAATTTGGTACAAAATACAGTGGTAATTATGGTGCTCAACTTCATCAAATTCTTTTTGACGGCCAGGTTTTTGTGGGCCTGCAGGCAAGAAAAGCAGCAATAAAAAATGCTGAGCTGACAGCCGATGTTACTAAAGAACAAATAAAGACAAATGTTTATAAAGTGTATTATCAATTGGTTGTTGGCAAAAGGCAAATCGGAACGCTTGATGCAAACATTGCCAATTATGAAAAGTTGCTCCATGATACGAAAGTGATTTATCAAAATGGTTTTGCAGAAAAACTGGACGTTGATAAAGTACAGGTTCAATTGAGCAATTTGCAAACACAAAAACTAAAAGCGCAAAACCAAATTGATGCCGGGTTAGAAGCATTGAAACTTTTAATGAACATTCCGGAAAAAGATTCACTGGTTTTAACCGACACTTTATCTGACCAGGAATTAAAAGCCGGGATACTGGACAACAATTATAATTATGAAGACAGGAAAGAATACCAGCAATTGCAAAATGCAATTGAATTGGGTAAGTACAATGTAAAAAGGTACCAACTGAGTAAAATTCCAACATTGTCTTTTTCTGCTAACATCAGCCAGAATGCACAACGTACTTCATTTTCTTTTTTTAAAAACAGTGAAAAATGGTTCACGACTTCATTCATCAGTTTCAGCCTTTCAATTCCATTATTTGATGGCGGAGAGAGAAACGCGAATATTGCTACTGCGAAGTTGAACCTGATGAAAATGAATAATAATGTTGATCAACTTAAAGAATCAATCGATAATGATGTGGCGCAGGCAAGGATCAATATGAAATCGGCGCTATTGACGATGGATGCGCAAAAGAAAAATATTGATTTGGCGCAACAGGTTTACAATTCCACCAAACTCAAATATGATCAGGGTGTGGGAAGTAACCAGGAGATTTCAACCGCACAGGCAGATTTGGTAACCGCTCAGAACAATTATTACAGTTCACTTTACGATGCCATCATTGCCAAGATCGATTATCTGAAAGCAACCGGAAAACTTTAAAAATCAAAAGAAAATTAGTTTCAAATAAATACAAAATGAAAAGAATATCAACGATCGGGATTGTTATACTCGCAGTTTCTTTTTTTACTTCCTGCGTTAATTCAAACAGCAGGGAAGCGCAATTAAAAGAAAAGAGAGCGAAGCTTGAAAAATTGAAATCACAAAAGGAAAGTATTGATACAAAGATTGCCGATCTGCAAAAACAAATTGCTGTTTTGGATACAGGCGCAACCATTGCTGCGAAACCTAAATTAGTTGCCCTGCAAACCGTTCAAAAAGGAGATTTCAAACATTACCTTGAACTACAGGGAAGCGTGGATTCAAAGAATGTTTCTTACATCACACCGAGCGGACAACCGGGACAGGTTAAAGCGATTTACGTAAAACAAGGCGATAAAGTTCATAAAGGACAACTCGTTTTAAAACTGGATGATGCGGTGCAGCAACAAAATGTGGCAGCCATCAAGCAACAAATGGGAAGCGTGCAGGCGCAATTGGATTTGGCCAAATCCGTTTACCAACGCCAGAAAAATTTGTGGGATCAGCAAATAGGAACAGAAGTACAATTGTTGCAGGCAAAGACCAATGTTGAGACTTTGCAAAACCAGTTGAAAGCCATACAGGCCCAGGTAAAAACAGCCCAGGAACAAGCCAATCAAAGCAATGTCTACAGCAATGTTAATGGCACTGTTGACGATATTACCGCTCACGTTGGTGAAACTTTTAGCGGCAATCCTTTAAGTGGCGGTTATATAAAAATTGTCAATGAAACAGACCTGAAGATAACAGTAACTATACCCGAAAATTACACTGGAAAAGTTTCTGTTGGATCACCGGTGATCGTTAATATTCCTGATATCAACAAAACATTCAACAGCACTATTTCTTTCATAAGCCAGGCAATTGGCAACACTACACGAGGTGTAACTGCAGAAATAAAAGTTCCGAAGGGAATGGACCTGAGGCCTAATCAAATCGCGACAGTAAAGATCCTCGATTACAGTGCGCCTAATTCAATTGCCGTTCCCTTAAACACTGTTCAAACAGGTGAAAATGGAAAGTATGTTTTGGTGGCCACAAAAAAAGGTGATCAAATGGTTGCACAAAAAAGAAATGTAACGATCGGGCAATTGTATGGCGACAGTATTGAGGTGAAGGAAGGACTACAACCCGGAGATGAATTAGTGACCGAAGGTTACCAGGGTTTGTTTGACGGTGAAGCGATCTTCACCACCAGTAAATAAACAAAAAAGGCAAAAATGGCTTTTGAGAAAAAGCACAATTAAACAAGTATGAGTTTAGCTGAAAATTTTAGAGAAAAATACAAAGAATTTAAACCGACGAGCTGGGCGATCAAAAACAAAACGTCTGTTTATTTACTGATCGTTTTCGTTTCGATGATGGGGATTTACCAGTTCGTTACTTTGCCCAAAGAGCAGTTTCCAGACATCGTAATTCCAACCGTTGTTGTTCAAACCGTTTATGCGGGCAACTCTCCAAAGGATATGGAAAACCTGGTAACAAAGCCAATTGAAAAACAATTAAAAGGCATTACCGGCGCCAAGATCAACAAGATCACGAGTACGTCGTTGCAGGATTATTCAATTATTACCATTGAATTTGAAACAAGCGTAAAACCCGAGGTGGGGCTGCAAAAAACAAAAGACGCGGTAGATAAAGCGAAGAAAGATCTGCCCACTGACCTTACGCAGGAACCGAATGTCCAGGATTTCGACATCAGTGAACTGCCGATCATGTATGTGAACCTGAGTGGCGATTATGACATGATGAGCCTGAAAAAATTTGCAGATGATGCAAAAGACAAACTGGAAGAAATTCCCGAGATCACGCGTGTGGATATTGTGGGCGCACCCGAAAGGGAATTCCAGATCAACGTGGACAATTACAAAATGCAAAGTGCCGGCGTAACTTTTGATGATATTGCTAATGCAGTACAAAGAGAAAACGTTGACATCTCCGGAGGTTTGCTTGATGTTGGAAATATGAAGCGGACCTTGCAGATAAGAGGACAATTTAAAACTGCCTACGACATAGAAAAGATCATTGTCCGCAATACGACCGGCGCTCCGATTTATTTAAAAGACATCGCGAATATTAAGGATACGGTTAAAACCAGCGAAAGTTATGCTCGCTTAAACGGCAAGAATGTCGTTACACTGAATATCGTAAAAAGGGCCGGTGAAAATCTTATTGAAACATCTGATGCAGTAAAGAAAGCAGTGGATGAAATGAAAGGTACCATTTTGCCTTCTAATCTGAATGTGGTGATCACCGGCGATCAAAGTAAGGCAACAAGAAGTTCTTTCAATGACCTCGTTAACTCCATAGTTATCGGCTTTATCCTTGTGCTATTGATATTGATGTTTTTCATGGGCGTTACTAACGCATTCTTCGTCGCGCTGTCAGTGCCGCTGAGCATGTTCGTGGCCTTCCTGTTTTTGCCGGCCGCCGATCTTATCATTGGGGGAAATGTGACTTTGAATTTCATTGTACTGTTTGCCCTTTTGTTTGGCCTAGGTATTATCGTGGATGATGCGATTGTGGTGATAGAAAATACGCACCGCATCTTCATGGAAAACAAAGGCAAGGTTTCCGCTATGGAATCAGCGAAAATGGCTGCAGGAGAAATCTTTGTGCCTGTTCTTTCAGGAACATTAACCACACTGGCGCCGTTCTTTCCTTTGCTTTTCTGGCCGGGAATCATTGGTAAGTTTATGATCTATTTGCCTACAATGTTGATCTTTACTTTGACAGCGTCTTTGATCGTGGCCTTTATCATGAACCCTGTTTTTGCTGTTGATTTTATGAATCATCCCGAAGGGGAAGTAAAAAGAAAGGCGCATATTTTCAAAAGCAAGAGCTTTTTGATTCCGCTGCTGGCGGGCATTTTATTCGACCTTTTAAAAGTAACATTTGTTGGAAACTTACTGATCTTTATCTCACTAATTGTTGTTCTTAATACTTATTTATTCGACTCACTAATCCATAAATTCCAGAACCGTGTTTTGCCGGCGATCATGTTGCGGTACGAGAAATTATTGCGTTGGGCAACGGCTAAATGGCGTCCCGTTTGGTTGCTGGTAGGAACATTCGGTTTGTTATTTTTCTCATTGATCCTTTTCCAACTGAGGAATGTTCCTGTGGTATTTTTCCCGAAGGGTGATCCCAATTTCATTTACGTTTACCTGAAACTCCCGGTGGGCAGCAGCGTTGACTATACGGATTCTATTACCAGGAATATTGAAAACAAAGTGATGAGAGTGTTGGACGGACCTTCCGGCAAACCCAATCCAATAGTTGAAAGTGTGATCTCAAATGTGGCGGTTGGTGCTTCTGATCCATTGAGCGGCAATAACAGCACACAACCCAATTTAGGACGGGTGCAGGTTTCATTTGTAGAATATGCAAAACGGAATGGCGTTGCCACAGCGCCTTATCTTGATTCTATCAGGAATGCGATCAAGGATATTCCGGGCGCTGAAATTTCTGTCGCCCAGGAAAGCAGCGGCCCTCCGACCGATCCTCCCATCAGCATTGAAGTTTCGAGTGAAGATTTCAACCAGATGACTTCTACTGCCACCGCTTTAAAAAATTACCTTGACAGTTTGCAGATCCCGGGAATTGAAGAATTGAAGCTCGATGTTGATTTGAACAACCCTGAAATCACGCTTTCGATCAATCGTGAGCGGGCCTTGATTGAAGGTGTTTCAACCGCACAGATCGGGCAACAGATAAGAACTGCTTTGTTTGGTCGTGAAGTGTCCAAGATCAAAGAAGGTGAGGATGAATACAAGATCCAGTTGCGCAACAATGAAGTTCAAAGAAAGAACCTCAGCGATCTTTTGAACATGAATATTGTGTTCAGGGATATGGCGAGTGGCGGTCAGGTAAAATCCATTCCCATCAGCTCACTGGTGGATGTAGATTACACCAACACATTGGGAAGCATCAAGAGGAAAGATGTGAAACGCGTGATCACTATTTATTCAAATGTCCTTTCAGGCTATACGCCAACGGAGGTCAATAAAAATATTACCGCCGCGATCCAGGATTTCAACCAGAAAGGTCCCGATGTGACCATCAAACAAACGGGTGAAGGAAAACAGCAGGCGGAAACCGGTGCGTTCCTTGGTAAGGCATTGTTGATCGCGTTGATGCTGATCCTGTTCATCCTTGTGCTTCAATTCAATTCAGTAAGTAAATCGATTATAATTCTTACAGAGATCCTGTTTAGCGTTATTGGCGTGATACTTGGATTTTCAATCACGGGAATGACCATCTCGGTGGTGATGACGGGAATCGGTATTGTAGGATTGGCGGGAATCGTGGTGAAGAATGCGATACTGGTGATCGATTTTGCAGATGAATTAAGAGCGCGGGGAATGAAAACCAGGGAAGCGGTGATACAAGCGGGCAAGATCAGGATCATTCCTGTGATGCTTACGGCGCTTGCCGCGATCTCAGCGCTTATCCCGCTGGCCATTGGTTTCAACATCAATTTTGTGACGATGTTCTCCGAACTCAATCCGCATATTTTCTTTGGCGGCGACAGTGCCATATTCTGGAAACCGCTTGCCTGGACGATCATATTCGGATTGGCATTTGCCTTCTTCATGACGCTGGTGATGGTTCCGGGAATGTACCTGATCGCTCAAAGGTTGAAAAGACCGATGAGAAGACAATTTGGAGGAAAATGGATCTCAATGATGGGGATTCCACCGCTCACCTTGTTGTTCATTCCATTGATGTTTGTCACCATGTTCATTCACAATGCAAAAGTGAGAAGAAGAAAGAGAAAGATGGGCAACCAGGTTGGTGAAAGATGGACCGGAAGCTGGTTTTAATAGTTGGTTTTAGTTAATATCAAAGCCTGCAGCGTTGTTGTTGCAGGCTTTTTGTTTTCCGGTGGTTGTTGGCGTCCCTTCAATGAAAGCCACATTATGATTCTTAATTTTGAACCACAAAGATGCCAGGGCACGAAGAAATCTGTTTTGAACCTCAAAGGCTCGAAACCACAAAGATGCACGAAGGGAGGTTGTCTTTCTTACTGGTTGAACCGCCTACAGAAGGTTACCAGTGGGCTAAGAAACTACGTGGAAGAAAAGCAATAATTTAATAATCCAATAATTCCTGCTGTTGTTTGCTTCGGGCTGACGTTAGCGGGATTACCATCTTGTTTTTTTGTTCCACAAAGAAGCACGAAGAAAGAAAACCATTCAAAAGCACCGATTAGAAATAAATGGCTGGTTCATAGTCTTTTCATACACTCCTCATACACTATCCATACATTATCCATACTTTATCTATACACCATCTATAGATTGTCTTATACTGTCTTATCCTGAAAAAACTTTACAGTTTAGGTGGTAATCCTGGATGAGCTTTACAGTATTTATGATAATACTGAATAGACTTTACAGCTTCGCACAATGGTCAAATGATTTTGGTCTCACGCGAACCTCCCGATAGGCATATCATCGTTCCATATCTGAACTTAGCATCAAACCCCGGGTCTTCTGCAGAGATGAACAGGAGCAATAATTCAATAATCCAATAATTAATAATCAAAAAGCATCACTCCACAAAAACCTGAATTGCAGCAATCCTGTAGCCAGCAAGCTGTTTGGAAGGGGCCTTTGCCGTATCCCCTACGCTACCCCTTCGATATCCCGTCGTTATACCTTCGATCCGGTTATCGACCAAAATACACAATATATTAAATGTTATAATGTTGCATACACGGAGCAATCCCTGCAAAAACAATAAATGATAACATCTAAACTAATTAACAATGGAGTTCTTCAAAAAGGTATAAGCATCGAAAGCAGGTTAAGTTTAAAACGCCTATCAGACAACAATGCGTTTTGCAAAAGAGGGTCAGTCCGTATAAACATCAGCATTTGCGCTTCTATCATCGGCACTCGCGGCAGAAGGAATGGTACGAGCAAGTCAATAAATCATAAGACATTTGTGAAAAATATTTTATTTTGGAAAATGTAATTATAGAGTTATGCCCACTTTTACAAAGGAACAAATTATTCCTCCAAACAGTATATCGCGGTATATAAACTCTGATATGGACAGTTAATAATTCTGCACGACTTCGTCCTGCAAAAGCACATGAGACGGGAGTAAAGACATGTACTTGGATGAGCTGTGATAAGTTAGCAAAAGGCATAAACGATAAATTCTTACAATGAACTACTTTAAAGCGAAGATCGCAGCAGAACGTTATTCAAAAGGGCGGCCCGACTTCCATTTTAATACCATAAGGCACATCAAAAATTACTTGAATTTTGACAAAAAGGTCAACAATGCTTTAGACATTGCTTGTGGAACAGGACTTTCAACAAAAGCATTGTTGGAAATTGCATCAAATGTTTACGGAACAGACAGTTCACAGGAGATGTTGAATTTCGCTTTTCAGTCCGGCAAGATTCATTATTCCCTTGCTTCGGCTGAGCAACAACCATTTCCTGATAACACTTTTGATCTGATCACGGTTAGTTCCGGTGTGCATTGGTTTGATATAGATAAGTTCCTGATGGAAGTTAAGCGGCTTTTGAAAACCAAATCATGGCTTGTGTTGTATGAGAATCACTTTATCGCGGAAATGGCTGGTCATGAAAATTTCTCCGATTGGTTCCGGAACGTTTACTTGAAAAAATTTCCATCTCCACCGCGCAATAATTCTTATGACTGGTCAAATATAAACTTGAATCCAAAGAATTTGAATCTTATTACAGAAGAAAAATTTAAGAATGCCGTAATACTAACAAAAGAGCAACTGGCTTTATATTTTACGACACAAAGCAATATCATTGCAGCGGTCGAAAAAAATCAAACAACTTATGTGCAGGTTGAAAACTGGTTAAACCTGGAGCTTTCTACATTTTTTGACAATGACGGCGCAGGCCGTACAATTAATTTTGGAAACTGGATTAAGTATATCCAACGGGCAAACTAACAAGGAAAAATGATATTGAAGTAAAGAAAGTAATCAAGGGTTTGCTGATTGTGCTACCAGCCAGGGAGCTACAAGTTAACTTGTTGGCGGGGACGTCAACAACAGCCGAAACGACAATCGAAATTTTTATTTTTTCTTAGCTTTCTCAGGTACGTGCTTTGTGGCCAATAGGCTAAAACGTACACCATGAAAAAAATAGCACAAGCACTTCTTGTGGTGGTTGGTTGTACCTGGTTATTTACAAGTTGCACTAAAGACCCGGTTTCGAACCTCACAACTGAAGAATCAAGAATTTATATCACCGATCATGATTCAACTGTAAATTTTTCAAACTATAAGACTTACAGTATTTCTGATTCGATTGCCGTAATTGATAATGGCAATTCGAAACATGAATCAAGTGCGGTAGGCAGCGCTTACATAGCTGCTGTCATAAAATACATGAACCAGTCCGGCTTTACTTTGATTTCAAAAAGTGATCATCCCGACCTCGGTGTTGACGTAACTCATATCATCAACACTTCAACAGGTGTCATTACTTACGGTGATTATTGGGATAATTATGGCGGATATTGGGATCCTTATTATTGGGGCTACCCCGATTACAGCTATTATGTTCCTTATGGCTACAGTATTTACCAGGTAAAGGAAGGAGCGCTTTCCATCGACATCCTCGATCTGAAAAACGCCTCTGAAAACAACAACATCAACATGATCTGGACAGGATTGATCCGCGGCTCAGGAATATTGGATGCCGGTGTTGCCGATAGCCAGGTTAAAGCCCTGTTTGATCAATCACCTTACTTAAAAAAATAAAACGATCACGATGAAAAAGATAAAGATAATATTTGCGGCTTTGCTGGTTTTGATGTTTTATTCCGTAAAAACGAATGCGCAAAGCCAGCCGCTTCAATTTCAGCTTAATTATAATTACAGTTTTCCCACAGGAAATTTTAAGAATGACCTGGTGAACGACAATTCACCCAGAGGATTTATGGGAAGTTTGATGTACCCGTTTTCACCAAACTGGTCAGCCGGCCTTGCTTACGGTTTCCAGGATTATTACCAGAAATATCCACGAACACTTTATCATTTGACCAAGACACAGGATATCTCTGCCGTTCTGACGAACTCTTTGCAGACAACACCAATAATGGTAAAGGCAAAATTTTCCCCGTCCACAAATTCTTTCCTTAAGCCTTATGTCTCTCTGGCTGCAGGTGCCAACCTCGTTGAATACAAACAATATTACGGTGAATTCGGCAGCAGTCAATCCAATTTCGGGTTTCGTGCTGAGGGCGGCTTAGGTTTATTAATTCCCTTCAAAAAAACTTCAACATCGGGAATAAATATTGGCGCTACTTATGATTATGCGCCGTATCACCATATTGGGCTAACCAATCTGAATTCAGTGAATGTGCAGGCGGGAATTCAAGTTCAGTTGCGGTAAAATAATTAAAAAAAAGGATGAGTGTCATATTGGCTTTCCGCGTGGAAAGCCATTTTTTTTCTGGCTTTTTATTTGTAAACAGATAATAAAATGAAAAATGAAGCGTTTGTTTTTCTAAACTTACTTCGTTTACCACATATTCAAAATTCGCAACCTATGATCGTCAAAGAAATCGTCTGTGAAATCCTTATCGCTGTTCATGTAATACTGTTCATCCAATCGCGCAGAGAAAAATACAATATAGAAAAATAGCTCCTTCTACTCTTTCAAAATCAATTACTTCTTCACCATCTTTCCCTCCCACAAGGTTGCAGGAATAGTTTTGTGCTATTCATTTTTTTCGTTACTTTGCTTTTCTCCAATCTCCCTGAAACATCATAAACGTACCTGCAGTTTCCTAAAGGTCATTAGTTCACAAAATCATTAAAATGAAAAAGATTTTGATCGCATTGCTGCTGGTACTTCTGATCGGAGCAACTATCTCTTCATGCACGACTACCTCAAGAACCGGCTGCTTTGCAACTTCCAAAATGGTTGGATACGATTAATGTTCTAACGCCTTCAGAAATCAGTATAAGCGGTTATTTCTTTCAGTAATTAAAAAAACAATTCAATTTAATTATACGCGGAACAGAAAAAGTGATCTTAAATTGCATGCCTCTAGAAAGCCCGTGTGAAAATAATCACTGCTAATCCGCTGATATCTTAATTACCATTTTCGTCCCTAAGAAGTATTAATAGAAGATATATTGAGAAGAAATATTGTGGTAGAAAAGAAAATGCACTTTATAATATTAACCCCAAACGAATTTTAGTTTTCCAATGGACAAAAAGTGTGTTTTAATTTATGATGACGATGTTGAGATCCTCAACGTTTGTAAAGCCGTTTTGCAAACTGAAGACTATCGTGTGGAAGCGCTTACCACCTGCGAAAATATTATTACTGATATTGAAAAATTAAATCCACATGTTATCCTAATGGACATCTGGATACCTACAATAGGCGGAGAAGCTGCCATTAAGATGATGCATGAAAACGAAGGCACCAAACATATTCCCGTAATCGTTTTTTCGGCCAACAGCGATATCGAAAATATACGTGAAAGGGTGAATGCATCAGGTTTTCTCAGGAAACCATTTGATATTAAAACATTTCGCCAGACCATCCGGAAACATATTTTATAGTTACCCGAAATGTTGCAGCAAACAAATATTTAAGTGATATTTTTATTTTGGCCAATTGTCCAAAAGTCTTCTCAACACGATTATTTCGCCGGTATGATAACTGTTATGATCTGCAAGAACCAACGCTTCGCGTAAAAGCGTTTGTCCATCACCGTGCTTAAAAACAGTGAAAAGCTCCGCTGCCGAATTCTGTAAAAGTTTGATGAATTCTTTCCTGTCTTTTTTTATTCTATCGAGGCATTTTTTCCATTCTTCTTCTGATGCCGGCTTTGTTTCTTTAGGCCAATATCCTTCAGGCCAGGCCGGGGATTGATAACTGGCATCTCTTGAAAATTCCAGGATATCAGATTGTGCAATACGGATGTGTTCTGCAATTTGCCACAAGGAATAAGGAAGGCTTCGCGGCTTCTTCCCCAACAGATCAAAAGGAATATCTTTTAAGGCATCATCCAGGGAAACATGAGCATTGCCTTTGTTCAGCAAATCCACCAGGTTGCTTACGAGCGCTGCGTTTTCTGAACTTCCTGTTTGAGTTGATTTCATGATGCCTAATTTATTTCGGGGTTGTAACTTTTCCTTCTGCTGTACGTTACACAACTATCCTTCCAAATTTTAAAACAAAAATCATGAAAAAATTACTTTTTCTCCTCTTAATGTTTACAGGCAGCCAATTGTTGGCGCAGCCATGGAAATCTGTTACAGGCAATGGCAACCTCAAAAAAGAAAGCCGCACAGTGTCCTCTTTCAATTCGCTCGCTTCATACGGCGCATTTGATGTGAAAGTTGCCCATGGAAATTCCGGCAATATTCAAGTTGAAGCTGATGAAAACCTTCTACCTTATATTGAGACAATCGTCAAAAATGGCAAACTGGAAATACGCTCCCAAAATCATGTCAACTTGAAATCCAGATCGAAGATCGTTGTATATGTTACGATGACAAAGATTAATGGACTGCAACTGAGCGGAAGCGGAAATATTGATGGCAATGGCAACTTCACTTCTGACGGCAAGACGGATTTAATGCTTTCGGGTTCAGGAAATATTCAACTCACTTCCGGCTCTTACAACAATCTTAACCTTGCTATCTCAGGCAGCGGCAACATGTGGGTAAAAAATGCAAGGGCAGACAATGTTAGTGTTGAAGTAAGTGGAAGTGGCAATGCAGATTGCAGCGAAGTTTCAGCAAACCACGCCCATGTGAAGATCAGTGGAAGTGGCAATGCGCGGGTAAACGTGAACAAAAGCCTTACTGCAACGATCAGCGGAAGTGGCAATGTTTATTACAAAGGAAACGCGACCGATATTTCCACCAAATCAGTTGGAAGCGGAAAGGCGATAAAAATCTAGAGCGAAAAAATCACCTCAACATATATCCAAAGGAATTGTTTTCTTGAACAGTTCCTTTTTTATTTGAATGGACCGCTTCATTTTTTTTAACTGACAAAAAAATGATTGCTTCTTATCTTCGCAGTCCCTTTACAAAAAATGTGGACAACGAATTCAATTTTAAGAGCATGAAGCAGCATCCAAATACAGAGGCGATACGCATTCAAACAGATAGGACAAAAGAAAACGAACACAGTACGCCCCTGTTTCTTACTTCAAGTTTTCAATTCGACAGTGCCGAAGAGATGAGCCAAACATTCGCCGGCGAATTGGACAATAACATTTATTCCCGTTTTGAAAACCCGAATGTTCAGGAGTTTATTGATAAGATGTGTGCACTCGAAGGTGCAGAAGCAGGCTTTGCCACTGCATCAGGAATGAGCGCCATTTTTGGATGTTTTATGAGCTTTTTAAAAGCAGGCGATCACCTGCTGAGCTGTCGCTCTGTCTTTGGCTCAACCCATGCCATTATCACCAAGTATTTTCCGCGTTGGAACATTGAACATTCTTATGCAGACCTGAACGAACCGGAATCGTGGGAAACTCTGATCAGGCCAAACACAAAAATGATCTTTATTGAAACGCCGACCAACCCGGGTTTGGACATTATCGATTTGGAATGGATTGGAAAGTTGTCAAAAAAACACAAACTCATCCTTGTAGTTGATAACTGTTTTGCATCGCCTGTTTTACAAAGGCCAATCGATTATGGCGCTGATCTTGTTTTGCATTCTGCTACGAAATGGATCGATGGCCAGGGAAGAGTTTTGGGCGGCATTGTGGTTGGGAAAAAGGAATTGATTGAAGAACTTTTTACTTTTTGCAAAAATACAGGACCATCCATTTCTCCATTTAATGCATGGATACTCAGCAAAAGCCTGGAAACACTGGATGTAAGAATTCAAAGGCATTGCGACAATGCAGAAGCCTTGGTAAAGGCACTTGATGGTCACCCCAAATTAAATAACATCAAGTATCCCTTTCATCCTTCGCACCCAATGTATGAAACGGCTAAAAAACAAATGAAACGCGGCGGCGCTTTGATCACTTTTGATATAAAAGGCGGACTCGAAAGTGCAAGAAAATTTTTGAATGCATTGCAAATGCTCACCCTTACTTCCAATCTTGGTGATACGCGCAGCATCGCTTCCCATCCTGCTTCCACAACCCATGCAAAACTTACCGATGAAGAAAAAGCAAGTGTTGGAATAACTCCCGGCCTGATAAGAATTTCTGTTGGCCTTGAAAATATTGAAGACATCAAAGCTGATATTCTGCAGGCTTTGGACAAATGCTGATTAGAAAGAAAAATAAAATTTGAAATTTTCTTTGTTTACTGCCTTAGAAATTTTACTCTGAAAAGATTCTTTCCGGCAATTGTTTGGAAGCATTAGCGCCCATCTTTTTCAACTCTTCAATTCTGCCTATCATGTTTCCACGGCCGGTAGAAAGTTGTTTCAACGCCATTTCATAAATGCCGGAAGCTTCATTTATTTTTTTGCCCACATTTTCAAAATTGTCGTAGAACAAAACAAATTTATCATAAAGAGCACCTGCTTTGTCTGCAATATCGATTGCGTTTTTATTTTGTTGTTCTACCTTCCACAAGTCGGCAATAATTTTTAAAACGGCAAATAAATTCGTAGGACTGACAAGCAATATCTTTTTATCATAAGCATATTTCCAAAGGAAAGTGTCTGTTTTAACCGCCTCCAGAAACGCAGGTTCAATCGGAACGAACAAGAGTACATAATCAAGTGCCAGAGCATATTTTGGATAATTTTTCCTTGACAATCCATCAATGTGTTGCCTGACACTTTTGATGTGTTGTTGCAAACAAATCTTTTGCTGATCTACGTCTTCAGCAGCAACAAATTCGTCCCAGGCAATGAGAGACACTTTACTATCAACAATTATTTTTCTATTGTCGGGATAACAGATAGTCACATCCGGTTGCAAACCTGAGCCGTGTTCATCCTTAATAATATTACCCGCATTATCGCGGATAAATTGCTGCAAGAAATATTCACGGCCTTTTGTCAACCCGCTATTTTCAAGCAGGCTTTCAAGGATCATTTCGCCCCAGTTTCCCTGCATTTTAGTATTGCCTTTCAAGGCGGCAGTCAGGTTATTTGCGTCTGTGCTTACCTGTTGCGTCATCATCACCAATTTTTCTATCTCCTTTCCCAGCGAAAATCTTTCTTTGGATTCTTTATCATAAGTTTCTTCCACTTTTTGTTTAAACATTACAAGATCACTTTTCAGGGGATCCAAAATGGCCTTCATTTTTTGTTCATTTACTTCCGTAAATTTCTGCGTTTTTTCTTCCAGAATATTTTGTGCAAGATTTCTAAATTCATATTTGAACTTCTCTCCTATTTGATTCAACTCTTCTTTTTGTTGTATCAATTTTTCTTCCAGGAAACTACTTCTTGTTTCTGCCTGGCTTGTTCTTGCGATCAGATCTTCTTTTTCTGAAATAAGATTTTGCTTTTCCTTTTTGAGGTCATTGATAATGATCAATTGCTGTTGCAACCGCTCTTCGGTAGCAATCGATTTATTTTTAAAAGAACTTTTGTGCAATGCACTCACAATCGTGTAAGCAATTAGCGCACCGACGAAAAAAGATAAAATATATAAAAGCATGGTTTGAGCTTTTTTGAGGTAATAAAAGCAGTTTTTGAAAGATGAATTTACAAAAAACACGGATAAAAAAGTGAACCTACATACTGATTTTACGGCCGATCCTCAATATCCACTCCCCACGTTTTGGAAGAATTTTTACCCATTTCAATTTCCAACTTACCACCTTTCATAATGTCTGAATAAGAAATATACGCCTTGGTGTATTTCTTATCATTCAACTTCATTTTCTGAATATAAATATTTTCATCACTGTTATTTTTTACTTTCATAACAAAGTGTTTTCCATTTCCAACATCGATTGACGCTTCATGAAATAATGGGCTGCCAAAAACATAAATTCCACGCGCCGGATGAACAGGATAAAATCCGAGCGCGCTCATTACATACCATGCAGACATTTGTCCCACATCTTCGTTTCCGCTCAAGCCATTCGGATCATCAAAGTATAAGCTATCCAAAATAAACCGAACTTTTTCAGCGGTTTTCCATGGTTGCCCTGCATAAGTGTAGAGGTAAGTAATATGATGACTCGGTTCATTGCCATGAGCATATTGACCGATAAGCCCTGTGATATCATTCGACGCTTCTTTGCCCATATCGCCATGTACCGTAAACAGTGAATCAAGTTTGTTGGTGAATTTTTGTTCTCCACCCAATAATTTAATCAAGCCATGTACATCCTGCGGGACAAGCCACGTGTATTGCCACGCATTGCCCTCGGTAAAATCATCTTTCATGTGCCGGGAAATGAAAGGGCTGAAAGGCTCACGCCATTGAGTTTCAGAAATTCTGCCGCGCATAAAATGCACTGTACTGTCGTAATAATTTTTGTAATATTCCGAACGCCTATTGAAATAATTGTAATCATCTTCTTTTCCCATGCGCTTTGCCATCAAAGCAGTGCATCCGTCAGCAATCGCATATTCCAAACCCATAGCAACAGATTCGACCATGCTATCGGCAGGAATAAAACCATATCTTTTCACATACTTCAATCCGCGGTTATCAAGCATCGCCGTTGTTTTAACAGCTTCATATGCAAGCGTCGTATCAAAACCTTTTATTCCTTTCAAATACGCATCTGCAATCACCTGTGTGGCGCTATTTCCCGGCATTGTATTGGTTTCATTTCCCATCAAATGCCAAACAGGAAGTCTGCCCTGTTGCTGGTAAATTGCAAGCATCGAATTGATAATATCACTTACCCGTTTTGGTTGTAAAATAGTGAGCAAAGAATTTTCGCAACGATACGTATCCCACAAAGAAAAAGTAGTAAGGTTGGTAAAAGGCGCTTTGCGATGAACTTGCTTATCGGTGCCATAATAATCGCCGTTTACATCATTAAAAATAGAAGGCGCAATAAAACAATGATACAATGCCGTATAAAATTTTTCTCTCGATTTAACATCAGGCGTTTTGATCACCACTTTAGACAATTGTTTATTCCATTCTTCTGCAGCTTTCTTTTTTATTTCATCAAAATTCCATCCGGGGATTTCTGCATGCATATCCATCAAAGCGTTGGCAAAACTTACAGGAGAAATCGCCACTTTCATTTCAATCTGTTCACCTGCATGTGTTGAAAAATTTATAGCGGCTTTTACGCTATCGCTCATTGCCACAAAGCTTTTTGTAGGTTGCTCGTTTTGAAAAAGTTCGATATTTTTAAAAGGCCTGGAAAAGACCGCGGCGAAATAAATGCGCTGATCTTTTGCCCAACCAGTTGAAAAACGATAGCCCACTAACGTTGAGTCGTTGAGCTTTTTTATATATCCATAGACCGGTTTGTCCCAACCAATCCCCTGCACCAAATCGATGATCAAATGTGCATTTTCAGATGCAGGAAAAGTGTACCGATGAAAACCTACTCTTTCAGAAGCGGTTAATTCCGCTTTGATATTATATCGTTTCAACAAAACAGAATAATAACCTGGGCTTACTTTTTCATCCGCGTGACTGAACAAAGAAAAATTGCCGGGTTTCTTTAAAGAACCTTTGTCCATTATAAGATCGCCGGTGGTAGGCATCACCAGAATATCGCCAAGATCGCCAATTCCGGTTCCACTTAGATGCGTATGCGAAAAACCAATAATGGTCGAATCAGAATAATTGTAACCGGAGCACCAATCCCAACCTTCAGATAAATTTACCGGCCCCAACTGAACTGCACCAAAAGGCACGTTGGCACCCAAAAAAACATGACCGTGTCCGCCGGTACCAATGTAAGGATTTACATACTGAACTACATTTTGAGCAAATGCAGAACTGGTATTTATCAGTAAAAAGAGAAAAATGAAATTTTTGAAAAGCGCTTTTTTCTTAAAATAAAAAAAATTGCTTTTTGTTAGTTTACTACGATTCATCGGGTCTTTGAA
This sequence comes from Ginsengibacter sp., assembly GCA_051960475.1. Classification (GTDB taxonomy): domain Bacteria; phylum Bacteroidota; class Bacteroidia; order Chitinophagales; family Chitinophagaceae; genus Ginsengibacter. The sequence continues at coordinate 55,974 of JBQCEG010000137.1, forward strand.
ATTAAGTTGATTTTATTTTGATTCAGGTTGATATTTAAGCCAGTCTTGTGGAATGTTTTCAGGCTGACCAATTCCTTTGCTGTATTTCAGATCGAGTTTAAAACCTCCGCCGCCTTCAATAAAATTCAGTTGAAAAGGATGTAATCCTCTTTCCAAAGCTACTTGCCCTGTCTTTTGAATAGCAGAATGCAAGCCATCATTATTCACAACTTCCTCGTCACCAATTGTAAGAATTCCACCATCATCGCAGGTAAGATAAAAAGTATAAATACCTGTCTGCGGCACATCAATATAGCCTTTGTATTTAAGGCCGAAAGAAGGAGCATTGATCGAATCAGAAACTATAAAACTGTGCGCAACAAAGGAACTGTCAGGTTCGGTAGAATTCAACGCTGTACTGGTTTTGAAGAATTTTTTGTAATAAGTTGTAAACAAACCATTTTCAAGCGAAGCTTCTACATTTACAGGTTTGACAAAATCTTCATGCTTATAATGAACTTCGTAAATGTCTCCTCTTGCACCTTTATTGCTATAAGCGACAAATTTTATGGTTTCAGGATTTTTAATCACCAAATTCTGAGGCAACAAAGGAGAACTTAACTCAGGAATATTTCCGTCAGTTGTATAATGAACATGAAGTCCGGCAACAGGCTTTTTTACAGAAAGCACCGCGCTGTCTGTAAAAACATTTTCCTGCACAAAACCTGTAAGATCGGGCAAACGATAATGAACATTCATTTCATCCAGCAATTTGTACTGGTGATTCAACCTTTCCATAAATCCTTTGTAATCTGAAGTATTGCTCCAAAGTACCTCGGAGAGCGCCGTCATACGCGGCATGTACATAAAATCTGCTCTTTTTTCCGATGGAATGTGTTCTGTCCAGATATTAGCTTGCGCACCCAAAATAAATTTTGCCTGTTGGGCATTCAATGCTTTCGGCACAGGATTAAAATCATACACTTCCTTAATAGATTGTGCGTCCGGAATCCTGTCAAAATACAATGGATCACCAGGCGTCATAATCACATAATTGCCATGCTGTGCGGCTTTTACCGGCGCATCTGGTACCCAGGTTCGCCAGTACATTACATAAGCAGTTTTGCTTACGCCACCTTCAAGAATCTCATCCCAGCCGATTAGTTTTCTTCCGTGCGCATTGAAGAATTTTTCCATTCTTTTTACAAAATAACTTTGCAGTTCATCTACATTTTTCAAACCTTGCTTTTGCATGAGCGCTTTGCAGGCAGGTGATTTAGCCCATTCTTTCCGGTCAACTTCGTCTGCACCCAAATGAATATATTTTGAAGGGAAGATGGAAAATATTTCTTTGTAGACATTTTCAGCGAAAACAAAAGTTGACTCATTGCACGGGCAAATTGGCGTTGAAAATAATTTTCCCCATTTGCTTCCACCGTCGCATGATAAAAATGGGTAAGCATGAATCGCGGCCATCATGTGGCCCGGCATATCAATTTCAGGAACAATATCGATGTGTCTTTTGGCCGCATAAGCCACCAGGTCTTTCATTTGTTGCTGGGTATACAATCCGCCATAAAGCGTTTGCCCGTTCCTGTGAATAATATGCTGTGAATCGATTGCCATATCAGGATTTGTTTTCGACATCCTGATGCAGTTGGAATCCTGGCTATTGAAAGTTCGCCACGCGCCTTCTTCAGTAAGTTTGGGATATTTTTTTATTTGAATCCGCCAGCCCTGGTCGTCTGTAAGATGAAGATGCAATTTATTCATCTTATACAATGCCATCACGTCAATAAATTTTTTCAAATAATCAATCGAAAAGAAATGACGCGCTACATCCAAATGCATTCCTCTCCATGAATAAAGCGGTGCATCTTCAATTGCAACTGCGGGAAGGGTCATTACTTTCATTTTTCGATTGTTGGCTGATACCGGCAACAATTGCCGGATAGTTTCAATACCATGAAAAATTCTTGATGAAGAGGAGGCTGATAAAATTATTTTTCCCGGCTGAACACTAAGTTTATAACCTTCAGGCGCAGTAACTGATTTATCATTTTTCAGAATAATGACGTTCGATTTTGTAGCATTATTTATCTTAACATCATAGCCGCTCTGCTGCTTTAATAAATCTTGCAAAAAAGTTGTTTCATTGGAAAACAGTCCATCGTTTTTGATCACAGTCGAGGAATTGATCTCAAAGTTTCCCGGCAAAGCCTGCAGGTGTGTTGGAAAAGGAATTAGCGGATACCTGTCGTCATTTTTTTTTGCCTGCGCCGTGACAGATTTATCGCCAATAAAAATGCTGATCAAAAAAATCAGGATATAGGAATACGTTTTTCTCATTCGTGTGCTATTTTATTTCAATCGTTTTTGTCAAGATCATTTCATCGGCATTTTTTCCAATGCAAACCTGGTATTTGCCCGGATACAATTTCCATTTACCTTCTTTCAAATCCCACTTTTTTAATTCAGAAACAGGAATAGAAAATTTTAGAATTTTCGTTTTTCCTTTTTGGATAAATACTTTCTGAAATCCCTTCAATTCTTCAATCGGCCTGCGTGGAAGATCCGGATATTTAACATACACTTCGGGAACGTCGTAGCTATCAAAATTGCCAGTATTGCTGATTTTTATCTCGAAGGAAATCGGTTCATTTTCATTTTTTATATCAACAGGTTCTTTTTGCCAGGCATAATCAAAATGCGTATAACTCAATCCGAAACCAAAAGGATACTCTACCGGTTTTGTAAAATACCGATACGTTCTTCCCTGCATCGCATAATCATCATAAGCCGGCAAATCGTTCAGCGATTTATAAAACGTAACCGGCAATTTTCCGGAAGGAGAAACTTTTCCAAAAAGAATATCGGCCAATGCGTTGCCTCCTTGTTGGCCCGGATACCATGCATAAATAATGGCGTCTACATAAGGTTCAATCGAAGAAAGATCGAGATCGCTGCCCGCCGTTATTACCGCAATGATAGGCGTTTTGGTTCCTTTACGCAGTGCTTTTATAAAAGCGATTTGGCTTGCAGGAGGCTGCAGGCTAAGTCTGTCCCCACCACCCTGTGAAAGAAACGCATCGCCTTCCTCGCCTTCGTAAACCGGCGTAAGACCAATCACAGCAATAGTTACATCTGCATTGGAAGCCGCCCAGATTCCGCCGAAATGTGTAGTGTCGGTGTAATCGCATCCCTGGTCGTATTCAACTCTTGCACCAGGACCAACAGCCCTTGTAATTCCTTCCACAAAATTTAGGTGTTGCCTGAAACGCCATGATAATTTCCCAGCAAAGCATCCAGCGAAGCGGCATTTGGTCCAATTACCATGTAGGCGTTGTATTTGTTTTTATCCAGCGGCAACAGGTTGTTTTTATTTTTCAGCAACACCATACTTTGTTGCGCCATCTTTCTTGCAAGCGAAACATGGTAAGTGTTGGCTACGCTGTCAGCACCAAAATTCTTAAATGGATCGTTAGCTTTAGGATCGTAAAAACCAAGTTTGAACTGTGTTCTCAAATCGGGAGCTAATGCGCTGTCGATATCTTTTTCTGTCAATAATTTTTGTTGAATAGCATTCATTGCATCGTCCTGAAGGAGGCTGCCACAATTCATATTTACACCTGCTTTAATGGCGACAGCCGTTACTTCTACAGCATTGGGCATCACTTTATGACGAAGCCAGATGTCATCTAAAGCGCCGCAATCTGTTACCACATGACCCTGGAAATGCCATTCGTTATGAAGAATATTATGAAGAATTGTATTGCTTGTGCAACAAGGTTCCCCGTTGACCCTGTTGTAAGCACACATCACAGATTCCACGCCATTATCCACCAATTTTTTAAAAGCATACAAATATGTTTCTCTCAAATCTTTTTCATCTACAATGGTATTAAAAGTGTGTCGACCGGCTTCCGGTCCGCTGTGCACCGCAAAATGTTTGGCACATGCTGATGCTTTCAAATAATGATTGTCATTTCCCTGGATGCCTTTTACAAAAGCAGTTCCCATCGTCGCTGTCAAAAAAGGATCTTCGCCATAGGTTTCCTGTCCTCTGCCCCAGCGCGGATCCCGAAAAATATTAATGTTGGGAGACCAGAAAGTCAAACCCATATATTGAAGCCGACGGTCGTGGCTGGTTGCAAGGTTGTATTTCGCTCTCGCCTCGGTTGAAATGGCATCTGCAACTTTATACATCAATTCTTTATTAAACGAAGCGGCCATCCCGATTGCCTGCGGAAATACCGTTGCTTCACCTGCTCTTGCTACTCCATGCAAGCCTTCATTCCACCAATTGTAAGCAGGAATGTCAAGTCTTTCAACACCAGGGCTTCGAAAGCCAAGCATTGAAATTTTTTCTTTGAGTGTAAGAGTTTTCAGGAGATCATCCACCCTTTTTTGAAGCGGAAGATCAGGGTTTCTAAACGCAGCTGATGACGGTTGCGCAATTGTTGAAAATGCGAAAGGGAAAGCCAATAGGAAAATAAGAATCAATTTCCTCATGTTTAAAGTATTGGTTTAGCAGAAGACTCAAAACTAAGGCTCTTTTAAAGATTTGCATCAAAAACAAAACGAAAATAAATAGTAAAGAATTTGTTTCCCTGCTAACAAAAATTATTTTGTTATGGTATTATAAAGGTTTCTGAAATAAAAAGAAACTTCTTCCGCAGCCAACGTAACTCTCCTTTTAATTGTATTTTTATGATTACTTGTCAAAAAAGAAGAATATTTTTAAATCAATGATAAAAATGATTTATCATGATCTTTAGTCAAAATCAGGTATTAATTTTGGCTGAACAAAACCACATTTTACGTAAGTGAGTTACAATCAATTTGGAGTATTTTCTAGTATTAAATTTTACTGATGATGAAAAGAACAGATTTAAAAGGCAAATTCGAAAATGAGAAAGCTACTATTAGCGTAGAATCGCCAGTGATGATTTTCCAGGAGAACAAGGTTCATATTGCTTATATACCGGTGTTGGATATTTCAGGATACGGAAACTCTGAAGAAGAAGCAAAACTGTCTTTGGAACACGTCTTGTCTGAATATTTTTCCTACACAACTAATAAGAATACACTTATTCAGGATTTAAAGTTGCATGGGTGGACAATAACGAAAAAGAAAAAGCCTTATGTGGCGCCTGAAATCACTGATCTTTTTATGAAAAACGAATACCTTCATAATATTGTAAATTCCATTCCATACAAAATGGACCGTATGGGCGTAGAAATGCCAAAGGTTGCCTAATGCCTTTTAAATCCGCAAATGTTTCGCTAAAACTAATGAGAAAAATTCTCGAACATGAAGGATGTAAATGTATCCGGAATGAAAAAGGTCATGAAAAATGAACAATATTGATCCTGTTCCAGAGTTTATCGTTAAGCAAGTTATGAGAACGCTGAATTTATCCAATAAAGATATGGGGGATATAATCTCCTCAATTTGAATTTCCAATAATTTTGATCAAGAGAAAAGATAATTATCCTGGAGCGATAAAATATACTAACCTTTTTACTAACTTTTTTTAAATGCTACAGCGTCAATGCAAGGTCTAAAAACTATAAAAGCCCTGCTAGGCAAGGCTTTTATTTCGTGGGAGCACACGGGTTCGAACCGCGGACCCTCTGCTTGTAAGGCAGATGCTCTAAACCAACTGAGCTACGCTCCCTTATTTTGGGAGTGCAAATATAGGAGATGAAATGGAATTACGAAAATTAAAAATCAAATTTTAAAAAAAATAAAATTGCCTTTTCCACCACGCCCGTTTTACAGCTGATGCTGAATTTTCGGAAGTCAAACGATTGTAACAAAAATGCAATCGCCTTTCAAAAATATGATTTAGCCATCAACACATTCCCGTTAATTTGTATCTTGTAAAAAGAAATTTGAAATTGAAATTTTACAAACCCTAGTTTGATATGAAATCCTTTAATTCGTTAACCTCCAATGGAAAAGTAATTTTCAGAAGTAAAGGCGCTTTTTGGTTAGGCTTTTTCTCTGTGGCGATCGGCGTGGCGCTTCAACTTCCAATGTACATTAATGCAAAAAATATGCACTACCGGCTGGTAGGAATGCCCATGGGAACTTCCATGAACATCGGTATGGCTTTGGTTGTAATTGGTTTGCTGATCACACTTTATAGCCTTATTCCGCCAAAACCATTGAAAGAAAACCAGGAATATGATCTGAAAGTAAGGGCGCTCGATGATGCTCCTATTAATAAAACACACATTGGGCTGCTAATCGTAATGGCAATCGCGATTACGCTGGATGTGATGAAACCTACAATACTTTCTTTTGTAGTTCCGGGGATGGCAAGAGAATACGGACTAAAATCGCCATTGTTTCCCAATGCTACAATACCGGTTGCTTTGCTTCCCTTTTGCGGCATAACAGGTACGGTGATCGGTTCTTTTATCTGGGGCTGGCTTGGCGATAAGATCGGCCGCAAATCTTCAATCCTGATGGCCGGTATCACTTTTATCGCAACCAGTGCCTGCGGTTCGATGCCGGAATTCTGGATGAATTGCATCATGTGCTTTGTTATGGGCTGGGGCGTAGGTGGTATGCTTCCGATCATGTTCACCTTAATGGCCGAAAGTATTCCTGCCAGGCATCGCGGGTGGATGATGGTGTTGATCGGTGGGGATATTGCCGGAGCTTATGTTATTACAAGTGCACTGGCGTCATGGTTGGTGCCGCATTACACCTGGAGAATTTTGTGGCTGATTGGTTTTCCAACCGGATTTATGTTGATCTTATTGAATCGTTGGATACCGGAATCACCGCGCTTTTTGATCAATAGCGGACGATTGAACGAAGCGCAAAATGTAATGAAACGATTTGGTGCCGTGGCAATAAAAGAAAAAATCCAAGTGGCGGGTGCTGAAAAAGAAAAAATAAAAGATCAGTTTAAACAATTGTTTCGTCCACCTTTCCTCACGTTAACAGCTACTGTTGGCATTTTGGCAATCGGTGGAGGTTTTGTTGAATTTGGTTTTCAATTATGGATACCTTCCAATCTGCAACACCTTGGCTATAGCCAGGCCGATTCTTTTGGGCTGTTGAGAAATGCAGCATTAATCGGGTTTCCGCTCAATTTTTTGGTAGCCTGGATGTATGGTTTCTGGAGCAGCAAGAAAACGATTATTTTGCTTACACTTCTGACTGCAGCTTCAATGATAGGCTTTATTCTTGGGGGTGATTCAATTGTACAACATCATGTGTGGCTATACATTTTACTTATTGTTCCAATCTGGGGTATCAGTTCTGTCATCTCAGTTTTGTCTGCTTATGCCGCAGAGATTTATCCAACAAGAATTCGGTCGCGTGGAAGTGGAGTAATTGCAGGTTTCAGCAAATTTGGTGGCGTGCTTGTGATTGCACTGGTTGTTGTGGCCGTTGCGCCACCATCAATTGCAGTGACGGCTATGATTGGCGCTGTTCCATTGATAATTGCTGCTATAGCGATTGCCTTCTTTGGAGTGGAAACAAGAAAACGCCAACTGGAAGAAATTACCGCAGAACAATTAGGAAATCTGAATGTTCAACCTGTCTGAATTGAAAATCCTTTTTGATTTCCCTGCGGCAATTCTGTTTCTCAAGCAAATTAAATTTGTAAGGAAAAAGTTGGTTTACTCTCCACTTTAACTTCTTCAACTTTTCGCGCGCTCATTTTTAAATCAATAAACTTTGCAACAGGTCCGACCAGGAACAACGCGTAGAAAGGCGCATAAATAAAGCTGTTCAACCGTAATACAAATTCAACAAGCGCAATCAAAATGGCAACAATGATCCGGCCTTTCCTGGTTGAAACAGAAGTAGGCGGATCGGTCATCATGAAGAAGATGAAAAGCTGATACATTGGTCCTGTCAAGGGAGAAACTTCAGCCAAAAAAGTATCGCCAACGATCAAGCTGCGGACATAAGCAAGAATAACAAAACTTATTACATAAGTAAGTGTAACATGGAGGCGTTTTGCCCGGTAAACAATGACAAGTCCTAATATCCAGATGACTGCCATCGCTGTAAAATTGCTTCCCCACTGGATGCTTAAACCCGCTACGTCTAAAGGCGCCATGAACAACATCCATGAAACGCCAAAATTGGAGGGGTTCCACAAATGCCTTCCTTTATAACGCAAAACGTATTTGGACATAATGGACAAAACTGCCGTAATAATATAAGGCCAGATCAATGTTGATCGAATTAAAATGCCTACGCTTATCCCGCTGATGTATGCACTCGCAAGACTTTTCCATTTGCCCAGCAGAAGTTTGGACAAAACCATCTCGGCAATAATTGCGGTGCAAATAGCAACCACCACATTCACATAACTGTCAAGCATTCCAAAACTCAACTGCCCGATAAGCAGCAGCAGCGTAATAAATGCAGGTGGCACATATTGAAAATATCCTTTCGGCGCTTTTACAATCCAGGGCATAAAATTTATTTGATTCTAAAATTATTTTTTGTTTAAAGATTTTACTCTCTCTTTATTTATTTACCTTCTGTTTCAACAAGCAATTTGTCTGTTGCGGGATTTTCAATCATACTCTTCTTTCCCGAAGGCCATAAAATTGTTACCCGATCAATCTTATTGCTTTTCCCAATACCAAAGTGAAGCCTGTGCTGGTTTTGGGAAGAAAATCCCATTCCGGCAGTTACAGTCTGCATTTGTTTTTTCCCATCCCATTCAACAACAACACGAGCACCTATTGCGTCCGCATTTCCTACCGTTCCTTTCAAATCAATTTCAATCCAGTGATTGCCATTGTCCAGATCATTTTTGTAGATCAAGGGAACATTATTTTGATTGGCAACGATCACATCCAACTTGCCATTATTAAAAAGATCTGCCATTGCAACAGCACGCGAATCATAAGTGACAAACGGAGCCACTTCATCAGAAACGTCTTCAAAACTGCCGTCGCCCTGGTTGAGCCAGACTTTATTTTGCTCATAACCGGATTGACTTTTCCCATTCATGTCGGGCCAGTTGGCCGCGTCCTCGATTATTGTCTTGTTGCCTCCCGTAACTTTTGAATAATCGTACCAATAAGAAGTTCCTTTTTTGGCAGAAATAAATCCGTTGGCTACATACAAATCCATATTGCCATCATTGTTCAGGTCGCCAAATTGAGCACCATAACTCCAACCGGCATTATCAATTCCTGAAAGCTGGGCAAGGTTTACAAATTTGGGATATGCACCGGTGTTGTTGCCTGTTTCCGGTTCCCAATAGTTATTATCCTGGAGCAAAATTCCTTTTTCTGTGATCGTAGTGTTGTACACGCCAACGACTCCTTTATTGTTTATGTCGCCGAATGAAACGCACATCCCGCTTTTAGGAATATTTCCAATTCCGGATTGCCGCCCCACTTCTGTAAATTTTTTGCCCTTATCATTTATATACAATTCATTTACATTGTAATCATTCGCCACAAAAAGATCCGGATATCCATCTTCATTAAAATCAGCAGAAGCCGCCGCCAGCGTCCACTTGGTAGATGTTAAACCATATTCTTCCGTCACATCTTTAAACTTTCCATTGCCCATGTTTTCAAGAAGATAATTTCTACCGCCATTGTTGGCATACCGAAAACTCTCCGGCATTATCTTGGTAGTTGTTAAGTGGAAGAGGTTGAATTTTTCATTGAAATAACCACCAATAAAAAGATCAGGCAAACCATCGTTGTTAAAATCAAACCAAATCGCGCTGTTTGCATTTACCCATGAAGGCAACCCACTTCCGGCAGTCACATTTACAAAACCTTTCCCGGCTTCATTGTGAAACAATTCCGGCTTTCCCCATTTGTATAAGAAGAGATCGTCATAACCATCATTGTCAAAATCGGCCCAAACAGCGCCCATTGAAACGCCTGTGCTGTCATTGTTCAAATCCGCGATTCCCAGTTGCGAAGCCACATCTTCAAATTTCCCATTTCCTAAATTACGGTAGAGCGCATTCTTACTTCCATCGCGGCTGTTGGTAAAATAAATATCATCCCAACCATCGCGATCATAATCAACAATAGAAACTGAAGCGCCCATTGAGGCAATTTGAGCTTCAATATTTTTGACCTTTGGATCGAGCATCGGGCACAAATGCCTGAAATTAATACCGGCAGAATCATCAATTGGCTGGAGGTAAAAACCAAACTTTTTTAAGGCCAGTTGTTTTTGACGTGCCTCGTTCACATGCAAAGGAGTTTTTCTTGAAGAGATGGCTGTTCCGATGAGCAATCCAACAAAGATGATGATCGTGATGATCTTTGGTAATTTATGTTGCCGGTGCATAAAAAGAGTAAACAGATTAATGGATAAAATTTCAATTTCTTCAAGCCATACTAAAACCTAAGCAAGTTAAAAAATAAATCGGGCATTCAGACAGTAAAACAACATATTCCTGTAATTTTACTTCTATTATTCGCCAATCACATTACCCAATAGCTAAGATGTTTGCTTTTTTTAATTTTTCCAAGAGTTCATCCAGGAACTTGCCTATTTTTTTGCTGTCGCTGTTGATCACGGTCGCATTTGCAGCTTGCGTAAGCAAGAAAAAAGAAGATAAGAATTCGAATGCCAATCCCAAAGACCTGGCACTTCAATATCTTTCTCAAAACCATTTGGATGAAGCGAAAGTCGCTTTTCAACAGGCGATAAAAAAAGATCCGAATGACGTTTCAAGTTATATCGGTTTGACCCGCCTCAATTTGTTGCAAAAGGATTACGATGAAGCAGAAAAAGTGGACAAAAATGGATTAAAAATCAGTCCCGACAACGCTGACCTCAAACTGCTGCTGGCTGAGATTTATATTTTAAAAAATGAGAAGGATAAAGCTTCACAGGCATTGAACGAGATCATTGCTAAAAACCCTAAAAACGCTACTGCTTATTTTGCTTTATCAGAGTTGGATACGACTAATGTTGAAGCAAGAAAAACTTATTTATTAAAGGTGCAAAGCCTGGCACCGGCCAACATTGTCCCTTTAATGAAACTGGCAGAAATTTATGCAGGCGGAGGCAAAACTGACTCTACCAGGTTTTATTTACAAAGCATTAAAAAGATTGCTCCAACATTTTCAGACGCTGCTCAAAAATATTATGACAAGGCGATTGGTGAACTGGACGCTAATCAACCGAATGCAGCATTGCCGTACATTCAGCAGTTTCATGAACTGCTAAGAATTTCTCCCGAATATGCATCCGGCGCGGATGACATTGAAATCCCCAAAATGGTGGCAGGCTTTTTTAATTTTGATACAAACATTTCTGTCGCTGCTTTTGATAATTCGAATAATCCTCATGCTAATGATAATGCCAACAAAATTCCTTTGAGTTTTAATGTTCTTTCTTCCATCCAGGGACCGTCCGGCGGTTTAAATCCTGATAACACCGTTCTTGCCGTGGCCGATTATGATGCGCAGGGAAACATGTATATCTACTCAAGTTATTTGGGAAATGGTGAATCAAATTCCCATTCTTATTTGTCGGTGAACCAGGGCGGGACTTTTAAAAAATGTAACGTTTCGGGCAACATTGATCACACAGGAAAAGATTTGGATGCCGCCTTCGCGGATTATGACAATGACGGCTACCAGGATTTGTTTGTAACAACTACAAATGGAATCCTTGTTTATAAAAACAGGGGCGATGGAACATTTGAAAAGATCACTGATAACATTGGTTTAAATAATGCAGCTAATGTTCATAAAATTATTTTCGCCGACCTCGACCAGGATGGTGATCTCGACCTTTATGCAGCTACACAAAACGGGAACAAATTTTTTAGAAACAATGGCGACGGCACTTTCACAGAAAATGCTGGTTCCATGAATCTTGCTCAAAATAATGCTGTTATCCAGGATATGGATTTTGGTGATTGGGACGATGACGGTGATTTGGATCTGATCGAAACCTGGCAGGATGGAAGCCTTCATTTGATCAATAATGACAGGCATTCCAATTTTAAAGACATCAGTTCTTCGGTTGGATTAACCGATTCCAAAGTTTCAGGCAAGACCGTGGTTTTTGGCGATTACAACAATGATGGAACACTTGATATCCTGACCGCGGGAGGAAAAGACGGAAAATGTTTTTTATTAAAAAATGAAGCTGGAAAATTTTCAGTTGATGAAAAAATTTCCAATCAATTGAGTAATTGGTTGCAGGGAATTAAAGTTTACAAAATTGATTTTGTTGATTACGACAATGATGGTTTCAAAGATATTTTTGTTGCAGGTGTCAATTCAAATAATTCGCAAAAAGGAATCAAATTATTTCATAATGATGCTGGTAACGGATTTTCAGACGCTTCAGATTTAATTCCCGAAAACGTGCTCCAGGCTTCAGGAATGGCTGTTGCCGATTTTAATTTTGATGGCGACAGGGATATTTTTATCGATGGTCCTTCCGGAGTACAACTATTAAGAAATGATGGTGGAAACAACAACAATTTCATCCAGGTACAATTGACCGGGCTTTCATTTGGAGGCAGCAAAAACAACCGTTTGGGAATAGGTGCGCAGGTGGAATTAAAATCAGGTGATCTCTATCAATTGAAAACCATCAAAGGTCCCTTACTTGAATTCGGTGTGGGCTCACGCACAAAGATCGATGCGTTAAGGATCATTTGGCCAAACGGCGTTCCTCAAACAATTGTAGATCCAACGAGAAAACAACGCGCGCTGGAACAAGCTGAATTAAAAGGTTCCTGTCCGTTCCTATTTACATGGAATGGAAAAGAATTTGTATTCCTGAAAGATATGTTGTGGCGAAGTGCTTTGGGAATGCCTGTGGCGATAAATGGTAAAGACACGACTTACGCTTACCAGCAACCATCGAAAGAATATCTGTTAATCCCGGGAGATAAATTACAACCACGCAATGGGCTTTACACGGTTAAGATCAGTGAAGAATTGTGGGAAGCAGTTTATTTTGATAAAGCGCAATTGTTTGCCATCGATCACCCCGATTCCGTTGACACTTATGTTGACGAGCGATTTGTTGCACCACCTTATCCAGGCAAAAAGATTTACCAGGTTTCGCATCCTCACCTACCCGTATCAGCAACCGATGGAAATGGAAATGATGTGCTTCCTAAATTGGAAAAATATGATTTCAAATATGTTTCCAATTTTGAGTTGGGCAAATTCCAGGGTGTTGCCAAAGAGCACGATCTTATTCTCGATCTTGGAAAAGATGCGCAGGCTGATAGTCTTTTGTTATACATGAGAGGATGGATATTTCCACCGGATGCAAGTATCAATACAGAATTGACACAAACCAACAAATACAAGCTGCAGCCGCCAAGTCTGCAGGTGATGAATAAAGAAGGAAAATGGCAAACTGTAATAAAAGATATTGGTTACCCGATGGGAAGAGACAAAATGGTAATTGTTGATCTGTCGCATAAATTCTTAACAGCACACGACCGGAGAATCAGGATCAGGACTACGATGCAAATCTATTGGGACCAGGTGTTTTATGCAACAGGAAAAGTACAATCCCCGGTAAATACTTACGATTTAAAAATGGTGAATGCCAATTTGGATTACCGTGGTTACTCTGCTTCATATCAAAAAGGCGGACCGTTTGGCCCTCAGTGGTTTGATTATAATAATGTTTCTACCGGGCAAAAATGGAGGGATCTAACGGGCAACTATACACGCTATGGCGATGTGTTGCCGCTGCTTCAAAAAGCAGATGACAAATACATTATTTGTGATGGCGGAGATGAAGTAACGATTGATTTTGATGCATCACATTTACCCCAACTTAAAAAAGGCTGGAAGCGCGATTTTATCATTTACAGTGAAGGGTGGGTAAAGGATGGAGATCTGAATACGGCTTACGGACAAACAGTTGCTCCATTGCCTTATCATGGAATGCCTTCTTATCCTTACACTTCAAAATATGCTTATCCAAATGATAAAGAACACAGGGAATACCAACAGGAGTACAACACACGGAAAGTGACCACCGAATCATTCAGGAATGCAATTCGATTGGGTATTGCTGAAGGCAAAAAATAATTCAAAAAACCGCCACCGTGTGATGATACATATTTTTAGCTAAAGGATTCAAAAGCCCTGCAATGTTAAAAGGTGTAATTCTTTCTTTTATCATTGTTGTGAAAGATGATATATCATTTTCCGTGATTGGAGAAGAAAGTAATTTTTTCAAATCATCAAATGAATCATAAACTATTTTTTGGATTTGCGAATCGTGAGCATTGAGGAAATATCCTTCTTCTTTTCCTTTCATCAAGCGTTGTTCGTTTGCAATGGCTGCAATAAAATACAACATTGACCAGGCATTGAACAAAGAAAAATTTGAAAAAGTTTTGTAACAGCCGGCAATCAAAGCGTCCATCAATTTTACTTCCTCAGAAATTTTATTTTCATACTGTTGCAAATTTTGGTGCAACAATTCTTTATTCTGAAAATGTTCCGTGATCATCTCCAGGACATTTTCCAAGCCTGAAAGAGAAAATGCAACTCCCGGGCTGAATAAAGGATCAACAAAAGCAGCGGAATGGGGCAAAGCAACCCAATCTTCTCCAAAACAATGATCCAATTTTCTTTGAAGCCTTTTTGTCTTAAAAATCTTTCCTGGGATGGAATGAACTTTTGCATTTTTCAATATCTCTGATACCGATGGATATTTTTCAGAAAGCAATTTAAAAATTTCTTCGGCTGGTAAATCCTCAAAAGAAGTATTGTTCCCATCCAAAACAAAACCGATACTTGTCAATTCATTATTAAACCGCAGCATCCACATCCATCCTTCATCAAGAATTTGATGAAGAGCGGAAAAATCAGGATCATAAGGAAAATCATTTGTAGCAATATTCTTCTTCTTCAATAATTCTGTCCAGCGAGACACATTATCAAAGTGAGAAAAAACAGCAAATGAGTTTGTCAAGAATCCGGAAGAAGATGATTTAATTCCTAAAAAATTTTCAAGAAGATCTCCACTTCCTGTTGCATCAATAAAAAATTTTGCTTTGATTATCTTTTCCCCATCTTGTTGTTTTACAGAAAAAATCCATCCTGATCTTTTTTCAACATTTATTATTTCAGTTTCATCAAAATAATCAATCTCTTCTTCTTTTACTTTCGTAACAAGAAAAGCGTCAAATTCAGAACGAAACCAATTGGTATCCGATAATTCATTGTTTGTACTTGCAGCAACAAGCAATTCGTTCGAATGGTTTTCGTCTGTAAAGAACTCTTTTCCGGGAAAATGTTTAAAAAAACTAAACCCTCTTTTGATGCCGCAAACTATTTCAGGATGAGTTTGTTGCCATGTTCCATAACGTGAAAAATCGTAAAGCCATGGAAGATCATAATTTCTGGAAAGCCGCCTGAGGATCATGTCAGCAATCGGCGTTGAAGATTCGCCGATGGCGAATCGTGGATGCTTTCCTTTTTCCAGTAAACAAACTTTTAAACCACTTTTTTTTAATGCCAATGCAGCTAAAGATCCGGCAAAACCGGAACCTGCAATTAAGACATCAAAATAAGGATTTTTATTATCAGGCATAAATTAAACGCAATTGCATTTTACTTTTTCCAAAACCTTCTGTTGGAGGTTCATTTGTTCCAAACGATTTTTTCTTTGTTCAAAGCATTTATCACAATTTGAAAATTGTAGCAAATCCCATGTATCAACAAACACTCTTCCTTGCTTCAACGAAAGTGCTTTTTCAAAAACTTCTTCCAATTCATCTGGTTCAGCAGGAACAAAATCTCCTCGTTTTTGAAGTGTTTCCATTATACCATTTCCGGCTCTTGTCGGAATGATTGAAACAGCACCAACTCCACAGTCAAAGGCAAATTCAATGCTTCTCAAAGTCCATTCGATATTTTCTTTTTTGCCTGTAAGAAAAGGAGGATTCAAAAGAACAAAAGCACGTGTGGGAATTCCATGGGCTTTTAAAAATGAAGCTGCTTTTTTAAAATCCTCAGCAGATATTTGCTTGTTGAGTTTCGGCAAAACTTCCGGATGAATGGTTTCCAATCCCATCGCCACTTCAAGCTTTCCATTTAATTTTTTGTTGAAATCAACACATAATTTTCCTGACAACTTCGGATGATTTTCAACAATTACTCTTTCGTAAGAAGCAAGCCGGGAAACAATTTGCGGATAATCAGAAACCGGAACAGCTTTGGTGTCAAAAAAATTACTGCTGTTATAAAGTTTGATGACGGATGCTTTTGGCAAGCGCGACAAAGCAAAATCCAATTGCTTTGGAATCGCTCCCATTGGTGTATTTTCATCAAGCGTGTTTTTCCAAAGATCACACATCAGACATTTGAAAACACATTCTTTGCCCGTAAGCAAAATCGTATTTACCTGTCGAATATTCCCATTTTCATCCGGTTCTTCTTCATGAAAAAAATGGTAAGGAATTTCAGGGTTTACTTTATTTTTTGCCGGCCGATGAATTATGATATCATCCTTTTCAGGCATAAAGGGAATTGAAATAGGTGCGGTATTCCATTTCGTTGTCAGCAAACAACTGGCTGAATGTGTGGTCATCCGCTACGCCGCGCTGAAACCTGCGCTTTTCAAAAACCGGCATGTCAAAACCGGTGATCGCTTTTATTCCTCTTTTTACGATCTCGCCTTTCAATGCATACAATTTTTCTTCGTCCCAATTGGTGAGTTCAATAAAAGGAATTCCTTCTGCCACTTCAATTACATTGGGTAATGCATAAGGACTAAATCCCTGGAAGCCCAATTTTTTTGCAGGTGCATAAGAACGCACATGACCACGGCTTTGGCCACCCGTATAAGTGAGCGAATGTTTGATCTTGTCAACGCCCCAGCCTTCCTGGTAAAGCATTGTATTGTTTAAAACACTTCTGATCGTCAATTCAGTATTTTCTTCTATCGGGTAATCTTTTAAATTTTCATCGCCGCCGTCGCCATCGGCCAGGTATTTCCACTCAGGATAACGTTTGCGGATCTGCTTCATCAATGCAAGCGCCATTGTTGCTGATTCAATATCAAGCGCCTTATAATCTTCAACCACTTTTATGGCATCTTTATAACTCACTTCTGATTTTGGTACATTCAAAACTTCAAGGAAAAGCGATAATCCAAGTTTGTCTAAAAATTGATGTGCCTGTTCCACATCAGGACCATTATTTACAGAAAGAGTAAAAGCCTTCAATCTTTGTGGCGATATCCCCATTTTCAACATCAAATGATAAAGAACGAGAAAAACAGAACCACTATCGATGCCGCCTGAAAACAAAACGCCAATTGGTTCCTTTTCCGGAATCGTTTGCAACCATTTTTGACATTCATTCGTAAGTGCACCGATATAAGCTTTCCCGATCTCATCAAGATCATTACTCATCTTGTTTCTTTGGGGTGCGAAATATCTTGTGTAAACCGGGTTGGGATCAGGGCAACCAATCACTTCCAGGCGAACAACAAAATGTGCAGGAACCATTCTTGTATAAGAAGGATGAAATTGTGAATGAAGATTCTTACTTTTCAAAAATTCATAAATCTCGTCCATCCTTTCGGCTACGATCAGTAACGGACCAGCAGTTTGTTTGGCCAAAAAGTAGCGCATCGGTCTCCCGATAGAACGTGCCATGAAAACGTGTTGACCAAGTTTTTCCACAATTGCGAACTGGCCTTCAATTTTTCTCACTCTTTCTGCATCGCCCGAAATGATTGCTTCTTTCACTTCTTCTGGCGTCATATTGAAAATAATATTTTGATTGTAATCCAACAGGTTTACAAAATTTTTTACCGGTTTATTCTGCGTTTCCATTTTCTTTAAATCTTTTGAATAATTAATGCTGCTAAAAATATTTTGAAGTATTGCAATTTATAAAAAAAACACTTCGTTATTTTTACAAACACAAATCAACTGCTTTCACTTTGTTAAAAATATTTTTTGAAACCGTTTTTGCCCTTAAAAGCAGTAAACAAACAAAAATCGTTGATCTTTATTTTCTCAAATCATCCTAACTTTATAGAGACGGACAATTTTAGGAATAAAGAAAACGTTATTGTATTTTGAGCCCTTTCAGAAATAAAAAGGCGCGAAAGTTGTAGATGTGAAATAAAAAAATAATTTTGTACTATTGAAAAAACTCTTCTACATACTTCTATTTACAGTAGGTTTACAATTGGGAAGCGAAGCCCAGGTTAAGCACATTGCCAATACCGAAACGACGAAAACGGTTAAATTTTATCCCAACCCTGCATCCAGTTTCATTAATTTCGAATTTACTGAGAACTACAACGACTCTTACACTTTGGTCATTTTCAATTTTATTGGAAAGAAAGTGGAAGAACTCAAACTCACCGACCAAAAAATGACTGTCTCTCTTACCGACTTCTATCGAGGCGTGTATATTTTTCAACTGCGCGATAAACAAGGAACCATCATTGAATCCGGTAAATTCCAGGTGGTTAAATAATTTTTTTTAACAGTCACCAAGCCTTTTTTCAACCTTCTTGTGTCATTTTGTCTAATTTTTAATGTTGGCAAAAAGTTTGACTATAGTACCTTTGCAGCCAATTTAGTAAAGGATAAAAAACATGAATGACATGCAAGAAAACGATTTGAAAAATCAGACTGAAGAAGAAGAATTACCCATGGAATCTAACGAAGAAAATGGATCTGCAACAGGGGAAGAAAATGAGCAGGAAGAAATTGAAGTTGCTGACCGAGGAGATGAAGTTGAAAAATTGAAGGGAGAATTAGCTGAACAAAAAGATAAATACGTTCGCCTTTTTGCAGAATTTGACAATTATAAAAGGCGTACTTCAAGAGAAGCCATTGAGCTTCGTCAGACAGCGGGAAAAGAAGTGATCGTTTCGATGCTCGATATCCTTGATGATATGGATCGTGCAGAGCAACAGTTGCAGGAAAGTAAAATGGATAAATCAATAAAAGAAGGTGTACTGCTGGTGTTTGACAAATTCAGGAAAACGTTGCAGGCAAAAGGATTAAAGCCAATAAACACATTGCATTCAGAATTTGATGTTGAAAAA
This sequence comes from Ginsengibacter sp., assembly GCA_051960475.1. Taxonomy (GTDB): domain Bacteria; phylum Bacteroidota; class Bacteroidia; order Chitinophagales; family Chitinophagaceae; genus Ginsengibacter. The sequence goes on from JBQCEG010000137.1 coordinate 74,998, forward strand.
GATGAAGCGGTGTCTGAAGTGCCTGTTGATGATAAGAAAATGAAAGGTAAAGTAGTTGCTGAATTGCAAAAGGGATATTACCTTAACGACAAACTGATACGATTCGCTAAAGTCGTGGTGGGAAAATAAGCGTTTCACAAAACTATTTGATTCTATTAACCGTAAGTGCCGGTTAAATGGCAGTTTACAATAAATACTATGACAGAAACAATGTCCTCAAAAAGAGATTATTATGAAGTGTTGGGTGTGAGCAAAAGTTCCACATCAGATGAGATAAAAAAAGCTTACCGAAAGGTGGCGATGAAATTTCATCCTGACAGGAATCCCGGCGATCACACGGCAGAAGAAAAATTTAAGGAAGCGGCTGAAGCTTATGAAGTACTCAGTGATTCTGATAAGCGCGCCCAGTACGACCGTTTTGGCCACAGTGCCTTCGGTCCCGGCCGTGGTGGTGGTTTCTCAGGTCATGGAATGAATATGGACGACATCTTCAGCCAGTTTGGAGATATTTTTGGCGATGATATGTTTGGCAGCTTTTTCAGTGGCGGTTCAAGAGGCAGTTCAAGGCGCCGCGGAACAAGAGGAAGCAATTTGCGTGTAAGGATAAAAGTGAATTATGAAGAGATTGCCAAAGGAACTACCAAAACGATCAAGGTAAAAAAATACGTTACTTGTAACTCCTGCGGCGGAAGCGGAGCGAAAGATAAAAACAGTGCGCAGACATGCAGGACCTGTGGCGGTAATGGCCAGGTGCGAAGAGTTCAGAATACCTTTTTGGGACAAATGCAAACCGTAACTACCTGCCCTGATTGTAATGGAGAAGGAACAGTGATCACAAGCAAGTGTCCTCAATGCCGCGGCGAAGGAAGAGTGTATGGTGAAGAAACCGTAACGCTCGATATACCTGCTGGCGTGCAGGAAGGAATGCAATTGAGCATGAGCGGAAAAGGAAATATGGGAGAAAGAGGCGGCGGCGCAGGTGACCTTGTTATTTTGATCGAAGAAGAACCGCATCCGTTCCTGCACCGCGAAGGATTGAATGTAGCTTATGACCTTCACATTTCATTCCCTGAAGTTGTTTTCGGAACAAGCATTGAAGTGCCGACAATTGATGGAAGGGCCAAGATCAAAATTCCCGCAGGTACACAAAGCGGAAAAATTTTCAGGTTGAAAGAAAAAGGATTTCCTTCAATCAACAGCCACGAAAAAGGCGATCAATTGATCCAGGTGAATGTTTGGACTCCTCAAAATGTGACAGAAGAAGAAAAACTGGCACTTGAAACCTTGCGGGAAAGTGAAAACTTTAAACCTAAGCCAGATAAGAACGACAAGACTTTCTGGGAAAAAATAAGGGAAACATTTAGCTGATCAGTAAACAAACAATTCCCTGCTTTTTCTGTTCAGGAGATAATAATAAAAAAGCCACAACAAAAACGTCGTGGCTTTTTTATTATTTAAACCAAAAGTTTTAAAGAGTTGTATTATTTCACTTCAAGCGTAAGAACAAGATCTTTTTCAAGATAACCTTCCAACACGTCACCAACAATACACTCTCCTACTCCGGCAGGCGTCCCCGTATAAATCAGGTCACCAATGTTTACCGAAAAATAATTGGAAATGTTGGCAACAATCTGGTCAATATTGAAGAGCATTTCGGAAGTGTTGGCTTTTTGTACCACTTCCTTATTTTTCACCAAAGAAAAATTGATATTCTTTTTATTAATTGCCGGAGTTAGCTCAACGAATTTTCCAACTGCTGCAGAATTATCAAAAGCTTTTGCCTTTTCCCAGGGCAAACCATTTTGTTTTAAATGTTGCTGAATATCACGGGCAGTAAAATCGATACCAACAGAAATTGCATTGTAATAATTGGAAGCGTGCTTTTCCTGTATATATTTTCCATTCTTGCTGATGCGCACCACCAATTCGGCCTCATAATGAAGTTCATTAGTGAACTCAGGATAATAAAACGGAGTATGGCCCTGAACAAGCGCACTCTTGGGTTTCATAAATATAATGGGTTCTTCCGGCACTTCGCTACCCATCTCTTTCGCGTGTTGAGCGTAATTTCGCCCTATACAAAATATTTTCATGTCAATCAGGTTTAGTCAGGGCTTTTCAAAGGTTGTGCGAAAATATAAAAAACAAATCTAAAAAAGAATTTATCTAAATTATTAATTCTGTTTTGGATTTTCAAAGGTCAGGTGGTTCACTTCACTCATGGTGCGGTCAATTCCGATGGTTGCAAAAAGTTCAATTATTTCTACACATTTTTCAATCTTACTTTTTACTACCGGAATTTCTTCTTTAAGCCAGCGGCTTAAAACAAACTCCACTTGCATTCCTTTGGGAAAATGGTTGCCAATGCCGAAACGTAATTTTGGAAAAGCATCAGTACCCAGGATGTTTTGAATGTCGCGCAAACCGTTGTGCCCCGCATCACTACCTCTTTTTCTTAATCTCAATTTGTTCAGCGGCAAAGCAAGATCATCCACAATTGTCAAAGAATGTTCAACAGCGATCTTTTCTTTATCCAACCAATACTTCAAAGCGCGACCGCTTAGGTTCATAAAGGTGGTGGGTTTTATACAAACGAATATTTTCCCTTTAAATTTTATTTCGGCCACATCAGCTAATCGTGAAGATTGAAAAAACGCATTGTGTTTTAAAGCAAATGCGTTTAACACGTCAAAACCGATGTTGTGCCTCGTGCTCACATATTCGTTTCCGGGATTTCCTAACCCGGTGATTAAAAACTTCGACATAAGAACGAAGATAAATGGATTGATAGTATTATTTACTTAGGATAAATACATTTTTTTCATGCTGATATTAAGCCAGTAAACAGATATTTAATTGAATTTTTAATTTCAGTAATCGCAAATCTACGAAACCATCAATTCGTTATTTTACGAATAAAACCGTATTTACTACAGTACCAAAAAAAGTCAATAGTGCTATTGTGTACGATATACATTACTTCTACTTTTGTTCCAGAAGTTGGTTGATGTTCAACAAACATTAATCGTATCCAAATCCATTGAAAAATAAATTTTAGCCGTTATCCGGGAAAAACCAAATTAAAATCTGATATCAATCAACTTCTTTTCGTTTTGATCCAATACCCGAGAATAATAACCAATATCTGAAAAAACCGCTTTAAGATCCGGGTTGAATAATATCCTTAAAAACCAAAAACCCTGGAAGTAAATTTTTAAAAACTTCTGTCTAACCAACAGAAGTTTTTTTATTGGCTTAATTGTTCAACTTGAGTGCACAAATAAATTGCCCCAATTTTTATTTTGCTGTTATTACACCCTTAATCGTCCTGGTAGTTTTACTAATAACATTTTTCACTTTTTACGAAGAGAATGGTAATTCCCTATTTAGAAAATTTAGGAGTAGTGCTCTTGTGCAGGGCATGCACCGGTTCTATCTTTGTTCCAGAAGTTGATTGATGTTCAACAAACATTAATCACCAAATCCAATGAAAAAATCAGTTCCAATTATCCACGAAAACCTAATGAATAATCCGATATCAATCAACTTCTTTTATTTTTAAATCAATATTCTGAGAAAAATATTATTCCTATGAAAACCGGCCTGAGAAAACGGCCTAAACTTTAACCCTGAAAACCCAAAACCCCAGGTTTAAAATTTTAAAAAGCTTCCGGCAACTATCACCGGAAGCTTTTTTGTTGCACAAACTTTTAACTTTACGTGGCATCTCATTTGATTTCATTCTTCAAAATTCTATTTTATGATTGAAACTATCCCGGGATTCCCGCCTTATGTGGCCGCCTTCAAAGCCACCGGATCAGTAACAGGAAAAGATTATGACGAGATCATCAATCCGTTGGTGAGCAGAATCTACAAGGAAAACGGCAAGATCAATTACCTGTTGGTACTCGAAACTTCGCTCAACAATTACTCTTTGGAAGCGTATGTAAAAGATGCCCTGCTGGGTTTTGTTTATTTTACGGAATGGAAAAAGATTGGCATCGTCTCGAGCAAACCAGCCATCAAAACTTTCACCGATGTTTTTGGAAAACTTCTGCCTGGATCTACTCGCGGCTTCATGATGGAAGACCTTGAAGAAGCAAAAAAATGGATCGCTGAGTAAAAATTCTTTTTAATAACCTTTCAGCACACTCCTGATAACAGAATCTTTTTGTGCAGGCGAAAGTGAATACTTATAATGATAAAGCGAGAATTCCCAATCGCCATAAACAGGATTAGGCAAAACAATGAAGCGGTTGCCGAATTCCTTTGAAAAAGCATCAGCGGTTTTGTTCCTTTGATCAGGCAATTGCTTTTCAAACATAGAACCAAAATCATTCAGGTTGTCGCCGAGCAAAAGAAGAATTGAATGATCTTTTTCAATCGATTCTTTCCGCGGTTCTTTTGAAGAAGAATTTGTTACCAACAAAATATGTTCTTTATCCGCAAATGGAAAATTATATTTCTTCAAATTCTTTAAAGTCCCTTCCATTTCATCCTCTCCCCTGTTGGAAACATAAAAAACTTCAACACCTTTGGAAGCTGCGTATTGAAAAAACTTCAAGGCACCGGGCATTGTATCCGCTTCTCCTTTTGCCGTCCATTCTTTCCAGCTGGCGCTTGAATAATCTTTTCCCTGCAACAGTTGGTGCACTTCATAGGGACTGTTGTTCAAAATTGTTTCATCGATATCGGTCATGATTGCCTTTGGCTTATTTGTCTTTTCAACCGATGACTGATCTAATTTTTCTTTTGCTAAATTGTAAGCCTGGTAACAAAGCGCGCGGTATTCAGCGGCATATTGCTGGTAAGCAGAAGCAAAAATTTTTCCTTCAATAACAGAACGATTTTGCTTTTCCGAAACTTTCAATTTTGAAGATGGACTGCATGACACAATGAACAACGCACTGACAAAAACTAATTTTTTCATAATGATTAACGAGGCAAAAAGTGACGATTTTGTATAAATCAAGCTGATTTAAAATGAGGTACTAATTTTGATGGATGCAAATAAACAAAGGATTTACAAATTGAAGAGTTTATTTTTTATCTCTTAATTTTATTGCACATCTTTCAAAGCCAAAATCAGAAAATGGATTTCGTTGATTATTACAAAACGTTGGGTGTTTCAAAAAATGCATCTGCCGAGGATATTAAAAAAGCTTATCGAAAACTCGCCCGCAAATTTCACCCGGATGTAAATCCGAATGATAAGGAGGCGCATAAAAAATTCCAACAGATCAATGAAGCCAACGAAGTGCTGAGTGATCCTGAAAAAAGAAAAAAGTATGACCAGTATGGCGAAAACTGGAAACATGCTGAACAATATGAAAAAGCACGGCAACAGCAAGGACAACAAGCTGGCGGTGGCTTTGGTGGTTTTGGCGGATTTGGTGGCGGTTTTGGCGGAGGCCAGGAATACACTTATTCTTCCGGTGATGAAGGTAGTTTTTCAGATTTTTTTGAATCACTTTTTGGGGGTGCAAGAGGGCGGAGAAGCCAGGCAAAATTTCGCGGACAGGATTACAATGCCGAATTGCATTTATCATTAAGCGATGCTTCTCAAACACATAAACAAACGTTAACCGTGAATGGAAAAAATGTGCGCATCACGATGCCTGCGGGTGTTGAAAACGGACAGCAAATAAAATTAAAAGGATATGGAAGTCCGGGAGCCAATGGCGGACCGAACGGCGACCTATTTATAACTTTTGTAATTCCAAACGAAACAAATTTGAAACGCGAAGGAAATAATTTGTACAAAACTGAAGATCTTGATTTGTACACTGCTCTTCTGGGAGGAGAAAAAACGATTGATACGTTGGGCGGAAAAATAAAATTGAAAGTAGCACCTGAAACGCAGAATGGAGCTACAGTCCGGCTAAAAGGAAAAGGATTTCCTGTTTACAAAAAAGAAGGGCAGTTTGGCGATTTGTACATAACGTGGAACATTAAATTGCCCACCAATTTAACAGCCAAACAAAAAGAATTATTCACCGAATTATCAAAATTATCATCCTAAAATATTTGATATGGAAAGAGAAGACCTGATACCCGCTAAAGATTTTTGCCTTTATCATAATATCGAATATTCATTCATTTCTTCATTGGAAGATTCAGGATTGATAACCGTTACCTCTCTTGAAGAATCTGCGTTTATACCGGCCGATGAATTGGATAAGTTGGAAAAATTTGTGCGCCTGCATTATGACCTTGATATAAATATTGAAGGAATAGAAACGATCTATCATCTTTTGCAAAAAATAGAACAAATGCAAAGGGAGATTTTGCAATTGAGGAATACTAATGCTTTCAGCAATTTTCCTGAAGAATAAAAATATAAATTTTTTGTTGGTTTACTGTTTCCTGGATGTTGCAAACGGCCACTCTTTCTGAAACTTTGCTTTGATAAAATAAACGATCACGCCGAGGAAGATCACAAACATTCCACTGAACATGAGTTTGGTTCCTGTAGAAATAAGGATGAACAACCACATTGCAATGGCTATTATTACAGGCAGCGGAAACAAAGGCATTTTATAAGGAAATTCAGTTTCACTTTTACGGCTTCGTAAGATCAACAGTCCGATCGCCTGCCCGATAAATTGAATCATTATTCGCATTGCAAGAATTGCACTGATGGTTTCACTTAATTTAAAAAGCATACTGAAAACAAAGGCAACTCCTCCCAAAAACAAAACAGAAACATAAGGAAAATCTTTTGTAGGATGAAGACGTGCGAATACCTTAAAGAACTCTCCATCATCTGCCGCAGCATAAGGAATGCGGCTATAGCCGAGTGTTGCAGAAAATACTGAGGCAAATGCCACCCACAGGATCAGGCAGGTAACAATCGTTGCGGCAGTATGTCCCATCAATACTTCCATAAATTGGCTGATCACAAATTCGCTGTCTTTCGCTTCCTGCCAGGGCACTACACTTACCACACTCACGTTCATGAGCAGGTATAAAATAGCAATGCCGGTAATCGAAATGAATATGCTTCGCGGAATATTTTTCCAAGGATTTTTGATCTCGCTTCCAAGATGGCAAATGTTGTAATAACCCAAATAACTGTAAACAGATTTCACGCTTGCGAAACCTATCGCAGTAACAAAAGCATAATCGATAGAAATACCGTTATTGATATTTTTGATTGGCGCTAAAAAATTGCCGTGCAAAATTCCTCCGCCGATTATCCAAAACATAGTAATAATCACGCCGCTCCAAAGAAAAACACTGATCTTGCCAATAGCTTCAATTTTTCGGTATAATAAAATAATAATGAGAATGACCACGCCACCACTCACCAATTTTTCTGTAACCGGTGTAAGCGGAACGATGAAAGAAAAATATTTTGCAAAACCGATCGCCGCCGAAGCAATCACTAACGGCGCTTGTATCAATGTTTGCCACACAAACAAAAAGCTCATCATTCTTCCTGCACCTTTTTTCCCATAAGCTTCTTTCAGGAAATTGTAACTGCCACCTGCTCTCGGAAATGCAGCACCAAGTTCACTCCAAACCATTCCATCTACAATTGACAACAAAGCACCGGCAATCCAGGCATATAAAAAATAAGGACCATTCATCATTCCAATCACCATTGGCAATGTGATGAAAGGTCCAATGCCGACCATGTCTGTCATGTTAATAGCAGACGCGTGCCACAAACCAAGTCTTCTGTTCATTTCGGCCATATAAACAATTCAATTGAAAATAAGCAGTTTAATTTTTATAAAAATTCAAGATAGCGATAAAAATAATTCACATTATAATTTTTATTTGACAAAACTTTTATTCGCCAAAAAAGTTTGTTTACTATTCTTCTTTACATTTGAAAAAATAATTCCAAATGCTGAACAGACGAAAATTTTTGAAACTTTCTACACTCGCAACACCACTGCTTTCCCTGAAAAATGTAATGACTAACAGTAAGGCACAAACGAAGCCAATTGTGGTTGCTACATGGAACAATGGAAAAGAGGTGAACCAGGAAGCCTGGAAAATTTTATCTGCAAATGGACGTGCATTGGATGCAGTGGAAGCTGGCGCAAGATGGGTAGAAAACACATTGGATTGTTGCATTGGCCTTGGTGGATACCCTGACCGAGACGGAATTGTGACGCTCGATTCTTCCATCATGGATGAGGATGCCAATTGTGGATCTGTGGGAGCAATTGAAAGAATAAAACATCCTGTTTCCGTAGCCAGGAAAATAATGGAAACCACACCACATATTATGTTGGTGGGAGAAGGCGCCCAGCAATTTGCTGTTGAAAATGGTTTTCCGCTCGAGCCGCAGGTATTATCTGATCCCGCAAAAAAAGCGTATGAAAACTGGCTGAAAAAAAGCGAATATAAACCCGAGATCAACATTGAAAATAAAGCAGCCGTTGAAAAAAGTAAAAAAGGAAACGGCCCTTTTGCGCCACAATTTTTCGATGACGGAAGAATCAATCACGATACAATGGGCCTTGTTGCTTTGGATGCAAAAGGAAATATGAGTGGTGCAGTAACGACCAGCGGAATGGCTTTTAAAATTCACGGCCGCGTGGGTGATTCACCGATCATCGGCGCCGGACTTTTTGTTGATAACGAAGTGGGCGCTGCAACATCAAGTGGCATGGGTGAAGAAGTAATGAGAACCTGCGGAACCCACACCGTTGTTGAATATATGCGACAAGGATACTCTCCTGAAATGGCGTGCAAGAAAGCGATTGAGCGAATTATACATCGCAGCGAGGAAAAAGCGAAAAAAGTGCAGGTAGGTTATTTAGCTTTAAATAACAAAGGAGAATATGGTGCTTATGCAATTCAAAAAGGATTTGTTTATGCAGTAAAAAGTAATGGCGAAGAAAAGATTTATGCTGCCAAATATTTCTATGATTTAGGGGTAACCTGATTTTGTTTAAGAAAATTTTCCATGAAATTAGAGATCATCGGTTTTAACATCGAAGCATGCATAGCTGCTCAGGAAGCGGGGGCCGACAGAATTGAATTGTGTGCTTCTCCGGGCGAAGGAGGCACTTCTCCTTCCTATGGTTTTATCAGAGCGGCAAGAGAAAAATTACATATTGATTTGTATGTAATGATAAGGCCGAGAGGCGGTGATTTTTTATACACAGATGAAGAGTTTGCCTTAATGAAACAAGATGTCTTGATTTGTAAAGAACTCGGATGTGATGGAATCGTTACAGGAATTTTAACATCAGAAGGAAAAGTGGATAAGCCAAGATGCAATGAATTGATCAATCTTGCCTACCCGCTCGAAGCAACTTTTCATCGCGCTTTTGACCGGGTAAGTGATCCGATTCAATCTTTGGAAGATGTCATTGATTGCGGCTTTGAAAGAATTCTTACTTCCGGGCTTAAACCAAAAGCTATTGACGCCACTTCAACTTTAAAGACTTTGGTTGAACAATCGCAGGAAAAGATCATCATCATGCCGGGTTCCGGAGTAAATGCAAGAAACATTATTGAAATTGCTGAAAAGACAGGAGCAACTGAATTTCACAGCTCGGCAAGTATTTACCAGGAAAGCAGCATGAAATATATGAATCCCGAAATGAATGAAGAATTGAATTGCATTTCTGTAAACAAAGAAGAGATCCAAAAAATGAGATCTCTTTTGGGTCAATTCTCCAACAAATAGGTTCGATTACCCTTCTATCAAATTTGTTCGCCGATTAATACAATAATCTCACTTTAATTGTATCCTTCACATTTTTTAAAAGATCCAGCGCTTTCTTTGAAAGGTTTTTATTCACGTCGAGCACCACGTAACCAATATCATCATTCGTCTTTAAATATTGTGCAAGAATATTTATGTGATGCGAAGAAAGTTGTGTGTTGATCTCCGACAAAACGCCTGGTACGTTTTTATGAATATGCAAGATCCGGTGAGTATTTTCATTGGGAGGAAGATTCAATGGCGGCACGGAATGTGAACCCGTTGTAATTCCTCTCTCAAGGAAATTGAATAATTTGTTACTTACATCTTCACCAATGTTTTGTTGGGCTTCTTCAGTTGAACCACCGATGTGCGGTGTTAAAATAACATTGCTCAATCCCTGTAAAGGAGATGAAAAAGCTTCGCCTGTTTTTGCCGGTTCTTTTGGAAAAACATCAATTGCTGCTCCACTCATATCACCTTTTTCAAGCGCTTTTTTCAACTCATCCAAATCAACGACACCACCGCGCGCATAATTGATAAGGATACTATTCTTTTTAAAGAATTTGATGTTGTTCTTGTTGATCATGTTCCGTGTGGAAGGAAGGTCGGGAACATGAAGCGTTACGATATCGGCTTCGCGCAAAAGATCTTTCAACGTCTTCTTGCTTTCAGCATTTCCAAGTGGCATCTTTGTTTCTGTGTCATAAAAGATCACTTTCATGCCCATAGCTTCCGCAAGTACGCTCACCTGGGAACCGATGTTTCCATAACCAACAATTCCGAGGGTTTTACCTCTCAATTCATGGCTTCCGCTGGAATCCTTGAGCCACACCCCTTCATGCGCACTTTTATTCTTGTCAGGAATTTTTCGGATCAACATGATCGAAGATGCCATCACCAATTCGGCAACAGAACGGGTATTGGAATAAGGGGCATTAAAAACTGCAACGCCTTTGTTGGTTGCCTCTTTCATATCAACCTGGTTGGTTCCAATGCAAAAGCATCCAATCGCCTGCAGTTTTTTTGCATTCTTCAAAACCTCCGGAGTGATCTTGGTTTTGGAACGAATGCCCAACAAATGAACGTTTTTAATTTCTTTAATCAATTCACTTTCAGACATTGCACCTGGCAATCTTTTAACGGATGTATAGCCGGCATCCATAAACCGGTCGGCAGCGGTTTTACTAATGTTTTCCAAAAAGAGAATATTTATTTTTTCTTTAGGATAACTGGTAACTTTTTTCTCTGGCATATTAAAATAGTAATGTAATATTGCAAATATAGCTACTTAATATCCGAATATTTTTTGATGAGACTTAGAAATTTTTTTGCCGTATTCCCTACATTCTTATTTTTTATTTCTTCATGCAATTCCAACGGTGTTAAAGCCAAACCGTCTGGTAAAGATACCATTGC
>JBQCEG010000138.1:0-37802 GCA_051960475.1 Ginsengibacter sp.
GGATTGTTTCTTCTCTTCCATTTTCCATTGCATATTGATGCAATTTCATCCATCGTATAATTGATCGCGACGTTCAACTTGTTTGTTTATTTTTAAAAATAGAAAATAAAACTGCACCGGCAAGGCATGCAACAATTACCAAAAGGGAAATGCCAATATGCAAATGAATGCCAAAAATTTCGATCAGCATTTTAACACCGATAAATACAAGAATGATAGCAATTCCTTCCTTCAGATATTTAAACTTTTCAATCGAATTTTTCAGAAGAAAAAAAAGTGAACGCAAACCCAGCACAGCAAAAATATTTGAAGTATAAATTACCATTTTATCCTGGGTAATGGCGAATACGGCGGGAATAGAATCAAAAGCAAAAAGTATGTCTGTGGCGGCAAGCATGATCATCACCACGAACAAAAGGGTGTAATGTTTTTTGCCGTTTATCCTTTGTGTAAATCGGCCGGTTGTATGGTCGTGGGAAATTGGAATTATCCTTTTAAGAATTTTATAAACAGTATTTTTCTGTGGATCAAAATCCTCCTCTGTATCAACAATAAACATTTTTATTCCGGTATAAACCAATAGGCCTCCGAAAATATAAAGTATCCAATAAAATTCATTAACGAGGGCTATACCTACAGTAATAAAGACGACACGCAATAAAATGGCAAGCAAAATTCCAAGTAATAAAACCCGGTTGACGTGAATAGCCGGAATATTGAAATAAGAAAAGATGAGGATGAACACAAAAATATTATCGATGCTTAGGCCCCATTCCATCAGGTAAGCACTCATATATTCAAGAGAAGTGATTTGTCCATCTTCGATCCAAACGAAAACAAAAAAAGCAAATGCAAGGGCTACCCAAAAAAGAGTTTGATAAAAAGCATGTTTTATAGAAATAGATTTTGCTCTTTTGCTCAAAAGTCCCAAGTCGAAAATAATTGCCACCGCCAATACGATCAAAAAAGTGAGATAGGTCCATTCTGTAGCTGTCATCATTAGCTCAAATTATTAAGCCAAAGATAAACAGGGAAAGTTTTTAAATTTAGTCTCGAACAATTGAGGATAAATCTGGAAAATAAAAAAAGGTGAATTTTATTGGTTTACTGAATAATAACACCTTCACTAACGATCCTTCTTTACTGAATTACCCCGCCCAACCTTCCCTATCCAAACTCCTGTATTGAATCGCTTCGGCAAGGTGTTCAGGTTTGATTTCATCGCTGCCGGCAAGATCAGCAATAGTTCTGCTCACTTTTAAAATTCGGTCGTACGCCCGTGCGGAAAGATTTAATTTCTCCATCGCCACTTTAAGAAGATTGGCTCCCACAGGAGAAATAACGCAAATTTCTTTAAGCATTTTGCTGCTCATCTGTGCATTGCAATAAACGCCAGGATTGTCTTTGTGCCTTTCAGCCTGCCTTTCTCTTGCCTTGATTACGCGTTCCCGAATGTCTTCACTTTTTTCAGAAACATGGGAAGAAGAAAGTTCGCTAAAAGCAACGGGAGTAACTTCAACATGCAAATCAATCCTGTCGAGCAAAGGCCCGGAAATTTTATTCAAATATTTTTGAACAGCTCCGGGTGGACAACTGCATTCTTTATCCGGATGATTGTAATAACCGCAAGGACAAGGATTCATGGAAGCGACGAGCATAAAACTCGAAGGAAAATCAAGCGCCACCTTTGCCCTCGAAATTGTAACTCTTCTTTCTTCCATCGGCTGGCGCATCACTTCCAAAACCGTTCTTTTAAATTCTGGTAGTTCATCCAAAAACAAGACACCATTATGTGCAAGCGAAATTTCTCCAGGCTGTGGCATTCCTCCGCCACCAACCAGCGCTACGTCAGAAATCGTATGATGTGGTGAACGGAAAGGGCGCTTGGAAATCAACGTTGCATCTTCCGGAAGTTTACCCGCCACGCTGTGAATCTTTGTTGTTTCCAATGCTTCCTGTAAAGTAAGCGGAGGAAGTATTGTCGGCAAACGCTTTGCCAGCATTGTTTTTCCCGCGCCCGGCGGCCCGATCAAAATTGCATTATGTCCTCCTGCAGCGGCAATTTCCAAAGCACGTTTTATATTTTCCTGTCCTTTAACATCACTGAAATCCACTTCAAAATCACTTTGTGCATGTGCAAATTCTTCGCGTGTATTTACAACTATTGGATGAAGCGAGTTTTCATTAATGAAAAACTCGATCACTTCTTTAATATGACTTACGCCGTAAACATTCAAACGGTTTACCATCGCCGCTTCACGTGCATTTTCTTTCGGAAGAATCAATCCTTTAAAATTTTCTTTCCTCGCCTGGATGGCAATTGGTAATGCACCTTTTATCGGACGTACAGTTCCATCCAAACTTAATTCGCCCATGATCACATAGTCTTCCAACTTTTGCGCATTTTCTAATTGCTCGCTTGCTCCAAGCGTTCCCATTGCAATTGGGAGATCAAAGGCACTTCCGCTTTTGCGAATATCTGCAGGCGCGAGATTTACAACAATCTTTGTTCGTGGAAAATGATAGCCGTTCGTTTTGATAGCACTTTCCATCCGTTCAAGGCTTTCCTTCACCGCGCTGTCAGCAAGGCCAACAATAGTTACAAAGCCGCCCGCGCTAACATTCACCTCAACCGTGATAGTAATTGCTTCTACTCCATAAACAGCACTGCCAAAAGTTTTGACCAACATGTAACGAAAAAATTAGTAGCAATGAAATTAAGGAAAAATCAGCGGTCAGGCTAATAACGGAACTTAAAGATGCTCAAGCAGGTCAATTACTTTTTCTTTTTTCAATATTAAATACCCAAGCCTGTCGTTACTTACGCCCTCTTTCAAATGATAATTGAAAATAAGTTTGTCATTTGTAACGCTGGTTTCAAAATATTTAAAATCTATATTGGGATAGCCTTTCAGGTTTTCACTTATCTCATATAAATGCGTTGATAAAATAAATAACGATCTCCTGATTTTTATCAAACCTTCAATCACAACCGTACTGCATTTCATTGCATCCTCCACGTTCGTTCCTTTAAATAGTTCATCAATCAGTATCAGCCATTTTCTTTTATCGTTCACCTTGACGATCGTACTTTTTATCCGCTGCACTTCGTTATAAAAAAAGCTCTCGCCTTTCACAATATTGTCAACCACATTTATGTTACTGAGCAAACCATGAAACAACGAAAGTTCCATCGATTCTGCCGGAACACCCATGCCGATGTGTGCAAGGAAAACCGACCCACCGACTGCTTTGATAAAAGTGCTTTTACCCGCCATGTTCGCGCCCGTCAAAAAAATAAAGTTCTTTGTGTGATCCAATTGCACATCATAGGCTACCGGATCAGGTAACAAAAGATGATACAATTTTTTTGCTTCCAGCACCGGATCTTCAGAAGAAATGAAAACAGGAAATGACAATTTATATTCGTTTACTGCCATAGCCATTCCATACCAGGCATCCAGTTGGGAGTAAATATCGATGAGTTCAAAAAAATCTTGTTTGTAATGGTAACGAATGTAGTAAGCCAGCGAAAGCATTTGGCTATTGGTCAAATCTTCTGCTTTTTCGTTTTCATATACAATTCTGAATTGGTGTTTGAGAAGTAAAACACTTGCTTTATCGAGCGATTTCTTAAAATTCAAAGGAATACCTGGTTGCATAAATTCTGTGCAGATCTTTTTCATTCCTTTTATAAAATCAAAAGCATGACCAACAGAATATTTAATTAGTGAATAATCTGGTCCGTGAAAAAGTTTGTACGCATAAGCCGAAATAGGCGAAGGCCTTGAAGGTGGTTCGTCTATAGAACTTTCATAATATTTATAGATCATCATCACGGAACCGTTACTTACCGAAAGCGGCCACAGATGCTGCTTTTCAATAATCTGCTTTAAAGTATCCTGTACATTTTTTATGGATTCAATGTCGCTCAAAGAATGAGTGAATATTTGCCGCAATTTTTCGCGGCCGCCGGTAGTGCGTGTTAGATTTAATTTATCGAAAACAGAAAATTCATCCTCATTATTAAAAATCGAAAGATCATTGAGTGTGGTTTTGTCTGTTTCCATTCTGATTATTTTAAATCCTGTTGAATTCCAATCTTTGTCCTTTTATAGATTCATGAAAGACATAATTTCCATATTCACCAAGTTGGTACACACAATTTCCATTTACAAAGGTATGTGAGATAGCTGCCGGAAAAGTAAATCCTTCAAGCGGACTCCAGCCACATTTGTACAAAAGATTCTCCTTTGTGACTGTTGTTTTTTTATTTAAATCGGCAATTACCAAGTCAGCAAAATATCCTTCTCTAATATAACCTCGCTCCTTGATTTGAAAACAATCAGCCACTGAATGGCTCATCTTCTCTGCGATCTTTTCCAAAGAAATTTTTCCTTCTTTAACATAATAAAACATCATCAGCATCGGATGTTGAACTAATGGCAAACCGGAATGCGCATGTTCGTATGGTGGCAATTTTTCTTCCATTGTATGTGGCGCATGATCAGTTGCAATCACATCCAAACGATCGTCGAGCAAACCTTTCCAAAGTGCTTCTGTATTTTCTGAAGCCTTAATCGCAGGATTGCATTTGATCAGATAACCTAATTTCTCATAATCATCTGCAGTAAAATGAAGATGATGTACACAAACCTCGGAAGTAATTCTCTTTTCTTTCAAAGGAATTTTGTTGGTAAATAATTCCAATTCTTTAGCGGTGGTTATATGCAAAATGTGCAGGCGGCTGTTGTATTTTTTTGCAAGGGAAACAGCAAATGAAGAAGAAGCATAACAAGCCTCTACATCACGAATGATCGGATGATCAGAAGGTGAAAGTTCCGGCTTAATTGCTTTCAGATTCTTGTAATTGCTTCTGATAATCTTTTCATCCTCGCAATGCGTAGCGATCAATAATTCGCTTTCACTAAAAATTTTATGGAGGGCTGGTTCACTATCAACTAACATATTTCCAGTACTTGAACCCATAAAGATCTTTACGCCACAAACATCCTTTTTTCTCTTGTTCATTTTTAAAACTTCGTCCGCATTGTCATTGCTCACGCCCATGAAAAATGAGTAATTCGCCAGCGATCTTTGGCTTCCAATTATATATTTGTCTTCCAGTAATTCAACAGTAAGTGCATTGGGAATTGTGTTCGGCATTTCCATAAAAGAAGTAACACCACCAGCAACAGCTGCTTTGCTTTCTGTATAGATCTCTGCTTTATGCATCAATCCCGGCTCGCGGAAATGCACCTGGTCGTCAATTGCTCCCGGGAACAAATGTTTTCCTTCACCATTTATTTCGACAACTTTTTCATCCACGTTTATTCGATCGCCAATCCTTTCAATCCGCCCGTTTTTCAAATAAACATCCTTTACAGAAATATTATTTTCGTTTACTACTGAAATCTGTTTTAAAAGATAATTTTGCATATCTTGAAAATTAATAATTAATATCCAACTCGATGCAAAATATTAAAAGAGCCATTACTCTACTGGTATTTTTTTACCCGCTTTCCCTTTTCGCACAAACAACTTATTTACCCGAAGGTTCAAAAGAATATCATATTATGGACCGATTAGAAATAAAGGAAGGCAATAACACTGAAGTAAATTTTAGTACGATAAAACCGTATAGCCGTAAGTCAGTTGTGGAAGAAGCGGAATACATTGACAGTGTGAATAAGCAGCCGGATTCCAAAACGAATCTGACTCCTGTTGATGAATACAATCTTCATTCTGTTTTGATGGACAATTCGGAATGGGTTTCGGGTGATAAAGAAAGTTTCGAAAGTAAAAAGTCTCTTTGGAATACTTTTTACACTACCAAACCAAATTTGCTTGAGGTAAATACCAAAGATTTTTTCCTGGCAATCAACCCTGTGCTCGATCTGCAGGTTGGAGGCGAGTCAAATAATTCTCAAAATCTTTATTATAACAAACGTGGTGTTACCCTTCGCGGTCGCATTGCCAACAAAATTGGTTTTTCAACAACCATTACTGATAACCAGGAAAGAGGTCCACTGTTTTTTCGAAATTGGGTAGAGACTTTCCGTGCTGTTCCAGGAGTTGGATTTTACAAACATTTCAAAAGCAATGGTTACGATTATTTTGACGGAAGAGGTTATCTCACTTTCAATGTGACTAAATATATTGATGTACAGTTTGGATATGATAAAAATTTCCTGGGCAATGGCTACAGGAGTCTTTTCCTGAGCGACTTTGGCGACAGCTATTTATTCCTTAAACTGAATACAAAAATCTGGAAGTTCGATTATGAAAATCTTTTCATGGAACTGATGCCAAAATTCATTAAAACAGGAGACAATCTCCTTGACAGGAAATACGCGGCGATGCATCATTTAAGTATGAACATCGGCAAATCGCTAAACGTTGGCTTGTTTGAAGGCATAATTTTTGGCAGAGAAAACCATTTTGATTTCCAATATCTGAATCCTGTAATTTTCCTTCGTCATGTGGAAGGCACAGTTGGAAGTCCTGACAATGCTCTTGCCGGAATTGATTTCAAAGCTAACGCTGCTCATCACTTCCAGTTTTACGGACAATTACTTTTGGATGAATTTCATGTTCACGAGATCCTGAAAAATAATGGTTATTGGGCCAATAAATATGGCTATCAACTGGGAGCAAAATATGTAGATGCGCTTGGTATAAAAAATCTTGACCTCCAGCTGGAATCTAATCGAGTAAGGCCTTTCACTTATTCGCATAATGATTCAGTCGCCAATTACACACATTACAATCAACCGCTCGCTCATCCTTTAGGCGCTAACTTCCAGGAATGGGTCGGCATTTTAAAATACCAGCCTGCAGCAAAATGGTATATTGATGCGCGCGCAATTTATTTCAAACAAGGACTTGATACTTTAGGTTTGGTTTATGGTTCGAATCCATTCGAACTATATACTTCACGGTTCAAAGATTTCGGATATTACATCGGTGATGGAAGAACCGTTCAATGCGTGAATGCGGCCCTCACTGTTTCTTATGAATTGAAAGAAAACTTATTCATTGATGGCAATATGCTATTCAGAAAATATACTTCATTGCCGAATACAAGTGTTTTCAATATTGGGATAAGATGGAATGCGGCCAGAAGGGATTACGATTTTTAAAATGCAGTAAACAAACAATTTCAAGAATTTTTTCAAATAAAAAGCCCCGACTTTCCTGGGTATTACTTACAATAAGGGACAAAACAAACACAAGTCTTTAAAAAGTAAGTAGTTACCTCAAAAGTCAAAAAACCCTTAATAGGACAGTAGAAACAGAGGAATTAAAAACTACAAGTCTTATTAAGGGTTTTTCATTTTGAAACGAATATTATTATTGATTAGAAAGGCATTTATTAAAGAGAAAAAGGATAAAGACAGGGTTAAGTTTACTGGGAAAATAACTTTTAGTGATTTTCCCAGTAAGGATTAAACTGCTTATTTATTGGTAGATTTTTATCAAACCAAAGATGTGATTTGTATTTGTCTTTTAAAAGCTCATAAACTTCACTGTTAATTGCATTTAGGTTTATATGACAGGGTAATGTTAATTTCCCGAAATTTTGTTGCCTAAAGCATTAATAGATAATTGGTATTGATGTTGAATGAATAGCCAAATACTTTCCATTATCATAGGCTCTCCTAAATTTTCTGTAGCGAAGTCAAAAGTTGAAATAAACTGTATTTTACAAAAGACTTGGTTATTGTTTTGTCCCCAACTTCCATGAAAAAGTACTGTCATATCTGAGGTAAACACCGCGCCGTTCGGTTTTATTTCAAGGTTGGTTTCTAATTCAAAACGTTGCCTTGTGTTAGGAACATACTTTTCTATTGTTTTGTCAAACCAATAGTCAACTAATTTGTGGCTTATTTGCTTTGTAAGCATTCTTGATTTTTACTTTATGTAGTATCGGTTAATATTTTTTTCTGTTCTTGATATTTCAAAAAAGTTAGACAAAATGCCTAAATATTTAAGGGTAAATACATGAGTATGCTCGTCGCCAACTTGTGCTACCTGTTTAGTGTATATGGAAAATAAAAAGCCTTCAAATGTTTTTTTTGAAGTTGAGTATACCCCCACTACTTTGAATTCCTTAGAATAATCTTGAAATTTTTTATACGAAGGGTTGGTTATTATTAATATTATAATTATGACAGCTATTAGTATTGATATTTTTTTGGTAAACTTCATTTTTCTAAAAAAGGCACGTTTTAATTTACCGATCTTTTGGCTTTTGCGGATTAGCTAATTTTTTCATCACTTCTTCAAATGTTCCATCAACATGAAATTTCTCTTTGTATTTATCAGGAATCTTTTTTGATTTTTTCTTAGTTGGCTTTTTATCGTTTGGCATACAGCTAAGTTAAATATATTTCCATACAAAACCGTGAGTAGATTTTCTTTCACCTCTCACTACTCTTGAAATAGCTGCCTCTCCGATTCCTGTGGCCTTCGATGCAGCAATTATAGAAGGATATTCGCCAATAATTTCGCCATTTTTTATTTGACATACAGGCCGTCCTTTTATTTTCGGATTGAGTATAATATTAGGTTCAGGAACAGCGGGACTTATCAAGAGGTGAGCAGATAAATCAGTTTTTTTGATAAGTTCTTTATAAGGCAATTTGCCAGATATATTCCCTAAGCTCATTTCAAACCTTTCTCCATCCGCCATTTTTCTTGTGTTGTATCTGTATTCTGTTTCTCTGCAATATCTAAAACAATGCTTTGGGCTTAAATGATGATAAATACCTACAATAGACCTTTTAAGCAATGAAAAAGCACCTTCGATACTATTTGTATAAACATCGCCTCTGACATATTCGCGTCCGTTGTGATTTACCGAATCGTGACCTTTAAAATGATCTTTAACGGTCGTATATGTACCTTCTCCATCTGTCATAAGAAATGCACTCTTATCAATATTGTCTTTCATAATTAACGGGATTTGATGTTTTGTATCAGGCTTGCCGGAAACAACTAACTTTAAATTCCCGTCTCTTTCCAACATACCAATTACCATTATTTTCGTTTGATTATGCGCACTATCTCCAAATTCCTCTCTTAAAGCCGCCCTTTTAGAATTTGATAAGTTCTTAAACTTTGAACCCAAATAAACTTCGTCAACCTCAACGACGTTTTTAAGTAAGAATCCACTTTTATCTGCCAATGATTCACGAATACGATGAAGCATAAACCAGGCGGTCTTTTGTGTGATTCCTAAATCCTTTGCAAGCTGAATTGAACTTATTCCTTTCTTATGTGCAGTTATTAAATAAACAGCCGGAAACCATGTTGTAAGCGGTATATTGCTTGCGTGAAAGATTGTACCTACTGTTACACTGTACTTCTTGTAACACTCCTTATTGCCGCATTTAAAACGCTTGCCGTTTTCAATAACATAGTACTTACCACTTCCACAGTAAGGACATTCAGGGCAACCGTTCCAACGTTGTTGAACTAAAAAGTCACGGCATTTTTGCTCGTCTGAAAAAGACTGAATTAAGTCTTTTAAATTCTTAATTGGTGCATACTTGCTCATAAAAGGTAGATTTAAAATTGTTTATAAATCCTTGCATTTATCCAAAATTTTACTACCTTTACGATAGTAAAAAAAGAGCAGGATGGGAGCCTCGAACTCCCTTTTCTTAGCTGGGGTACTAAGCGTTTTCCAGTTGAACTAATCCTGCTAATAACACTAATAAAAAAGCCCATTGCCGTCCAAAGTTTTGGGCTTCTTTATTTTTAAGATTGATCTCTGTTTTCCATAAACCATTTAAAACAATCTTTAAATTTTATATTAATAGTAATACCATCACTATTAAAATATTCTTTGACTCCGTATAAGTAATCCTTACCGTTTTCGCCACCCACACGACCAATTTCACCTTCTCTAAACATTAAAGAAAGCGTAGATGAAATTTTACTTTTTATCTCTCTTGTGAGTATTTCTATATTGTGATTGTAGGCGATGCAGCTTGATATTTCAGAAGAGGTTGCAAGCGAAAATTCATCATTTTCAGGGGTTATACACCTTCTTATTTCATCTCTCCATTTTATGTTGGCTATTTTCATATTTAGTTCGGTAATCTCAAATGGCGAGTTGTTTCTTATCTTCCTTTTAAGAAAGGAATATTTGCTCTTTAATTCTGCTAACACTTTTTCAGTTTCTTCAATCTTACTTTCATAATATGACAGCATAATCGAAGGGTGTACTTCCAAAGTACTCATTGATTTCTTTATATCGCTCTCTGTTATTTCCATTGTAAATATTTCTGTAAATATAGACAATATTTATTTACCAACAACTTTTTTTAAGAGTAATTAAACGGACAGGGGTTCTGTCCCCATCCGTTTAATTTTTAAGCCCCTCCCATTTGTCCCTCATTGTAAGTAATTCCCACTTTCCTGCCAGGGCTTTTATTAAAGTGAATTTTTTCGATTAATAAGAAGATGTAATAAACTTCGCTACGTTATCGTGCAATTGCTTCAACGATTCAGGATGCAGGTAAACCATGTGGCCTGAATAATAATAATTGAATTGAATATTCTTTTGCAATGACGCCGGCATTGGCAAATGCTGCATTTCATAAACGCCTTCATAAAAAGGAGTTCCCAAATCAAAATAACCCATGTTCAGCATCACTTTCAAATCTGGATTATAGATCATTGCATGAGCCAAATCATTCATTACATTCGGGAAGCCCACATAGCCGCTGCGTTTCATATTCCATGGACCGACGTTTCCAAAATTCTTGTACTTCATTCCTTTCCCAAATTTTAATTGGGTTCTTACGTAATTATTAAAGGTGGCTGTGAAAGCTGCGTCAATGTATGAATCCATTGGGTCGTATTCAGAAGTTTCGCTTAATGGATTGTAAGCGTCACCGGCAAAACGTGAATCAAGCCGACCTGTAATTTTATTTTCATCACCCAATAATTCCTGTTCAAAATGTGGTCCGCTGATGCGCAAATTTGCTTTACGAATATATTCTTCAGGTAAGCCTGTGTAGTTGTGCAGCTTGGTCACAATTTCATTGTAAGAATTGGAATCAATCGTTGCGCCTTTGTTCAATCCAACCGTATATTCATTCATTGCGAAATTTTCCACTTCTTTTAAAAATGGTTCCAATTCTGCCGGACGGTTTGGCAATTTATGATGATACCATGCAGTAGCTGCTAAAGACGGCAAAGCCAGTTCATAAGCCTGATCATCACCAGGATTGGCACTGGCAATATCACTCATATTTCCATAAGTAAGTAATTGCGAAAGCAAAATAACCCCGTTGAGACCTACACCTGAATTTTGCAAAAGATTCGCCAGCACCGCCGATCTGAATGTTCCATAGCTTTCACCAAACAAATATTTTGGCGAGTTCCAGCGGTTGTATTGATTGAGAAACTGTATGATAAAGTCACGAAACGTGCGGCCATCTTCATCAATACCAAAAAAGTCTTTCCTGTCACCCGCGCCGCCTCTTGCTTTGGTGATCACTTCGCCAAAACCGGTGCCTGGAGCATCAATAAAAACCAGGTCACTCACATCGAGTAAACTGTAATCATTATTTACCGTTTTATAGGGCGCTTTTGTCCTTGAAGTATCGTTGATAAAAACTCTTTCAGGGCCCCATGCTCCCATATGCAGCCAGATAGTAGAGCTTCCGGGACCTCCGTTATAAATAAATGTAATTGGTCGTTGAGCATTATCTTTTTCGTCATTTTTGAAATAAGCAACATAGGACATGCTTAAGGTTGGTGTATCAAGGCTATTTTTAAGCACCAAAGTCCCGGCCACTGCGTTATAATTAATTCGTTTTCCTTCAACAGTCACCGACCCTTCGGTTACTGATGTTTGTGGCTTTTTATAATTAATAACGGTATCACGTTCGATATTGATCTTTACCGTAGTGTTTTCTTTCTTCGTCTGTGCAAAGGAAAGGCCGGTAGCAAACAAAAAAAACACACATGCTACCATTTTTTTAGGCATCATAATTTTAGATTTTATATTAGCAATTTTGAACAATGTTTTTAAAAATGGTTCGGCAGTAAACAAACAAAAAAGAAATTTTTATTTTTCTGAGGAACCATAATAGTTTTAGCAGGTATCAGTTTGGTAAGAAATTTACATCGCAGCCAGTTGAACTTTTTGTTGCAATTCAATTACACTTTCTTTAAACAAAACATCAGTGTCCATCAGGTCTTTCACGGTTTGGCAACTGTGGATCACCGTTGTATGATCGCGTCCTCCGAAATGCTCGCCTATTGTCTTTAAGGAATTTTTGGTGAAAGCTTTTGCAAGAAACATCGTAATCTGCCGTGCTTGCACTATTTCGCGCTTGCGGGTTTTTTGAAGAAGTTTTTCATAAGGCACATCAAAATAATCGCACACCATTTTCTGGATGGTATCGATCGTGATCTCTTTGGAAGAAGATTTAATGAAATTCCTTAAAACTTTTTTAGCCAACTCAAGGTCAATTTCCCTTTTATTAAGCGAAGATTGTGCCAACAGGCTGATCAAAGCGCCTTCGAGTTCGCGAATATTATTTTGAATATTATAAGCTATGTATTTCACCACTTCTTTTGGCATGTCAAGACCGTCATTTTTCATTTTCCTTTCGAGTATCTCGATCTTGGTCTCGTAATCCGGCACCTGCAAATCGGCACTCAACCCCCAACGGAAACGGCTAAGCAATCTTTCCTGAACTCCTTCCAAATCTTTTGGCGGTTTATCAGTTGTCAACACCAACTGTTTGCCGCTTTGATGCAAATGATTAAAGATGGCAAAAAATGCATCCTGAGATTTTTCGGCGCGACTAAAAAACTGAACATCATCAATGATCAGCACATCGATAAGTTGATAGAAATGTATAAAATCATTGATGGCATTGTTGCGCCCGTGATCTACAAACTGGTTGATAAATTTTTCAGAGCTTACGTATAAAACAACCTTATTGTTATGTTGCTTTTTTACTTCGTTTCCAATTGCCTGCGCAAGATGGGTTTTACCCAAACCAACGCCTCCATAAATCACCAAAGGATTAAAAGAAGTAGAACCGGGTTTCTCTGCAACAGTTTTTCCGGCACGGCGCGCTACGCGGTTACAATTACCTTCAATATAAGAATCAAAAGTGTAAGATGGATTTAGCTGCGGATCAATCTGCATCTTTTTAAGGCCCGGGATCACAAACGGGTTCTTAACAGGATTGGTTATGACTAACGGAAAATCCATTTCATTGTTTGAATAAGATTTATAACCATTTCCGGGCACATCCATCGTCACCGGCTTGTTCTTGCTGTTGCCGCTGTCCATCATGATCCGGTATTCAAGCCTTGCATTTTTCCCCAATTCCCTTTTCAGTGTCTTGGCCAGCAGGTTTACATAATGTTCCTCAATATACTCATAAAAAAATTGACTGGGAACCTGAATTGTCAATACGTTCTCTTTAAGCAGCACAGGTTTGATTGGCTCGAACCAGGTTTTGTAATGTTGCCACTCAACTATATCCTTTATAATATTGAGACAATTACTCCAAACTGTTTCGCAAGCATTATCCATTATTTTCCTTAAGCCGTTTTATATGTTTTAGAAAAAGGTCTTCTGTGGGATTATTGAAAATTTTTACAAAAAAATATTTGTATAAATTTCCATCAACAACAAAGCGAATATCAAAAGAATTTGTTGAAAAAAAAATTTTTTATTCTTCCTTTTTTGACAATAAAAATGATTTTTCTTTTTTCGAAAATGAAAGAATTTTTTTTCGCAAATTGCCGCGGAATTTAAAAGGCAATACAGCATTGAATTAAACCACGAATGTGGATTTTTTTTGTGGATTTTAAAATCATTTTTTACCATCAAAAATGTTGAAAAAAATATTTTTAGAATTTTTATTTAAATGTGCAAAACATTTTTTGATATTCTGAATCAATACATCATCTTTACCGCCAATGAATTTACCTTTAATAAAAATTAGAAATTATCATGAGTTATGAATTAACAGGCAAATTGCTTGTAAAATTTGATACCACCCAAAAAACGGAATCTTTTAAAACGCGGGAGTTTGTGGTGGAGAAATCTGACGACATCAACGGGAAAACAATTACCAATTATATAAAGTTTCAGTGTGTGCAGGATAGAACCGGCATTATTGATCGCGTAAATGTGGGAGATGAAATAAAAGTGCATTTCAACATCAAAGGAAGCAAGTGGGAAAAAGACGGACGCACTTCTTACTTCAACAACCTGGACGCATGGCGAGTAGAACAAATTTTGAAACCTGGATCTGGTTCTGATTCAGACAATGAATATTTTGAACCGCTGGATACTTTTACTTCTTCTTCTGAAGAAGCTATTGACGATCTTCCTTTTTAATTCAATAAAGTTACCTGGATAAAAACCCGGCACTTCAATCATGCAACAAACAGTTTCTTTACGGCTGCTGCCTTCAGAAGCAGCCGACGAAAACATACTTCTGTCAAGGGTTTCAGCTGCTTGCCATTCAACAACAAGTTCTATAAGAGGATACCAAATCCTCAAAAAATCCATCGACGCGAGGGGAAAAAATGTTTGGATCAACCTACAACTTCGTGTGTTTATTAATGAACCTTTTCAAAAAAGAATTCCATCAGCCTTCTTTTTTAAAGATGTAAAAAAGGCTTCGCAAAAAGTGCTGATTATTGGCGGCGGACCTGCAGGAATTTTTGCTGCTTTAAAGTTGCTGGAGCTAGGTGTAAAACCAATCATCGTAGAAAGAGGAAAAGAAGTGAGAGCGCGTCGCAGAGATTTGGCGGCATTAAACAAACAGGGAATTATTAATCCTGAAAGCAATTATTGTTTTGGTGAAGGAGGCGCAGGCACTTACAGTGATGGGAAGTTATACACGCGTAGTTCGAAAAGAGGAGATGTTCAGCACATACTTAATTTGTTTGTTCATTTTGGGGCTGATGAAAATATTTTATACGAAGCACATCCGCATATTGGGACCAACAAATTGCCATCAATTATAACGGGAATGCGTAAACGCATTTTAGATTGTGGTGGTGAATTTCATTTTGAAAAAAAAGTAATTGATTTAATTATTGATAAGGGAGAAATTACTGCCGTAAAAACTGCAGATTCGGATATTTTGTATGCCGATTCATTCATACTCGCAACAGGTCATTCTGCCCGTGATATTTTTGAATTATTGCACAGGAAAAATATTGAAATCGAGGCAAAACCATTTGCGCTCGGTGTAAGAATTGAACATCCCCAGGAACTCATCAATTCAATCCAATACGGAACCAATAATCCTGAGAAAAAATTCCTTCCTCCTGCTTCCTACAGTCTTGTTGAACAAGTAAAAGGCAGGGGCGTTTTTTCATTTTGCATGTGTCCCGGTGGAATTATTGCGCCTGCCTCAACAAATGAAAATGAATTGGTTGTAAATGGCTGGAGCCCATCTAAAAGAAACAATCCTTTTGCCAACAGCGGAATAGTGGTGCAGCTGGAAATTGAGGACGTGAAAAAATTAATGAGCAATGAGCAATCGCGAACGAAGGATTCTCCATTAATGATGATGGAATTCCAGAAGTTAATTGAACAAAAAGCTTTTGCTGCAGGCGGAGGAAAATTTGTAGCGCCCGCGCAACGAATGATTGATTTCACTGAAAATAAAATCTCGAATTCATTGCCAAAATGTTCTTACCTGCCAAGTATTGAATCTGCGATGCTTTCGGAAGTTTTGCCTCCTTTCATAAACGAACGTTTGAAAACCGCTTTCCGGCTTTTTAATAAAAAAATTCCGCCTCAATATTCACGCAGCGGATATTTTACAAATGAAGCGGTTTTGGTCGCCACAGAAAGCCGCACTTCTTCACCCGTAAGAATACCACGTGATAAAACTTCACTTCATCATCCGCAAATAAAAAATTTATTTCCCTGCGGCGAAGGTGCAGGTTATGCCGGCGGAATTGTGAGCGCCGCAATGGATGGCGAAAGAGTGACGCAGGCTGCAGCCGGGAAGTAAAATAAAATTTTTCTCTTTTTATTTGTGTACTATGATTTGCCGCTTATAAAAATCTTTGCCTATAAATTATGAGGCTTTCTCCTCCTTTAATATCTTCGTGAACGCTAAAGGGAAAATAATTCAATTCAAAAAACTGCAATGGCAATACTGGAATTACAAAACCTGAAAAAATATTATGCCACTCAGAAGGCGGTAGATGACATCAGCTTTTCAATACCTGAGGGAAGCATTTTTGGTTTGCTCGGTCCAAATGGAGCTGGTAAAACAACTTTGCTCAGGATGATCACCGGCATTTTTTATCCCGACAGTGGACAAATATATTTTGAAGGAAAAAAATTTGTACCGACTGAAGATATTCCGAAAATTGGTTACATGCCCGAAGAAAGAGGACTTTATAAAAAAATGAAAGTGGGCGAACAAGCTTTGTATCTCGCCCAGCTAAAGGGTTTGAGCCGCCGTGAAGCTATGAAAAGCCTGAAAGAATGGTTTATAAAATTTGAAATGCAGGGTTGGTGGAATAAAAAAGTTAACGACCTCAGTAAAGGAATGGGACAAAAATTGCAATTCGTTACAACTGTTCTTCATCATCCAAAATTGTTGATCCTGGATGAACCTTTCAGCGGCCTCGATCCTGTAAACAGCAATTTGATTAAAGACGAAATTTTTAAACTTGCTAAAACTGGTACAACGATCATTTTCAGCACACACAGGATGGAACAGGTAGAAGAAATTTGCGATCACATTGTACTTGTGAATAAAGGCAAAAAAATTCTTGACGGAAGTGTGAGCCAGGTTAAAGACGATTTTAAAGAACACATTTTTAAAGTAGGTTTTGAACAATTGCCTGAAGAATTTACAGGTAATTCTTTTGAGGTAGTAAGTTCCAAAGGCAATTTCCTCAATGTAAAGATCAATGATAACAAAAAACCTTCGGACGTGTTGCAAGAACTTTTAAATCACCAGGCATCTATCATTTCTTTTAATGAAGTGCTTCCTTCGTTGAACGAAATTTTTATAAGGCAGGTGCAGGAACTCAGGAGTGAAAAAGCATCTGCAACAATTGAACATTAATAATCTAATTGCAATGAATAAAATTTGGTTGGTCATAAAAAGAGAATACCTGACAAGGGTCAGGAACAGGACGTTCATTCTATCAACAATTTTACTTCCACTATTTTTTATCGGGTTCATTTTTGCTTCCGCTTATTTTTCAGTAACCAGTCACGAAAAGCAGCATATCGCCGTCATCGACAGCAACGGCATTTTCAGGAACAGTTTTCAAAGTGACAACCTGATTCGGTATGATTATCCTTCTGACGTAAATGAAAATAATTTTAAGGAAAAAGGATATTCTGCCCTTTTGAAGATTCCTTCCGATTATGAATCGGGCAATGATTCCATCGCTTTGATCTCAACCAAACAATTGGGATTAGATGCCGAGGAAAAAGTGAAAGACCAGATTGATAATGCAATAAGGAATGAAGCATTTTTGAGAAATCATATTGACAAAAAATTGCTCGATTCGATCAATAAAGTAAATGAAGAAGAACAATACCAATTCAGAACAGTTGTAAAACAAGGCAGCAAAACTGAACAAACCAACTCTGGTCTTTCTTATGGAATAGGCTATGGCAGCGGCATTTTGATTTATATGACTTTGTTTATTTATGGCGCGGCCGTAATGCGCGGTGTGATGGAAGAAAAGATGAACCGGATTGCGGAAGTGATTATTAGTTCGGTTAGGCCTTTTCAGTTGATGATCGGCAAAATTTTAGGCATTGCTGCTGTAGGACTTACTCAATTATTGATTTGGCTTGTGCTCATTCTTCTGTTATCATCGATCAGCACCTCTATCTTTTCTTCAGAAGCTTTACATCACGCGCAAGCCATCAATACAACAATGGCCGCTTCCGCAAACAGTGGGGCAGCAGCTAATTTCATGAATGCAAAAAGCACATTTCTTTCAGCCAATTGGGGATTGATCATACCTTGCTTCCTGTTTTATTTTATCGCCGGTTATCTTTTTTATGCCTCATTATTTGCCGCCGTCGGAAGTGTGGTAAATGAAGATCCGCAGGAAGCGCAATCTTTGATGCTGCCGATCACTATGCCCATCATTCTTTCTTTTGTGATCATGTCAACAGCCGTTGGAAAACCGGATGCACCGATTGCCGTTTGGGGAAGCATGATTCCACTTTCTTCGCCTATCGTAATGATGGCGAGGATCCCATCAGGAAATGTTCCGGCATGGCAGATTGCCGTTTCCATGATCTCGCTTGTGGCAGGATTTATCCTCACAACTATGCTCGCTGCAAAGATTTACAGGACAGGCATTTTGTTGTATGGTAAAAAAGTAACTTTCAAAGAAATGGGAAAATGGCTGTTTAGAAAATCTCTATAATTTTTTGCTGATAAAAGAAAAACTCAATTATTCTCTCCAGAAGCATCATTCAGGCGGGGTGATTGTTTACCGGAAGGAAAGATTTGCTTGGTATTGACAACAGGTTTTGCAGAAGGCAATAAAAATCCAAAGGTAGTGCCTACGTCAATTTTACTCCTCACATGAATTGTATTTCCATGGGCTTCAATAATGTGTTTTACAATTGACAAACCAAGTCCACTACCACCAGCCTTTCGCGCACGGGCAAGATCGGTGCGATAAAATCTTTCAAAAATTCTTGACAAATGTTCCTCTCCAATTCCGTAGCCATTGTCAGTGATTTCTACCAATATTTTTTTTCCTTCTACTTTATAAGCGCTGGCTTCAATGGTACCGTTTGGCTTTCCGTATTTGATCGCATTATCTACCAGGTTTATAAGCACCATTCTTATTTTTTCTTTATCTGCATAAACTGTCAATGGCGCTTCGCAGCCTGGTTTGATCATGCATTTGATGTTATTTTCACGGGTCTTTATTGACAGGGTTTCAAACACTTCTTTGATCAGATCCTGGATCACAAAATTCTCTTTCAACAGCATTAATTCGCCACTTTCCAATTTGGTGATCTGGTCAAGATCAGAAAGTAAGTTCACCAGCCGATCCACATTTTTGGAAGCATTTTCCAAAAACTTTTTATTCACTTCATGGTTGTTAATTGCTCCATTCAGCAGCGTATCCACATATCCCTGGATGGCAAAAATTGGTGTCTTTAATTCATGGGAAAGATTAAGCAAAAACTCTTTCCGGTACACTTCGTTCTTTCGCAAAACCTCCAGTTCTTCCCTGTGCTGAACCGCCCATTCTTCCACATCTTCACTTACTTCTTCAATTGAAGTTTGGGGCAAAATGTTCTTATAATAAAACTCTTCCTTTTTGCTTGCTTTCGTTTGAGAAATGAGTTTGTAGATCAGTTTTATCTTTCGATAAACAAATCTTTTGACACTCAAATAAATAACCAAATAAGCAACCAGAAACAACCCGGCAAAGATCAAAAGCGCAGGTTCCCATTTTTCAGTATATAAATAAAAGACAAATGCTGCCAAAGCGCTTATGGGCAAAGCGGTAACAATACCAACCTGTTGCGGTGAAAAATTTTTTTTGGCAAACATTGTTTTTAATTAGCTGATTGGCTAATTAGCTAATTAGCTAATTAAAGCCCTAAAATCCAGGCAAATATCAGTGGCGCTACAATCGTTGCATCACTTTCAACAATAAATTTAGGCGTATTCACATCCAATTTTCCCCAGGTAATTTTTTCGTTTGGAACGGCTCCTGAATAAGATCCGTAAGATGTTGTTGAATCAGAGATCTGGCAGAAATAACTCCAAAAAGGAACGTCTTTCCATTCAAGGTCCTGGTACATCATCGGCACTACGCAGATCGGGAAATCGCCCGCAATTCCGCCGCCGATCTGGAAAAATCCAAGCCCTTTTCCTGTTGACAATTCGCGATACCATTCAGTAAGTTGCGTCATGTATTCGATGCCGCTTTTCATCGTGCTTGCTTTCAATTCCCCTTTGATTACATAAGAAGCAAAAATATTTCCCATCGTGCTGTCTTCCCATCCGGGCACTACGATGGGAATATTTTTTTGAGCCGCTGCGAGCATCCAACTGTTCTTTGGATCGATCTCGTAATATTGTTCCAGAACACCGCTCAACAACATTTTGTACATGTATTCATGCGGAAAATATCTCTCTCCTGCATTTTCAGCATCTTTCCAGATTTTAAAAATATGCTTTTGCAATCTTCTGAAAGCTTCTTCTTCAGGAATGCAAGTATCGGTTACCCGGTTATAATGATTTTCCAAAAGATCCCATTCTTCCTTCGGTGTTAAATGACGGTATTCAGGAACGCGTTTATAATGAGTGTGCGCCACAAGATTCATAATATCTTCTTCAAGGTTAGCGCCGGTGCAACTGATGATTGCCACTTTATCCTGCCTGATCATTTCTGCAAATGAAATTCCCAATTCTGCAGTACTCATCGCGCCTGCGAGCGAAACCAACATTTTTCCTCCTTCGTTCAAATGTGCTTCATATCCTTTAGCTGCGTCCATCAAAGCAGCGGCATTAAAATGGCGATAATTGTGTTCTATAAATTGCGAAACCGGTCCTTTACTCATCTTTAAAATTTTTGTGCAAAATTAATTTTTTTTAGGCAGATGATTTTTGAGGAAGGCAAAAGATTGCTGTAAGATTAAATTCTAATCGATTTATTTGTTTACTTGAATAGCAAAAAAATTTCTAATCCTAAATTGGTTGTACTTTAGTCAAGGACCATCAGATTAAATTTCTTAAAAATTGCTTTCTATGAAGTTATTTCTCTTCATCTTACTTATTTCTTTCTTTAATCTTTCTTATTCCCAAACAATCATCAACCGCGATCCGGAAATTGAAAAAATGGTAAAAGAGGTCTCTGCAGATTCCCTTCAATCTTACATCAACACTTTAGTATCATTCGGAACGAGAAGTACGCTCAGCAATCAGACAAGTTCTGAAAAAGGAATTGGCGCTGCAAGAAACTGGGTTCTCAAAAAGTTCAACGAGTTTGCAAAAAATTCGCAAGGTAGATTGAGCGCGGTCATTGACACCACTACTATCGATGCGGGTTCGCGTATTAACAGAAAAATTCTTTTGGGAAACGTAATGGCAACCTTAAAGGGAACAGATCCTAACGATCACAGGATTTTTATTATCAGCGGCCATTTGGATTCAAGACGTTCGGATGTAATGGACAGTACGGGTGATGCGCCCGGTGCGAATGACGATGGAAGCGGAACAGCGGCTGTTATGGAATGCGCCAGGATCATGAGCCACCATTCTTTTCCTGCAACGATTATTTTTGTAGCTGTAAGCGGCGAAGAGCAAGGATTGTACGGTTCAACTTTCATGGCCAACAAAGCCAAAAAGGAAAATTGGGACATTACTGCAGTTTTAAACAATGACATTATTGGCAGCAACAACAGCAATGAAACCAACATTGTCAACAATACGAAAGTGCGCGTGTTCAGTGAAGGAATTCCAATGGATGCAACTGAAAAGGAGATTGCAAAAATCCGCGCATTAGGATTGGAGAACGACAGTAAATCCAGGGAACTTGCACGTTACATCAAGGAAATAGGAGAACGTTATGTTGATCATTTACAAGTGGTTTTGGTTTACCGAACCGATCGTTTTTTGCGCGGCGGCGATCATCTTCCCTATTTAAAAAATGGTTTTACCGCTGTCAGGATCACCGAGATGAATGAAAACTTCAATCAACAGCACCAGGACGTGAGAAAAGAAAACGGAATTGAATTTGGTGATCTTCCAAAATTTATGGATTTTGAATACCTGAGAAAAAATACTGCGCTGAACCTTGCTAATTTGGCCAACCTCGCCAAAGCGCCTTCAGTTCCGCAGGATGTAAAAATTAAAGTAAGGGGATTATCTAATTCTTCATCGCTTTCATGGAAAGCACCAGAAAATGGTAAAGCAAAAGGATATTATTTATTGATCAGAGAAACCTCTGCTGCGATGTGGCAAAAGAAAATTTTTACTGATCAAAATTCCATTTCTGTTCCATATTCAAAGGATAATTATTTTTTTGCGGTTGAATCGGTTAATGAAAACGGAAATGAAAGTTTACCAGTGATTCCGGGTATTGAGCGTTAAAATAAAATGCAATAAAACAGAATTGGTGTTGTAATAACTTTTTTTAATTTTGCCTTCAGCACTTTCAAATCCACTACCCCATTAGAAAACTTTACCGAGGGGAACAATTGCCTGATATTAACTTCCTGATTAAAAGTTTAGGTTCCCTTATTTACTACAACAATTGTCTTATTTGCGAGGTGATCCTGATTTTCAGCTACACATTTTGATGTCGAAGTAATTCGGCTTTGTGAGGTTTTTATTCTGAATTTTTCACCTTTTAATATTACAATTATGAAAGTACAGGACAACAAAACATCCACCAACCGGCGCAATTTTCTGGGAACGCTGGCGATGGGCGCCGGAGCTTTAACGATGGCGTCTTTATCTTTTCCGGCAAAACTTGCCGCGCATTCAAAACAAATTTTTACCCCTGCTGAAGATCCGGAAGAATGGTTTAAAAAGATCAAAGGCAAACACCGCATGGTTTTCGATGCGACAGTACCAGATGGAATTATGCCTATGGCATGGCCACGGGTTTTTCTCATGACCAATCAGCAGACAGGTTCTGATCCCAAAGATTGCACCGCTGTTGTGATCCTGAGGCACGAGGCCATTCCTTATGGTTTGAATGACAGTGTGTGGGAGAAATACAAACTCGGCGATATGGCAAAGATCAATGATCCCAAAACCGGATCACCTGCTGCCCGTAATATTTTCTATAACCCCGCCGAGAATGATTTTTCTGTTCCGGGAATAGGAAATGTGCCGATCGGTATTAATCAGTTGATGGACGATGGTGTTATGTTCGGCATTTGCTCAGTTGCTCTTTTGGTAAACAGCCACGTCATTGCCAAGCAAATGAATGCAGATCCTGATGAAGTTCATAAGGAAATGTTGGCTGCAGTCATTCCCGGCGTTCAATTATTGCCATCCGGTGTTTGGGGCATAAACAGGGCTCAGGAACATGGTTGCAATTATTGTAATGGCGCTTAGGTTTTAATTTTGACAGCTACGATGAGCAGAAAAACATTTTGGATAATAACAGCGGTATTTTTTATCTGCATTCTTTTGGCGTTTCTCCTTTTGCCAAAGAAGAGTAAAATAAAAAATACCGCTAAATATTCCTTTACTACAAAAAGCAAAACCTGGAATCCTCCTGATACTTCAGAATTGTCGAATGATACTGCAGGAAATTTGATACGTTACGGACGCGAACTTATTGTTCACACTTCAAGATATTTAGGACCTAAAGGAAGTGTTGCTCAAATTTCAAACGGCATGAATTGTGACAATTGCCACATCAATGGAGGAACTACTCTTTTTGCCAATAATTTTTCGGTTACGGCCTCCAGTTATCCTCAATTTAAAAAAAGGAACAATTCACTTGTTGATTTGGTTCAACGTATCGACGGCTGTTTCGAGCGAAGTTTAAATGGCGAAAAGTTAAGCGACTCAAGCAGGGAAATGAAAGCAATGATCGCTTACATTAACTGGATGGGAAAAAATAAAGATGAGGTAAAAAATAAGTTTGGTACATCAACAGAAAAACTTGCTTATTTAAACCGTGCTGCAGATACAGCAAATGGAAAGGTAATTTTTCTTGCACAGTGCAGTGCATGTCACGGGCAAAAAGGGGAGGGAAAACTAATGGATGACGGAAGGGAATATTTATACCCACCACTATGGGGTAAAAACAGTTATAACAATGGAGCAGGGCTGTACCAACTTACTAACCTGGCAGGATTTGTAAAAAACAATATGCCTTACGGAACAACTTATAAAAGGCCTTTTCTGAGTGATGCGCAGGCGTGGGATGTGGCTGCTTATGTTAACTCAATGCCGCGGCCTTCATTCAAAAGCATTGATAAAGATTGGCCGGATATTTCTGCGAAACCAATTGATTATCCTTTCGGTCCATATGCTGACACCTTTTCTGAAAACCAACACAAACTCGGACCATTCGGACCAATTGCTCTTACCGATAAAAATCTGAAAAAAAACAAAGAAGTGCTGAGTAAAAAATAATTTAGCAGCAGGCGATCTTGTTCACTCTAGTCTCATGACGTCCACCTTCAAAATCGGTGTGGATGAATATCTCCAGCATTTTCTCTACTTCGCTTTCCCTTACAAATCTTGCAGGAATACAAATTACATTTGCGTCATTGTGTTTGCGTGCCAGTTCAGCCAATTCTTCTCCCCAGCAAACGGCTGCTCTTATCTGCTGATGTTTATTCGCTGTAATGGCTACGCCGTTGGCACTTCCGCAAATCAAAATACCAAAAGCTACCTCTCCGCTTTCAACTGCATCAGCCACAGGATGTGCAAAATCAGGATAATCGACTGATTCTGCCGAATAAGTTCCAAAATCTTTCCATGCAACATTTTTACCATCGAGAAATGAAATGATTGCTTCTTTATAATTGAAGCCCGCATGGTCGCTGCCAATGGCAACGGGCAGTGATAAATCGAAGGGAGACATAGCAAAAGATTTTAGATTGTAAAGATAAAACATTGCAGCTTTTTCTTTTTGACATTAACAGACGAGACAGAAAAAAATTGACAATAAAAATTGTGCTTTCGTGATTTTTGAAAAATCGATTTTAATAACAACCAGGTTGGTTTATCACATTAAAATTCTAAGCCTTAATTTTAGCCCCAAAATTTATATATGAAAATGCTTGAAAACAAAGTGGCTATCGTCACAGGTGGCAGCCGGGGAATCGGTGAAGGAATTGTTTTAAAACTGGCTGAAAGTGGCGCCAACATTGCATTTACTTATGTGAGCAGTGATGCAAAAGCCAAAGCTTTGGAAGAAAAAGTTCAACCATTAGGCGTAAAAGCGAAAGCTTATAAAAGCAATGCCGCTGATTTTTCTGATTGTGAAAAGGTGGTGAATGAAATGCTCAAAGATTTTGGAACAGTAGAAATTTTGGTCAACAATGCCGGCATTTCAAAAGACAATTTATTACTTCGCTTGTCGCCAGACCAATGGGACGAAGTAATGGCCACCAATTTGAAAAGTGTTTTCAATATGACTAAACAGGTGATTCGCCCAATGATGAAAGCACGCAAGGGAAGCATTATCAATATGAGCTCTATTATCGGCATGAAAGGAAATGCAGGGCAAAGCAGTTATGCGGCGAGCAAAGCAGGTATCATTGGATTTACAAAATCGGTGGCTGCCGAACTGGGCAGCAGGAATATCCGTTGCAATGCCATCGCACCGGGATTTGTTGAAACAGATATGACGCATTATTTAAAAGAAGGAGATGCAGGAAAAGCGTTCCTGGAAAAAATTCCTTTGGGAAGATTTGGCAGTACTGATGAAATTGCCAATGTTACTCTTTTCCTCGCAAGTGATTTGAGTTCGTACGTTACCGGCCAGGTGATTAGCGTTTGTGGTGGGCTGAATATGTAATTTGCAATTGGCAATCGGCAATTGGCAAAAGAAAAAATTTCAATTGATTGTGATATAATTTTTAATTCTTAACTCGTAATTTTTAATTCAAAAAAGTGGAAGCATACAAAAAACTTTTAAACAACAATAAAGAGTGGGCCTCTTCGCAGGTGGAATTGGACCCGGAATATTTTTCAAGATTAGCGGCGCTTCAGTCGCCTGAAGTTTTGTGGATTGGCTGCAGCGATAGCCGCGTACCCGCAGATAGAATTACAGGCACTCACCCGGGAGAAATTTTTGTGCATCGCAACATTTCCAACCTCGTAGTTCCAACGGATTTGAACTTGTTAAGCGTGTTGCAATTTGCGGTTGAAAACTTGAAAGTAAGACATGTAATTGTTTGTGGACACCACAATTGTGGCGGAATAGCTGCGGCAATGTCGAACAAAAGTTACGGGCTCCTCGATCAATGGATCTGGAACATTAAAAATGTTTACCGGATTCATCGCGAAGAAATTGACGCCTGCGAAACAGAAGATGAAAAAAAGAGTCTTCTTACTAAACTGAATGTTCAGGAACAAGTGATGAACCTTGCAAAAACCTCCATTATTCAAAAAGCCTGGAAACAGAATAAGTTACCACATTTGCATGGCTGGGTTTATGATGTTCGTGATGGCATTATTCATCCTGTATTTGAAATGGAAGCTGGAACTGAAGTTGACCCCATTTACGAGATCGGGAATATTTAATTGGCTTTTAAGAAAGGGATTTGCTGAGCGAAAATTGAAGTTGTAATTTTAAAATGATTAAAAACAACAGTAATGACAAGACTTCAAACCATAGGCAATTTCTTCTGGAAAATTTTCAAATCCATATTTGTAAGGGAAAAAGACTGTTGCAAATAAGCCAATTCAATAGTGAACAAATAATTTCTCAAATTTTTATTTTGTAACGGTAAGGAACAGACGAAAATGAAGAAGATTACGTAAATTAGCTACCTGGAAAACACCCACGGAATAATTAAAGTATTTAATCAAAACAATAAATCATTTTCAGATGAAAATTTTAGTGGGGTTTTTAATTGCGGCAATCTTCTTCTCTGCCTGCGAATCTAACGACAATAATCCAACAGTACCAAAAGAAACTGCAACCGTTTTGCCAATCGAAGGCACCTGGAAATTGATTTCAGGAACCCTGATCGAGAAAGGCGATACTAACGTTACCGATTACACGAAAGGCGTTTCATTTATTAAGATCATCAACAACGATCATTTTGCTTTTTTGACCCATGATACCAAAGGCGCTGCTGATTCTGCAAAAACTTTTGATGCCGGCGGCGGAAGTTATACTTTAAAAGACAGTAGTTACACTGAGCATCTTCAATATTGTCTCGAACGCGAATGGGAAGGACACGATTTCACTTTTACAGTTACCATAAAAAACGACACACTCATTCAAAGAGGGATTGAAAAAGTTCCGAACACGGGAACCGAAAGGCTGAACATTGAAAAGTATGTGAGGATGAAATAAGCGGTTCATTTCTCATAAATCCTGGTCTTGCACTTCTTTTCTTAGCATCATCTTTAAATCGGGAAGACAATGATATTGGTCGTCCAAAATTTTTACCACTTTTCCATTTTTAACCACAACTATACTAGGAAAAGATTGAATGTCTAATTTTTTAATGAGGTAACGAGAGGTATCAGAAATTACATCAAATTGAAGATTGGTCTTCTTCAAAAACTTGCGCAAAGAGGCTTCTTTGTCAAAGGCAACAGCGGCAAAAATTATATCTTTTCTATTGGCATACTTATTTCTCAATTTATTTAGATCAGGGAATTCTTCTACACAAGCCGTACATCCAATGAACCAGAAATCAAGGACCAGCGTTTTGCCCTTAATAAAATCCGAATTGAATTTTATGCCATTTAAATCTGTGTAATTAATTTCAGGCAATGGCAGCCCTTCCCACTTAAAATCTTTATAAGCTACCGCACCAATGCTACGCAGCATTGCAGGCAAATATGGATCTACAATAGTGTCCAATTTATAAAGGCGGTAATAAATCTTCGAGGCAGAATCTGATGAAAGCCTCAAAGGCAAGAATTTTCCCGTTGCAACCTGTTGTAAAAAAGTTTCTTTTGGGATTTGTTTTGAAGAAGGATCAAGTCCTACAAAGTTGGTTGATAAATCCATAGCTCTTATCCAATAATTAGTAAAACAAGAACCATTTTTTAAAATATCTTTTGGGTTTTCAATCGCATCCCCATAAGGCACACTTTCTGAGCAAGAATAAAAGAGCAAAGGAGTTAGGAAGAAAAAAAGGTGTAACAGGTTTTTCATAATTCTATTATTAAGGAAGTATGTAAAAATAAAACCGTTTGAATTTTGGGCAGACGGAAATGGGTGAATAAAATTAAATTGACAAAATATTTTGGCTTTATCTGTCATTCCAACAAGATATGAAATTAATATTTCATCAAACAAAGCTTATAAGGGGGAAAGAGGTCCTTTCAAGATTACCCATTGTCATTAAATTTTTTGAAAGTAATATTGCAGCTAATAGCGGCCTCGTAGTACAATGGATAGTATAAGAGTTTCCGAAGCTCCAGATCCAGGTTCGATTCCTGGCGAGGCCACAACTTTTCTTTCAACATTCAAGAAAAAAAATCCTCCCTTTTTCTTCCTTTACTAATCAATCTCAAAAATCATTTCTAAGAACCAAAAGAAGCAATATTGCTGGCAAATATTTTTACGGCTATCGCTAAAAGTATTACGCCAAAAAATTTACGGATCACAATTAAACCGCTCGGCCCCAATACTTTTTCTATCCAATTCAAAGATCTTAAAACAACATAGATAATTATCAAATTGATCATAATACCAATCAGAATATTGATATCATGATAGTTGGCTTTTAATGACATGATCGTAGTAAGCGTTCCCGACCCGGCAATCAGTGGAAAAGCAATGGGAACCATGCTTCCACTCTTCGGATTGTTGTCCTGTTTGAAAAAATCAACACCAAGGATCATTTCAAAACCAATTAAAAAGATCACCAAACTCCCCGCCACAGCGAACGATTGAACATCCACGCCGAGCAGTTTCAGAAATTGTTCGCCAACAAATAAAAACAAAAGCATCAATGCCCCAGAAGCTATCGTTGCCTGCAAAGATTGTATCTGTCCGCCCATCTTATCTTTCAGCGAAATCAACACGGGTATGGAACCTAAAATATCGATCACGGCAAATAGGGTAAACGTTACCGTCAGTAACTGTTTCTCGGAAATGTTAGCGATCTGCGGCATTGATTTTTTTATCCAAATTTAACAAGAGCCGTGCGAGGTGCAAACTGTTTTTAAAATGCTGCTTTTAATCCTGCATCCCAGTTAAATCCTTTCGTTGTAAATCCTCTCGTTACAAAATATTTTTGGTTGGTAACATTCTGAATATCTGCAAATAGGGTAAATCGTTTATCCAACTTATAATCGCCATAAAAACCGATTGTGTAATATCCTTTCAATTCGGCGTCTGCTCCCCCGTATTGCGGCTCAAAAGCTTTACTCACGGTTTTGAGATTTGTGGAAAAAAATAATTTCTTCAGTGGCTGGTAAGCAACTGAAACATTCAAAACATTCTTCGGTCTTTTATACAAATTAAAATAAGAAGTGTCTTTTCCGTCAGCATTTTCAGTAGCAATTTTGCCATCCGTAAAAGTATAATTGAATGACGCAGAAATCTTTTTTGAAAAATGCCACGATCCTTCGGCTTCAAAGCCATAATCCCTTTGCTGATCGGCATTGATGTATTTTGAAGCATATGTATTTGGATCAGTGTAAAAATAAAAAACGTCTTTGCCGTGCCGAATAAATGAGTTGATTCTTCCTTTTATTTTTTTTGAACTGTATTGCACTCCGCCTTCAAAACTCGTAGTCACTTCAGGCTTTAATCCTTTATTTCCAAATTCTGAAAAGAGTTGATAAATCGAAGGCACACGATAGCCGGATGAAAGGTTGGCAAACAACTTCCAATTCTCATCAATCAAAAAGTAGGGATTAAATGAATAAGTGAAATTGCTTCCATAAATATTATGATAATTCCAGCGGCCGCCGGCTTCCACATTAAATCCTTTTTTGTTTTTGAATGTGAGCGAAGCATAAGTGCTCACTTGTTTTGTGATGGCACTATCAGCAGAAATTGGTAATGAGGGAAAACCATAATCAGGAAGAAAAATATACAACTGGCTGCTTGAGTTGCGGCGATAATCAACGCCTGCAAGCAATTCAAAATATTTGGAAAGATCAAGGCTGGTGTAGATCTCGGCAAAATGAGAAGTTCCGTTGTATTTTCCTTTTTGAAATTTTGAATAACCTCCAACATCTGTTGAATCATCCAAAAAATTTCTGTTGAACCGGTTGAAACTGTATTGCGCCCTTACAAAACCATTTTTCAATTTCCGGTCAATGACCAAACCTGAGACCAGATTATTGTTGTGGTTGGTATAATCTTTATCATCCTGGAAAGCGCCGGCATCAAGGGCTGCATGATTGTTGTTGTATTTCGCAAACAAACGGAAGG
Source organism: Ginsengibacter sp. (assembly GCA_051960475.1). Classification (GTDB taxonomy): domain Bacteria; phylum Bacteroidota; class Bacteroidia; order Chitinophagales; family Chitinophagaceae; genus Ginsengibacter. The sequence goes on from JBQCEG010000138.1 coordinate 30,079, forward strand.
ATGTCTTTTTAAACGGCTTAAAAGTATAATTCAAATGAAGCACATCACGTCGAAAACCATCTTTGTCAAAATTATTTTTCCCGGTAGAATCATAGGCAGAAGAAAAACCTTTGCTTTGAATTTTATCGTAAGAAACAAAAAACGTTTGTCCTTTACCGTTAGTTCCGCTTAAGGAAACTGCACCTTTGTAAGTTTGATAACTTCCTGCAGAAAGGTTCACACTTACATTCAAAGGTTTATCACCTGATTTTTTGGTAATGATATTTATCACTCCGGCCACGGCATCGGAGCCGTATAAAGTCGATTGTGCGCCTTTTAAAATTTCAATCCGTTCAATATTATCCAGTGAGAAATTATTCAGGTCAAACTCACTGCTTATCCCTGAAGCATCGTACAATGGAACACCATCAAGCAGTATCAACGTGTTTCCGGCAGAAGCACCTTGCAGGTAAACAGTCTGGTTAGTTCCGAGGTTATTATCGGCTCCGTTGATTTGCAATCCAGGCTGGTTGTTCAATACTTCGCCAAGTGATTTCCCAGCACTTTTTTGCAATTGTTCATGAGTGATCACATCGACAACTTTTCCCGTTTCACTTTGTTTGATGGGCGCTTTGGTGGCCGTAACGATTACTTCGCTGAGGGTTATTACCGAGTCATCTTGAGCCTGCGCATAACTGCTGAAAAAAACAGCAGCCGCAATAAAAATTCCTTTTTTCATTTTACAGAAAATTTTTGTTGTGACTGCCTTCGATTAAAAATGGGAAATATAAATGCCTTCCAGCTTTTACACTTCACGCTTTTCTCCCGAAAGCTTTGAATTGTTTATTTGTAAAAGGCAGGTCTTCTGGCTTGGTTCTCGTCGAACACCTTCCCATCCACATTCAGCGGACAGTGGTATGAAGATTCAACAAGGTGAATGGAAAAAGGTAAATTCTAATACAATTTTTAACCATCAACCATTCACGTACCTTACAGCTACGGGGATAGCTCCGGAATTGAACCGGATTCCCATTTTAATCCTGGTTTTAATACAGGAACCGTCTACGCAGCAAATGTAAATGCAATAAAAATCATTTTCAAATTGAAAGTTTCAGCTTTATGTGGATAAAGCCACAAAGCGACAACCGGTATGGCTTTCCTGTGAGAAAAAAAATCTTTTGAAATTGTTCTTTTACTGTCCACACAAAATATCAAAAATCACTTTGCAATAAAATTCAACCGAACTCCCGCAAAATAATTCCTTCCGGGTGCAGCATTATAATAACGTCCACCAAAAGCGTTGATGTCATTCCCCAAACTATATTTTGCATCAAAGAGATTATCTGCAGCGGCAAAAATTTCAGCAGCAATTTTCTTACTCAACTCTTTTTTAAAACCAAGTCTTGCACCCAAAAGATTGTAAGAGGAAGCATAAGCAGTGTTGGCATCGTTCAAGGCAATCTTATCGGTAAAATTATACGTAACATTCAAATAAACACCGGGTTTGGAATTCATGTCAAGCCCTGCTACTACTACATTTGGCGCAGCTCCCGGCATCTTGTTGTTTGAAAAATCATCATTCACCTGTTTAAAACTTCCGTAATGAAAATCATGCCATGCATAGCTGGTAAATATTTTTGCAGAATTAATAAACTGCTTCGGTTCATCTATAAAACGATACGACGCATAAGTTTCAATGCCTTTTTGTTTTGTTGATCCGGCATTCACGTAATAATAAACATTGTTCGCATCTATCCTTTGTACGATCGTGTTTTTCAGATCGAAGAAAAATCCACTGACATCAAAAAATAGTCTGTTCTGCAATCCGGTTCCTTTGATTCCCAGTTCATAATCCATTCCATTTTCCGGTTGCAGATTGGTTCCAAATTTACCATCGGAACGAAGCACCTCAGAAACAGTTGGAGGAGAAAATCCACCGGAAACACTTCCATAAACTGATACATTTTTATCAAGCTGTTTAAGCACTGCAATATGAGGGGGGAACTTATTTTTAAAGACTCTCCTTTGAGTGGTTGACGGTTTTGCAGCAAGATTTACATCTTCGATAGAAGATTTATTCAAACTCACGCCGGCTGTAATCGTCCAGTCATGTGGCAATTCAAAATCGGCCTGCGCAAAAAACATATATTGCCAATTGTTTAGATTATCATCAGTTTCCATAGAATCGGCAACACCTAAGTTGTTGCCAAAATCACGTGTATTAAAAAACCCTTTCTGTGCTTCGGTTCCAAAATCAAGCTGAAAGCGCGTTTTACCAATTTCCTTTTTGTATTCAAATACACTTCTGCCCCCGAAATGCGGCTCCTTCCTGAATTCATAAACCCTGATATTCGGATTGATGAAATCCGCATAAGTGCCGTATAAAGAGGTGGTATTAGTCCAGTGATCATTCAATTTATAGTCGTTAGAAAAACCAGCAAGAAAAATCTTTTGATAAATGGCTGCTTTGTTTTCCACTGCTCCCGGTTGTGAACCCGTGCCTGGCCTTGCTTGTTTCGGATTGGCATTAAATTGAGTGAGCGTCAAACCTCCGGGTGTTTCATAATAAAGATCACTGTACGACATATAAGCGTGCAAAGTTTGTTTGTCATTAACCTTCAACAAACTTTCCCAGGTAGCAATATCCCTGTGCATCTTTGCCTGCTGGCGGTAACCATCACTTGTTTGATGAGAATAATTGAAATTATTTTCACGATTGGCATTACCAGTTTTCAGATTCGCATTAATACTATTGGTATTAAAGCTGCCGGTAGTATAATCAACAGAAACCCCAGGATGCCAGTTCGCTGGTAAAGTATGGATCAACATTGCTCCGCCAATTCCCGCTCCATATAAACTACTTGCCGGTCCTTTGATTATTTCGATAGAATTAAAATTGTAAAAACTCAATTGGTTTAAATAAGTATTGCCAGTCGGATCAGTAAGCGGAATGTCATTGAGGTAGATCTTTATATCCCGCACACCAAAAGGAGAACGTAACGAACTGCCACGAATATTAAGACGGTAACTGCCAGGGGAACGTTCTTCCATGCTCACCCCCGGTGAAATATTCAGTCCAGGTAAAATGCTCATATTGCCAAACCTGTTCAACTGGGCTTGAGTCGTAACACTTACAGGAGCTGCCACATCAATCAAGCTCCTGTTTTGATCGTAGGCATTTACAATTATATTTTCGAGGGTCCGGGAAGAATCAACTCCAGAAATTCTTTGGCTATCATTAATTGGCAGTGAATCAACGCCAGTAATTGTTTGAGCATTTGTATAGGATGCAAAAAGTAGAAGTATTACGAAGTATTTTTTCATCATTAAAAATTGGAAGCACAAATGTAAATCACAATTATTTTTTCAACTTTCAAATCATTTCAACCTTTCTTACCAAATTTGCTTTACAATCAATCGTTATTAACCTCAATAAATTCTTTTATGGCTCCAAAAACTATCTCAGAAATTTTAAATGAGCTTGGAGAAAAAAGGGAAGAATATTTCAATGCAGTTGCGCCTCCGATAATGCAAACAAGCAACTTTGCTTTTAAAAAAGTAGCGGAACTTCGAAAAGTATTAAAGGATGAATCTGCGGGATATCTTTACAGTCGCGGGCTAAACCCAACTGTAAAAATCCTTTCCGAAAAATTGGCTGCTTTGGATGGCGCTGAGGATTGTCTTGTGTTCAGCAGTGGAGCAGCCGCAATCTTTTCTTCAGTTTTGGCAAATGTGAAAAGTGGCGATCATATTATTTCTGTTGCAAAGCCCTACACGTGGGCCGAAAAAATGTTTAATGATATTTTACCAAAATTCAATGTTTCTGTAACTTATGTTGACGGAACAAAAATTGAAAATTTTGAAAATGCCATTAAAGAAAATACAATATTGATTTATCTTGAAACGCCCAACAGCTGGAGCTTTGAGCTGCAAGATTTAGAAGCGGTTGCCAAACTGGCGAAATCAAAAAATATCATTACCATCTGTGACAACAGTTATTGCTCGCCTTTGTACCAGCAACCCATTTCTTTTGGAATTGACATTGTTTTGCAAAGTGCTACCAAATACATCAATGGCCACAGCGATGTAGTTGCCGGCGTTCTTTGCGGAAGAAAAGCGCTGATCAAAAAAATATTTCACAGTGAATATTTAAACATTGGCGCAGGAATTTCTCCTTTCAATGCCTGGTTGATGTTGAGGGGTTTAAGGACTTTTCAAGTAAGGCTTTCCCACATTTCAGAGACCACAAAGGAAGTGGTAAGTTTTCTAAAAAATCGCCCCGAAGTGGAAGAAGTGATTTATCCGTTCGATGAAAGCTTCACGCAATTTGAAATGGCAAAAAAACAAATGAAAGGTGCTGGAGGTTTGTTTTCATTTTACCTGGTAGCCGATTCACTGAAAGAAGTGGAACATTTCTGTGAAAGTTTGCAACGCATTTTAATAGCAGTTAGCTGGGGAGGATACGAATCGCTGATCATTCCGGGCTGTGCTTCTATTGATGAAAAAGATTTCGATCCCGAGGAAAGAAATCATCGCAGATTGAGAATGTATGTTGGCCTGGAAGATGCAAAATATTTAATAGAAGACCTTGAAAGAGGATTTGCGGGAATGAAAAAGTAGTCTTAACTTTTGCCATCCATTTTTTCAGAAAAACTAACTTTCGTACTATAAATCGCTTTATTTACCACTTATCCAACTCTTGTTCCCTGATACACTCAAATGATTATTTTTGTTTTATGTCAATCAAAATTAAGTTACTGTTTATTTCCATTTTCATTTCCGGTTTAGCCTTTTCACAAAAGAAATGGACCTTGCTGGAGTGTGTGCAATATGCGATGGATCATAACATTTCGATAAAACAAAGCGAGCTTCAAACAGAGCTTGCCGGTATTGCTTACAAGCAAAGCAAACTTTCGCAGATACCGAGTTTCAATTTTTCAAACAATGAAGGATTGAGCTATGGTAAATCCAAAAATCCTTCTTCCGGAATTTTGGAAAACCAGAATTATTTTTCTGTTGGTTTTAATCTTCAGTCGAGCGCAGATATTTTTAATTGGTTTTCAAAAAGAAATACAATTATGGCCAATCAATGGACAGTGGAGGCATCGAAAGCAGCTACGGATAAATTAAAGAGTGATATTTCTCTAACCATCGCCAATTCTTATTTACAAATTCTGTTAGCGCGTGAGCAGCAAAAGATTGCGGAGGTGCAGGTGCAGCAATCAAGAACACAATTGGAAATTGTTCAAAAGCAGGTAAATGCCGGAAGCCTTGCTGAATACAATGCAACAGAAATTGAATCACAACTTGCCAATGACACGGCCAATCTGATTTCTGCAGTTGGAAATGTTGCACAGTCAAAATATGTTTTACAATCTTATTTAAACCTTAATCCTGCCGATTCATTTGATATTGCTGAACCTCCACTGGAACAAATTCCGGTAATGGCTATTGGCGATTTGCAACCGGCAGATGTTTATGCATCAGCAGTTGAAAACCAACCGTTGCAACAGGAAAATAAATTCAATTTAAAAGCAGCCGAAAAGAACAGTCTTGCAGCGAAGGGCGCGTTGTTTCCGACCATTTCTGCGTTTGGCAACCTCAATTCCAATTATGGATATTTCCGGCAACCAACATACTCACAGGTTTTTAACGGCTACGCCCCGAGCGGCCTTGTGGTGAGCGATAATTCAGGCGGTTACATTGATGTGCAAAAACCTTTGTATGTAAACGGCGCGAAAAACGGTTACATCACTTCCGATCCTTTTGGAACCCAGTTCAGCAACAACTTTGGGCAGGCAATCGGTATCAATATTTCTATCCCAATCTTCAACGGATGGCAGGCAAGAGCGGCTTACCAACGTTCCAAGATCAACGTAAGAAATATCCAATACCAGCAGGAGCTCGACAATCAAACTCTGAAACAAGATGTTTACCAGGCATATAACCAGGCAGTAGTGGCGATTCAAAAATTATCTTCAACTTCAAAAGCTGTTGATGCTGCGCAAAAGACTTATGATTATGCTTTGAAAAGATACCAGGCAGGTATGTTGAGAACGCTCGACCTGATCACTAATGAAAACAGTTTGTTTACCGCCAAATTGCAAAATGCTGTAAACAAATTTGATTATGTATTTAAAATGAAAGTGCTTGAATATTATAAAAACGGGAGCATTAAATTTTAATGTTCTCACAAAAGAATTCTATCAAAAGAAAATAAGATAAAATGAATAAAAAACTCAAGTGGATCATAATTGGGCTTGTGGTTCTGATTGTGTTATTGGTGGTATTGAAGAAGGCAGGCGTTCTTGGGAAAAATGAAGGAATAAAAGTAACGGCAGAAAAAGTGCAAAGGCGTACGATCGTCGAAACTGTAAATGCAAGTGGAAAAATATACCCGGAAGTAGAAGTAAAGCTGAGTCCGGATATTTCAGGAGAAATAGTTGATCTTGATGTTGAAGAAGGCGACAGCGTGAAAAAGGGACAGGTAGTAGCTAAAATTTACGGTGACATTTACAACACGCAAAGAGACCAGGCTGCAGCAATTGTAAACCAGCAAAAAGCACAGTTGGCAGATGCGAAAGCCGGGCTGGGCGCTCTTGAAGCACAGCTCGACCAGGCAAAAAAAACCTACGACATGCAAAAGCAGTTGTATGATGAAAAAGTAATTTCAAGAAATGAATTTAACACAGCTGATGCGGCGTATAAAACAGCTTTGGCCAACTTGAACGCAGCCAAACAAGGTGTTATTGGAAGCCAGGCATCTGTTCAAAGTGCAGAAGCGGCTTTGCAAAAAGCAAACAAAGATCTTAGCCTGGCGACTTTAAGATCGCCAATGAACGGTGTTGTTTCTTTGTTGAGTGTAAAAAAAGGAGAGCGTGTAGTTGGTAGTTCGATGATGGCAGGAACAGAAATGATGCGCATCGCAGATATGAGCAAAATTGAAGTACGCGTTGATGTGGGCGAAAATGATATTCCTAAAGTAAGGCTGGGCGACAGTGCGGTGATCGAAGTAGATGCCTATAACGATAGGAAATTCACGGGCGTTGTTACGCAAATCGCCAGCAGCAATAACGGCGCCTCCACCCAAAGTGATCTGGCCAACACAAGTACAGATGTTACGAACTACAAAGTTTACATTCGTTTGAATCCTGATTCTTACAAAGATCTTTTGGGCAAAAACAGGAAATTTCCTTTCCGGCCGGGAATGAGCGCCAGCGCTGACATTCAGACTAAAACACACACTAATGTTTTGTCAATCCCTATCAACGCAGTGACCACAAGAGAAAAAAGTGATTCAGCGATAAACAGTGCAATGAATAATCCTGCCTCAACCGATGACCTTGCTGTAGGCAATGCGATGGATAACGATTTAGACGTGGTGGTATTCGTAGTGCAAGCTGATGGTAAAGTGAAAAAACAAAAAGTAAAAACCGACATCCAGGATATCAATTACATTGAAATCACCGATGGATTGAAAGAAGGACAGGAAGTTGTTTCAGGACCTTATGATGTAGTATCTAAAACACTGAAAGATGGTGACAAAGTGAAAGTGGTTCCAAAAAGTGAATTGTTTAAAACAAAATAAATTTTAGTCCACTGGTAAACCAAGTAATTCGAGGCTGTAAAATAAACTGTGTCAAAGTTCAAAAATGATTTCAGAACTTTAAAACACAGTTTTTTTATGGAAAAGAAAAAAGAAGCCTTCGATTATGAAGCATTAAAGAAAAAGACCTTGGAGCAAT
>JBQCEG010000139.1:0-2579 GCA_051960475.1 Ginsengibacter sp.
ATTTCAGTTTTTATGATTCTATATTTGGTCATGATTTTTTAAGTGCAAAAAAAGGGCTAAAAAATTTAACCCTTTCAATTAGATTCAAAAAATATCTCCTTTTATTGTTTGAAAATTCCAATCAGCTTCGCCACCGCTTGCAAAATATTAACAACGATTGAGATGATTTCTTTGACCTTATCAGAAGTGATCAACGCTGAATCTTTCACGGAGTTGATTAAAACAGCAATTTCATCAACAGACAAATCTTTCACTTCATCTAAAATCGCCTGTTTGTTTTTCACTAGATCGGGAATCTGCATCAAAATCAGGAACGAGTTGAAATATTTTCGAATAATCAAAGCCATCTTTCAATTCTGTTGAAAGGTGTAAGCCGAATGACACACCAAAGTTTAAGATCTTTTGAAGGTTATAAATACCAAATTTTTCCATTCACTTTTTTTATTAAATATTGAAGTGAGTGGAGACATGTCGAGTTATTGGTATATTAGTAGTCGCGAAATGTGCAAAGTTTCAAAATGGACGCTTATGGAAAAACAGCAAATTCTTAAAATGTCTTACCGCAGTTGACCGAATTCAATTTGGTGAGAAAACAAAAGGAAGAACTTTTCGAGGAAAACTCGGAAATTATTCAAACGGACACAACTTGTTTGGAATTTGAATATGCTTCCAAAGACCATCGATTTCATTTTGCAGTTTCGTTTATATTGAATGACGGAATCAATTTGACGGCTTTTCAAAAGTTGTTGGAAGTACAAATGATGCATGGTTATTGTACGTCAAGCGTGTTATATTGTGGAAAAATTAGACTTCCATTGCAGAACAATATTTGAAAGGCATAATGAATAGAACACAAGAGAATTTCAAAGTTCAGAAAAAACTGGCGGCGCTAACTACTTTGCTTTTTGTAATAAAGCTTATCGCATGGTATTTAACTCACTCTGTTGCAATCCTTACCGACGCTTTGGAATATACCATAAATGTGATAGCTGTCTTCATAAGTCTGTATAGTCTTAAATTATCATCACTTCCCAAAGATGAAAACCACCCATATGGGCACGGGAAAGCCGAATTTGTTTCAGCTGCTGTCGAGGGATTTTTAATGATTATTTCGAGTTTCTTTATTATATACGAAGCGATCTTTAATCTTAAACATCCTCACACACTTCAAAACCTTGATTCGGGTATCTTCTTAGTAGCAGCAACTGCGGTAATCAATTTCCTCGGCGGTTATATAGCAATAAAGAAAGGTAAGAAGAATAATACCTTGGTACTTATTGCCACAGGAAAACATATGCAGTCTGATACTTATGCAACGTTGGGAGTAGTTGTCGGCCTTGTTTTGCTGTTCATTACCGGGTTTGCCTGGATTGACAGCGTTGTTGCTTTGATTTTTGCGCTGATCATCATAGTTACAGGATATAAAATATTAAGACGGTCTCTCGCAGGAATTATGGATGAAGCTGATGAGGCTTTATTAACAGATGTTGTAAACTATTTGAATGCGCGTAGAAGAGAAAATTGGATTGATCTTCACAATCTGAGGATTATTAAATACGGTGCCATTTTACACCTAGATTGTCACCTTACAGTTCCCTATTATTTCTCCGTAAAACAGGCACACGATGAAGTGGAAGCGTTGGAAAATATGACCCGTAAAAACTTTGGTGAAAGCGTTGAATTGTTTATCCATCTTGATGGCTGTCTTTATTCTCAGTGCCGCTTATGCTATAAAAGTGATTGCCCGGTAAGAAAACACTCGTTTAAAGAGCGAATAGAATGGAATGTTGCCAATGTGTCGCTTAATCACAAACATACCGATGATTCATTACCCGGAAAATGAGGTTTTTACCTATCGAAACGCAATTATAAAGATCATTTTTTAAATTGCAATAATGGAAAAATGTCTAACACTTCAATCAGTAATTACCTGCCCGGTTTGCGGATTTCAAAATGAAGAAACCATGCCCCTGAATGCGTGCATCTTTTTTTATGAATGCAAAAGTTGTAAAACCAGGTTAAAGCCAAAAGAAAATGATTGCTGTGTTTTTTGCAGCTATGGTTCTGTGAAATGCCCACAGGTACAAATGGGCAAAAGTTCATGCAAAAGTGAAATATAATAATTTTGAACAGCAAATTTCAGGTTATGCGGTGTATCTTCTTATGCGTGATGTTGTTCTTGTTTCAAACGATAGCCTTCGCCCAGGACAGAATATTCGCTTATACTTATCAGACGAATGTCCTGAACAAAGGTGACTTTGACGTTGAGTTTCAAAATACTTTAGCAGCCGGCAAAAAGGGCCTTTATAGTCCTTACATTTTTGGGAGACACCTGGATCAGAGACTTGAGTTTGAAGTTGGATTAGGGAAGAACGTACAAACTTCCTTTTATTTAAATTCAGAACTTTTCCATTATGCCGATACTTCTTCCGATGCTTTGAACCAGGAACTGAAGATTTCTTTTAGCAATGAATGGAAATGGAAAATTGCCGACCCGGCTGCAAATGCAATAGGTTTTGCATTATATGAAGAACTGGAATTCGGAGGCAATAATTTTGAATCAGAAACGAAGTTGATTT
>JBQCEG010000140.1:0-38056 GCA_051960475.1 Ginsengibacter sp.
GGAATTTTTTCCAGTAATTCTTCTGTATTCATAATAACCTCCTTTTTTTAAAAAATTCGACTGTAGGAGAGGCTAAGCAATCATGAAAATCATTTACGTTTTCATACAGCTCTTGTGAGGTTTGGAGGTAGCTCGTTGAAAAAATAACAGGGATTAGAAATAGCAAATCTGCTCAATTCTCTATCTTCCCCAATCCATACCACCACCCGGTTACCGGCGACTTGCAATAGAGAACTGTTCGCCGTACACCCCGGAAAACATAATGTACCGTTCCCTCTTCCCCTGCAAGCATTTCTTTAAATGCGTGCTGCAATCCTTCGTCTTCCTGCTTCATCGGCTCTATAAAAATGATTGTTGGGTCTGAGTGCAAGGCCACCAGTGGTTCTGCATCAAATGAATAGAAGAACAGATCATTACCAAGTCCTCCCAGCTCTTGCCGAACAAGGGTGCTAAGACTATCAAGGTGCACGGAACAGCCCAAAGCTCCTATGATCGAATCGTTTGCGCCCCGCACCGGCACGGCGATAATTGCCGTGTTGCGGCTTGTGGAGTGACTCACTACCAATTCACCCATTACTGATTCACCTGCCAGAAGGTGTGGGAAATATTTACGGTCTGAAAGCCTGGCGTTTACCTTACCCTGGTCGAGCGTCCAATACGTACCGTCAGGCAGTGCAAACCAATAAACTGCAGGAACGTTCATTCGTGCTAATTCTGTAAAAGGCGCGCGGATTTTTTCCCAATTGCCTGAACGAGCAGCATCTGTTGTTGCAAAAACTTTTAAGGCATCTTCAAGTTTATCCATGTGGGCATCACTAATAGACATGAGCGCATGTAAAGCAATCTTGCCATCCACCATAAAAGCAGGAGAGATATTGTTCGCTGTTGTCTTGATTTTTGCCGGGTACTTAGATTTTGTGGTCCTAATTACCTGCTGACCGAATGTTGCACAAACAGCTATTGAAAGTGTTATCAACAAAAGAAGCCTTTTCATTCCTGCAATATTTTACTTTTTCCAATTCTATCGCAGAACAAAATAAAAGCATAAGTAACCGGCCTCAAATATCTGTGGTCATTGCTTTGGATGATTGTAGTCAGGGAAAAAAACGGAATTATTGAATTATTGGATGATTAGATTATTGATTATTGGCACCTCAACCAGAAAGGGTAACCGGATGGCTAAGCCGAAGAGTTTTTCCGGGCTATAATTAAATCGCTCATTTTATTTTATACACCATCAATTGTGCATCAGTATTCATGCTTGCCGGTGCGGCAACGATCAGCAAAGCCAGGCCGGGAATGAATAATGATGTTCTTGCGCCGGGTGCTGAAGTTTGCCTCTCTCCTTTTTTATAATTGTCTGCACCCGTTTGAGTGATCACATCAATGTATCCACTGCCGCAGCTGGCAAAAATCTCTTTCTTTGAAGAATCATAAAAAACATCGTCTGCGTCTCCATCAATATCAACATATGAAACAACTTTCCCGGTTTGTGTGTCGAACACGAGTAGTTTTGAAGGATGCCTGCAACCAATGAACAAGCGGTGATGCGCTTCGTCCAATGCCATCGGGAAATTCGCTCTTGCTTCATTCAATTTCCATTGTTCTGTCACTTTATTTTGGGAAAGATCAATCACATCAATTTGCCTTCCGTCAGGAACATTAACATACAATCGATTTTTACCCTTGTCTATTTGAAAAGATTCCGGGTGGCCCGTTAATTTGATTTGATTGAGAAGCCTGAAATTCTTTGCATCGATAACAGCAATACCACCTTCACCATAACCGGCATAAATTTTACCTGAAGAAGCATCATAACGAACATTATCTGCATCATTGCCCAAGGCGATTGTATTTCTTTTATGAAAAGAGGAATCAAACAAGTCAAATGCTCCATTGCCACCATTTGCAATAGCAATATTTTTATTTGGTGGAAGAAAAACTATACCCTGTGGTTCGCTTACACTCTTAATCGTATGGATTATTTTTTTCCGTCGTAAATCCACTATTTCGATTGTATTATTTCCCAATGCCGCGACAAATACTATTTTGTTTTTATCATCAAAAGAAAGATGATCAATTCGTCCTGTTACATTTGGCAAAGGGATCTTTTCAACCAACTCAAGGTTTTGGCTTTTTTCAGTGGTTTGCGCGTGACAACCGGTAAAGAAGAAAAAAACCGGGATGATCAAAACGAAGAGATGAATTCTTTTTTGGAAAGGCATAGAAAAAAATTTAAACCAGCACAATTTTATTTTCGTTTAACCCACACCGTTATATTTCAAAAAGTTAACCAGCGGACATTTTACCGAACCACATCTCTTAATAAATTCAATGTTACAGCTTTTGTTTGCCATTTAAAAAAGGCCTTTTTTATTTGTTTACTATCAAATCTAAAATATTCACATGCATCAAAAGTCAATTAAATGTAATAAAAGAAAGGTGCTTTTAATTCCTGCTTTTCCAGCTGTAGGTATTCAACCATCCCATATCCCGGATGTACGTGTAGCCTTTTGGCCGCCAGATAAACCATTCAAATAAAATCCTTCCTTTATCGCTCCCTTTGTAGCCGGTAAAATTTGAGTAATTGATTAGATTGAGAAAAGTCACCCAAAAAAAGTTATATGGATTCCGCTTGTGTTTACCAACCCTGGCAGGTAAAAAAATTTCTTTTTATGCCCCCTGTAAAAGCCTTATTTTTTTCTGTAATAATCTTTCTCAACTCTTGCAGTCAACCATCCCCTGCCGAAAAATACGGGTTCATTACAAAACTTGGTAATGACACTATATCTGTTGAAAGCCTGAGCCGCCATGGCAACAGGTTGACAAGTGAAGAAGTTGACCGGTTTCCACGTGTTCGTGTACGCCACACCGTTATTGACCTGGAAAATGATGGAAGCATCAGGCATCTTGAGATGAACATTTTCACACCAAGTGAGCCGGAAAATGAACGCAACCGTCAAGTGGTTGCCGATGTGGCCAGGAACAAAGTCCATATTACCAAAACCGACAACAGCGGTACGGTAATTCGTGATTTTCCAACGGATGGTTCGATAGTAGTTGCACATGTGCCGCAGATGTACAGCCTTTATGAATTATACTTTGAAGCAGCAGAAAAACAGGCAGGTGCAAAAAAGCTTCCGGCAGGCACTCCTGTTCAGTTGCGGCAGTTTTATATAGACCGGGAATTTGACAGGTTTCCCTTGGGTCATGCAACCGTAACGCCACTTGGCAATGGCAAAGCAAAGATTTACCATGATTGGCTTTCGGGAACAGGGGTAGCTATAGTTGACTCTAACTTTCATTTGATAAATTATTCCGGTGAAGGAACGACCTATAAAGTGCATGTAACTCGTGTGGCAACAACACCTGATGTTAAAAGCATTGCTGAAAGGTTTGAGTCAATAGAAGCGAATTCTGGAAATGTAAAACCTTTGAGTGTCCGCGATACTGTTAAGTCAAAAATTGGTGATGCCGGTTTTATTGTTGATTATAGCAGGCCACTGCAGCGTGGACGTAAACTCCTTGGGGACGTAATTCCATACGATCGTAATTGGAGAACAGGCGCAAATGCAGCAACTCAATTTTCCACATCAGTACCAATAAAACTTGCAGGAATAGATGTACCTGCCGGCAATTACACCTTATGGACAGTTCCGCATACGAACGGAGTTGACCTTATTGTAAACAAACAAACGGGTCAATGGGGAACGGAGTTTGATGCATCAAAAAACCTGGGCATCGCTGCCATGACAACCGATTCACTTTCTGCGCCTGTGGAAGAATTTACGATTTCAATAGTTCCAGGTAGAGATTCTCGACACGGGGCACTGGTTATGGAATGGGGATCGTTTAAATGGACAGCGGCTATTGAAGTGAAGTGAGATTTGATGGGCGATGCTGGCGGTTTGTTTCTTTAAAAGGATTTAATTATTCGATTATTTAATTATTGCTGTTACTCCTTTTTCTTTACAACGTCCACAACGAGTGTGGACCGATAGACTCAAAGTTTCCGAAAATTTACTTGTTGGAAAACCGCCATTCCTCAGAATTTTTCAAACCAGTCAAACTTATCATGAATGATATTGTGCTTTTCCTTTTTGATATACCGTAGATAGGCAGCAGCAGCGGGGGAATGTTTCTTTCCTGCCAGCCAGATCAAATACCAGGTTGACTTTATAGGGAAACCTTTGACAGGTATAATTTGCAGCTGGCCGTTCAAAAGTTCATTCTTAATTCCGATCAATGGCATTATGGAATAGCCAAGTCCTGCAATTACCGCCTGTTTCACAGCTTCGTTACTGGTAAGCTCCATTTTCTTATTTACCGGCAACTTACCTTTTTCAATATATTTTTCCATCACGTGGCGTGTACCGGACCCCGGTTCCCGGTAGATAAGCGGGATCTGTTCGAAAATACTCTTGTTATATTCTTTCTTTCGGAATTTTTGTTCATTATTGCCTACAACAAAAAGTTTGTTTTGCATCAATTCAACTTTTTCTATACTCATATCCGGCAACACGCTAACCAAAGAAAAATCAACTTCATTTTTTTCAAGGCTGGCAACCACCTGCGCCTTATTGGTAACATCCATTAACAATTCAACTGCAGGATGTAGCTTCATAAAATCAGCAATGAAAAAAGGAGCGATGTACTTGCCTGTAGATACAATAGAGATTTTCAGCTTCCCTGTAAGCTGCCCTTTGTAAGCGTGCATCTTAAAATCTATTGCATAAACTTCATCGAGGATCTTCTCAGCTGCAGCCGCAATCTCCTTTCCAAAATCAGTTATAAAGACCTTCTTATTGATCACTTCTATCAATGGAATCTCAAACTGGTCCTGAAAATTTTTTAATTGTATAGAAACCGCCGGTTGGGTGAGATGTAATTCTTCTGCTGCCCGTGAAATCCCTCCTGCCTGCATCACTTTCAAAAAGATCCTGAGCTGGTTAAGCGTATAGTTCATAAAATTAATTAATGATGAATATAATAAAGTTAAATAATAATTTATGATTATAAGAACAGGGTTTTGCATCACTAATCAAAAAACAAATAAAATATGACAAGAATTACAGTAGCTAAAGGCGACGGAATAGGTCCCGAAATTATGGACGCAACCTTAGCGATCATTAAAGCGGCAGGAGCAAAAATAGAAGTGGACGAAATTGAAGTGGGCGAAAAAGTGTACCTGGCGGGAAATACTTCTGGAATTTCCAAAGAATCATGGGACACTATCCGCAGAAACAAAATTTTCCTGAAGGCACCTATCACTACTCCGCAGGGTGGAGGTTACAAAAGCCTCAACGTGACTACCCGAAAATTTTTAGGGCTTTATGCCAACATACGTCCTTGTGCAAGCTTATTCCCTTTTGTAAAAACAAAACATCCTGTGATGGACATTGTTATCGTCCGGGAAAATGAGGAGGATTTATATGCAGGAATTGAACATCAGCAGACTGATGAAGTGGTTCAGTGCCTGAAGTTGATCAGTCGGCCGGGATGCGAAAAAATTATCCGTTATGCTTTTGAATACGCAAAACAATACGGCAGGAAGAAAGTCACATGTTTTACAAAGGATAATATCATGAAACAAACCGACGGCTTGTTTCACCAGGTGTTTGATGAAATAGCAGCAGAATATCCGGAGATTAAAAATGAACATTGGATAGTTGATATTGGTGCAGCAAAAATGGCAGATACACCTGAAGCTTTTGACGTAATAGTGATGCCCAATTTATATGGTGACGTGTTGAGTGATGTCGCTGCGCAAATCGCCGGATCAGTCGGTCTTGCCGGATCGGCAAACATCGGAGAAGAATGTGCCATGTTTGAAGCGATACATGGTTCTGCTCCGCGAAGGGCAGGACAAAACATGGCGAACCCTTCAGGACTGCTTCAGGGAGCCATTCTTATGCTTTCACATATCGGGCAGCCAGACATCGCTGAAAAAGTACAAAACGCATGGTTGAAAACAATTGAAGATGGCATACACACCTACGATATTTATACGGAAGGGAAGAGTAGTAAGAAAGTCGGCACCAAAGAATTCGCGGAAGCAGTAATAAAAAATCTTGGACAACAACCGGTACTGCTTAATGCTGTAAACTTCGCTGGGAACACTGCTTTGAATTTACCAAAATACCAACGTAAAGCTCCACGGAAAAAGGAACTGTTGGGCGTTGATCTATTCGTTGACTGGCGCGGAAGCAGTGCAAACGAATTAGCTGAACAATTAAAGCAAATGAACTCAACAGATCTTCAACTAAACATGATAACCAACCGGGGCATAAAAGTTTATCCTGATGGTTTTCCTGAAACTTTTTGCACTGATCACTGGCGTTGCCGGTTCAAATCTGAAAATGAAAAACCCATAAACAGCCAGGATATCATTTCACTTTTGCAGGCCGCAGCAACCAAAAAAATTGAAGTAATTAAAACTGAAAATTTATATGTATTCGATGGCAAGCCGGCATTTTCACTGGGGCAAGGCCAATAACAATTAAACAAATTAAATATGCAATTACAACTTATCAAAGGGACTTTCACTTCAAAAGAAGCACTCGACCTTGTAGAACAATTGGTAGAAGTCAAGATAAAATTCCACGAGCGAAAAATTGATAAAAGCCATAATGAAGAAGACGTCACAATGCGCGAAAAACGTATAAAGGAGCTTCAGGATGATCTTAAGGAATTACGTTCAGTTATTTTATCCGGGCACGAAACCCGAACAATTGAAGCAAGCATTTTTGTAAACTGAAACGCATGTTGAGTTACTTTCTAACTTCTAATTTTTAAAGCGGTCACAAACAAACTTTTTTATGGAAAAGCATGTCACAAAACTAATCCGGGGAACTTTCCGGAAAGACAAAGCAAAGGTTCTTCTTCTTGAATTGCTGTGGCACAAAATTAATTACCACGAGAAGCAGCAATTCAGCAACAAGGAAAGGTTTGGAAGAGACGACGAGCATTCGGAGAAAAGAATTCACGAACTTGTCAGTGAAAAAAATCATCTGATCAATTGGTTGGATTCGTTAGCGGAAGATGCTGAACTTAAGGTGAGCTGCGATATCGAAATGCAACTGGAATGAATAATATTCGTGTTGATTTTTAAGCAGACCTGTTATTTAAGAAAGAGATCACCCCATTCTGATATTAATATTGTTGGTCTATAAGACGATCGCTAATATTTTAAATAATAATTCTCCCTGGCATTCGCTTTCCACCTCAAAGTCTTATCCTCGATCCTATTTCAAAAACTTTTTCCGACGGAAGGTTAAAATACCTGGTAACTCTTGTTGAATTGCGACCAAGAAAATCAAAGAGTGATTCCCGCAAAGGATTCATGCCGGTAAACTTGGTAATTTCTACCGATTCTCTTCCCAGGAAATAAGTTGCGTTTTTCAGGTCAATCACCACTCCTTTTTCAATCAATTTAGTGAGGGCGTCCGGTATGTCAGTTTCATCCATATAACCATACCTGAGAATGATAAGTGTAACATGATCATCCAATTTTTGAACACTTGCATTATTGATCAGTGCTACGTGTGGCACCTGCTCGAATTGAATAGAAAGAATAATGATCTTATCGTGAATGACCTGGTTGTGTTTCAGGTTGAAGAAAAATGCTGGTGGTGTGCCATAAGGATTTCTCGTCAGGTAGATAGCTGTTCCGTCAACGATCGCTTTCGCCTTTTCCTGGTAATAGGTAAGAAATTTATCCAAAGAATCAGTGGACTTATTGATCTGGATATTCATCATCCTTTTGCCTTTGTGCCAGGTGGTCATGAAATAATAAATAATTCCGGCAACCGCAAGTGGAAACCAACCTCCTTCAGGGATCTTCACAATGTTGGCTGAAAAGAAAGACACATCAATGATCAGAAAAAAAATAACAAGAGTTGCGGCGGCCGGAAGGCTCCACTTCCACAAATTTCTCATGGCAACAAACGCCAGTAGTGTGGTAATGACCATTGTAGTGCTCACGGCCACACCATATGCCGCAGCGAGGTTATCTGATGTCTTAAAAGAAATAACCAAACCGATTGTGGCAATAAAAATTATCCAGCTCAGCTGAGGAATAAAAATTTGGCCTTTTTCATGTTGGGAAGTATGAACAATCCTGAACCTTGCCATAAATCCCAATTGAATAGCCTGGTAACTTAAACTGAAGGCTCCTGAAATGACAGCCTGGGAAGCAATAACGGTAGCGAGTGCAGCGAGAATTACCAACGGATATAAAGCCCAATGTGGCGCCAGGTAATAAAAGGGATTTTCAACAAACTTCCTGTTTTCAAACAGCAAGGCACCCTGGCCAAAATAATTCAGTACAAGGCTTGGAAGAACAATAAAAAACCATCCTTTCCTGATTGGTTTTTTACCAAAATGGCCCAAATCCGCATACAATGCTTCACCACCTGTCACCACCAAAAAGACAGCACCCAGTACTGCGATACTTCCTAATCCATTGAACCGGAAAAACTGTATCGCATAATAGGGATTTAAAGCAGAAAGGACTGCAGGATATTTTACGATCTGGTTGATGCCGAGTAATGCGAGTGCAAAAAACCAACAAAGTATTATCGGGCCAAAAACCATTCCCACTCCTCCAGTTCCTTTCTTTTGAAAGTAAAAGAGAATAAAAAGGATGAGGATGGTAATTGGTAAAATGTAGGGTTCAAAAAATGGCGTCGCAACTTTCAATCCTTCAACCGCACTCAATACGGAAATAGCTGGTGTGATCATTCCATCGCCATAAAGGAGGGCGGCACCAAATAAACCCATCGTTAAGATTACAAAATACTTCGCACTCTTTTTTTTTGGTAAAACCAAAGCCATTAAAGCAAGTATCCCTCCTTCCCCTTCGTTATCGGCATTCAAAATAAGAACGAGGTATTTAATGCTTATCACCAGGATCAGCGACCAGAATATTAAAGAAAGAATACCTAAAATATTTTGACCGGAAGGATCGATACCGTGTTCTCCGCTGAAACAGACTCTAAGTGCATAAAGCGGACTTGTTCCTATATCACCAAAGACAATTCCTAACGCAGCAATCGTTACTTTAAACATGCTGTTGGAAGACTTATTTTCCATCCTTATTTCTTTTCAAATCTTGTAAAAAACATAACGTGCGCAAAAATTACCACTTTTTAAATAAAATGTTGAAAGAACTTGTTGGGATGCGGAAC
Organism: Ginsengibacter sp.; assembly: GCA_051960475.1. GTDB lineage: Bacteria > Bacteroidota > Bacteroidia > Chitinophagales > Chitinophagaceae > Ginsengibacter. Next base: position 9,189 of record JBQCEG010000140.1, read on the forward strand.
GAACTTGTTTGAATTTGTTTGGTTTTCTCTATTAAAAAATGCCTTACTAACGGTTACCAGTGGACGCGGTTTTAGCTTTGTTTTTTATTTTATTCTAATGCAAATCCAGTACAACGACGAAGAAGAAAAATGCGATGAAACCGGAAAGTTAATTATTACTAACGTCAACCAGTAAACGAAGTTATTTTCTCTGTATTTTATTTTGCTTTTCGTACCTAACCTGACCAGAGCGGAGAGACCAGAGATCGCTCCTAACACGATCAGAGCGGGACGGTCAGATCGTGTTAATGCATCATCATTGAAGGATACAAACGCAAATACACTTCAAATGCCATTGGGTTTTTACCATATAATGGATCGAGTCTTTTATCGGCATGATAAAAAGTTATTTGACTTCCTCCGGCCAATCTTGTTTTACCAATTTTGAGCAAGTCATAATTCAATCCGGCTGTAAGCGCATTAACAGGAAATACTGCATCATGTCCATAAACATTTTCATCCAGCGAAAGTTCTTCAATTCCTTTTTGTACCCATTCATAGCGGGCATGAAGCGCCAGCTTGTTTTTCCGCCATTCGCCTTCAACAAGCGCTGCATTTTCTCCATCATGCCCTTTGATCTTATTCATGCCCCATACAGCAGTTGCATTGAATGTACTGTTGTCTGAAAGAAATTTAGCGTATTCAGCAGAGGCAGTTGTCCTGTTCACATCTTCGTCAGGATGCAGGAGTTCCGGACTTTTTATAAATCCATGTGAAACTTGTAGTGCCCAGTTTTGGGAAGGGTTCCATGAAAATCTTCCGCTCCAGCTATCAAAGCGCGGCTTGTCAAAATTGTACCTGTTTTCATCAGGCTCCCTTCCTGTAAAAGAGGAACCTTCCAACTTGACTTGTCCATATCGAAGACCAAATGTGGCGACGCCAAAAGTGACATGAGTCGCATCAATCCAATGATGGGAAATAGGTGCGTTCGGATCATCCATTGAGGAAGGCCGGTGCATAAAAGCTACAGGTCCTAAAGCAGGTTCACCAGGATAGCCGACATAGACAAATACATCTGCTTTTTTGGACAAAGCCTGTGCATAGCTTACAGATAGTTCTGAAAAAAGATCATGCGGATGTTGCCGGTCAACAATTGATTTTCCTTTGTAAGCTTCACCGCTTTGAAACAATAAAGGGTAACCATCGCTGCCTCCCAAAGGTGCATCAAGAGAGGACATAATATTGTAATGAAACAATCCGTTTTTTCCAACCTTGTGTTGGGCCATCAGCATGATCCAATCAGGCGCATCGACTTTACTTCCGCCCCTGGAACCTTTGTTGGAAAAGTCCTGGTTGTTATAACGCAAAAAGAAATTGTAATGCAACATGTACATCCATTTGGATGTATGAAACATGTAGCCATACATGGGTGAAGCATCAGGAAGCCAGCCGGTGCCGGAACCATTTCGCCCCATCGGAAGATTGAGTGAATACACATGGCTCATGCTCATTTCGTGATCCATTGATCCATTCATATCCATGCCTTGCATATCCATATTGTCCATCTTCATAGTATCGGACATTTGCATTTTAGGCTGCGTCGTATCCTGCATATGGTGCATATGTTGCCCATTGGCAATGCTGTTGATGAGCATAAAAACGCCCACAAATCCAACCAGTCTTTTCATGATTTCTTTTTTAAAAAACTTAAGAAAGGCTTTCTGCTTTATATCCTGCTTTTTCAACAGCTTTAATTACATCTTGTTCGCTGAGGTTTTCTGTTTTTACACTTAACACTTTCTTGGGACTTGTAGTATCTACTTTCCAGTTGTTTTCACCTACTGTTTCATTAAGTACGGGCGTTACTTTGGCGATACAAGAGCCACACATAATATTTGTTTTTAATTCTATAGTTTTCATATCTGGTATTTTTTTAGTTGTGCAAAGTTCGATTGGCTGATTCAACAAACGTTACACTTTTGTGGAAAAAAATTATATTTAAATGTTGATCACAATTTCAACCATTTCAATCGCAAACTGTTTGATACAACGCTCACGCTGCTCAGGGCCATGGCTGCCCCTGCGATCATCGGGTTTAATAAAAATCCGTTAATGGGATACAAAACGCCTGCCGCAATCGGTATCCCAATGACATTATAAATAAAAGCCCAAAACAGGTTTTGCTTTATTGTGGCAACGGTATGTTTTGAAAGCCTGATCGCTTTGGGAATTTTCGTCAGATCAGAAGAGATGATCGTCATTTTGGCTACATCCATCGCAATGTCGCTGCCTTTGCCCATGGCGATGCTAACATCAGCCTGCGCCAAAGCATTACTGTCGTTGATACCATCCCCCACCATTGCAACCAGTTTGCCTTGTTTCTGTAGATCTTTTACAAAAGCAGCTTTATCAGCTGGCAATACTTCTGCTTTATAATGATGGATGCCTGCCTGTTGTGCAATCGCTTTCGCGGTAAATTCATTATCGCCGGTAACCATGTATACCTCAATGCCTGCAGATTGCAATTCATTTACCGCTTCAAGAGAAGTTTGTTTTATTTTGTCAGCAATGGCAACAGCTGCCAATGCATTTTTATCATCTGCGAGCCAAATAACTGTTTGGGCCTTTGCAAGCCATTCATTAGCTACATCCTGCAAAGCCTGTTCAATTTGTATATTTTCTAATTTCAATAAAGCAGGACTTCCCAGGAAGTAAGTTTTGCCTGCATGTTCAACTTTTACACCTTTACCGGTAATGCTTTCAAAATTTTCAAGTGGTAAAGATTGAATATCTTTTTGTTTGAAATAGCGAACAACAGCTTCTGCCAGGGGATGTTCTGATTGTTGCTCGATACTAAAAAGAAATTGTGACAACTCTTTCCCGCTGGATCCGGCTTTCCATTGGATAGAAATAACTTCCGGTTTGCCTTCGGTAATAGTGCCGGTTTTATCCAATACAATTGCATTTACTTTTTTAGAAAGTTCAAGGCTTTCCGCATCCTTTATCAATATGCCGTTTTCGGCACCTTTACCGACACTGGCCATAATAGCTGTTGGCGTTGCTAATCCCAAAGCACAGGGACAAGCGATGACCAAAACAGTTACCATCGCCAGGAGGCCTTGAGTAAAACTATTATCGCCTCCAAGTATTACCCATGCAATAAGACTCAGGATGGCAATGATAATTACAGCCGGGACGAAAATGCCGGCAATTTTATCTACGAGCTTTTGAACCGGCGCTTTGCTACCTTGCGCTTCCTGCACCATTTTAATAATTTGTGCCAAAACCGTATCTCCACCAACTTTTTCCGCTTTGAATTGAAAACTACCTTTCTGGTTGATCGTTCCGGCAAACACTTTTTCCCCTTGCTTTTTTTCTACCGGGACCGGTTCTCCGCTGATCATGCTTTCGTCTACAAAAGAAGATCCGCTGGTTACTAGGCCATCAACGGCAATCTTCTCACCGGGTTTTACCAGGAGTCTATTCCCCACTTGCACTGAAGCAATCGGCATTTCCATTTGATGACCTCCATCGTGCACAACTGTTACGGTTTTTGGTTGCAAACCCATCAATTTTTTAATAGCAGAGGAAGTGTTTCCTTTGGCTTTCTCTTCGAGCATTTTACCCAAAAGAATAAAAGCAATCACCACCGCTGAAGCCTCAAAATACACATGGGCTTCCAATCCTTTGCTTTGCCAAAACTGGGGATAAAGTGTATTGAAAACACTAAACAAATAAGCAACGCCCGTACTCAATGCTACCAAAGTATCCATGTTGGCCGACCGGTGTTTTGCCTGCTTCCACGCGCCGATAAAAAACTGCTGACCAAAGACCAGGACTACAGGTGTGGCAAGGGCCCACATAATATAATTTGCATAAGGAATGGTCATAAAAACCATTCCAATTAAAACTATAGGAACCGAAAGCACAATCGAACCAATGGTTCTTTTTTTTAGTGTTTCAAACTTTTTGCGATGAACTTCTTCGAGCGCGTCTTTAGCTTCCTCGCTTTCATCGATCATCAGATCATAACCAACTCCCTGAAGTGCCGCTCTTAGTTTTTGAGGATTCGTTATTGTTGGAACATATTCTACCTGGGCTGTAGCGTTGGCATAATTCACAGATGCATTCACTACACCCGGGCTGTTTTCCAAAGTAGATTGCGAACTGCTGGCACAGGAAGCGCAGCTCATATTCAAAACAGGGAAACTTTTCTTAACCGTGTTGACATCATAACCTAAATCGCGGATTGCCTTCACCGCTTTTGGAATAGCTTCCAATTCATCATCAGAGGTGATTACTGCCCTATTGTTGTTCAGCTCAACTTTATGTGTTTTTATTCCATCAACTTTACTTAATCCCTTGTCAACGATCAATGCACAATGTTCACTTTCCACACCAGCAAGGGGAAGGTCAATTACATGCTCTTCATTTTTCATTATTTTCCTTTTTTGACTTTACAAAGGTCTTGAAAACAGGATAAGCTTTGGTTATATTCTTTTGGAAAAGATGTGCAGATAATTGTTGAGAGATGGTGACCGTTAGCACTGTTGTTATTGTTGTTCTTTCCTAATTCATTATTCAATTATTGCATTATTTGATTATTGCGAAAGCAATTGGAGTTTGTGGAGCAAACGAAGTTTTTTGTTGAAATTTTATTTTAAGGGTTTGAAGTTCACGTGCAAATTAAAAATTTCGCAAGGTCTTTTGTCCTATTAAGTATTGAAGATTGAATGGGATATCTATTGATGAAATACTTGTAACTGTTGGATTTCTGAATTATAAATAAATGGAAAAGCCACCTCACGGTGACTTTTCAATCATTGATTATGAAAAAAAACTTTTTAAGTCATTTGCTGATATAGGGATATTTACAAAATCCAATCAGCTTAAATCCTATAAGGCTGTAAAAACCCTCACAGCTGATGTGGGACTGGCAGTCCTGATTCCTGATAAAAAATGATGATATCTCCTGCCGATATATGCGGTCCAATAGTCAGAGTAGTCAACCATGTTACCCCTTGAATTTAAAACTTCAAGACTTCCAGCGTCGTTTCCATTTTGGTCGATCACCCTGATTCTGTAATTAATACGACCATATCCTGAAGAAATTTCAACAGCCTTGTTTACATGGACTGGTTCCCATCCTGTGGATTCCCCAAAAGCAACGGGATCGCCCAAATTACTCCAATCGCTCAGTTCACCTGTTTCATTATCTACTATATATTGCCATTGATATTGCAACTTTAAATTGGTGGGAACACCTACTGTATCGTAAAGAAAATTATAGAATTTTACCCAAGCAGTTTCACCGGTGTTCTCTGTCACCTCTGCCTGGTAAGGAAATCCATTGTCAAAAACTACCGGAGGTTTATCAAAATCATATACTACAACGTTTTGCTTTCCCTGGCTTAGCGTTACATTTTGATCGTAAACTGGTTCCAGGTCGGCTCCCTTGTAGAGTTTGATATTGTTTTCTCCCACTTTGGTATTGAAGAATGCGCCTACCTTGCCACTTGGGATCGCATTATAGGTATAAAGCGGAGAAGCGTCATTTGCAAAAACCTGGTCGTTTATTTCAACTTTATATATATTATTAGCTGCACCTGCGGTAAGGGGAACCATATAATGCAGTTGAAATTCTGCCGCATTTGAGACGGTCTTTGTGTCATACTGAATTACGTGTTTCTTACACGAAAAGGCAGTAGCGAGGAAGGTGAGCAGGTATATTAAATTTCTTAACTTTTTCATGTCTTTTAAAATTTTCATTTATGATTAAAATGGATAGCCGTTAGGGTAAGCAAACCATGGAATTGAAGTATGGTAGTTATCCGCCGTACCCGGGATTGGTTGTAAAGATTTCAGAGCGGCAAGATTCCACATATATTCCGAATTATACCGAGGTCTTATTCGATACGATGGTGAACCGTCATTATTTTGGTTATAAGCGCCACGCCTTCCGTCTACCTGGGCAGGCAAAAGGTAAAGTCCTTTGTAAACCTTTGTAGGGTCTGTATCCCATTTTTGATCAACTGTAGTAGTTGTAAAACCGTTGCCTTCTGAAGGAAAATCTCCTGTATAATTGATATCGTAATGATACTTACGCTCATCTACCCACGCTTCAGGAGCACCCCAGGGATAAAGAGCTACCCATTTTTGCATCATGATATTAGACAAAGAGAAATCCGCCATTGGCAACTGGGCAACAAAAGGTCCAGCTTCATATTGAGCCGCAAGTGAGAGGAATAAATCTTTGGTTATCTTGTCACCGCCTGTTGGTGATCCTTTAGTGCCGGGATAAATATATTTAGCAGTAAAATCCATATCGGCTTTTACACCATCTTTAAAGGCTTCAAATGCCGCCTCTTTATCCCCCGTTTTCCAGTAAGCTTCAGCAAGGCAAAACTTGATCTCGGCACAAGTGGTCAAGATGTATGGAGCATTGTCCCGGTATAGCCACCTTCCAATACCATCATTAGTGGCTCCTGAATAAGATGAAGCATAATTCCTACCGTAGAAAGAAGGTGCGGTGCCTATTGATCCGTTTCTGCTGGTAAAGCTGCCTCCATAATACTGATAGGCTTTCACGCTATCTGCGTTATCGATATTAACATAGTCAGGATCTGAAGTGGTAGCTAATTTAACTGCTACCCTTGGATCATAGTGTCCCATTTCATTCACCAGAGTATCAGTGATAATTTGGTTAGGAGCAAGCTCATAAGGATTATAAGGATCAGAATCATTCCCAGAAGGGATCTTGTTACCTGTACTTTGATCGTATTCTGGCACCCTGCCTGTAAATACCTGCACGGCATATTCATGCTGGAAGTATGACAAAGAAAGATTGCCCCTGGCTGTACCCCAGAAATTATTATAAGCCGAATAAGGTGCCGCTTGTGAACCACCGGCAATTTCTACTGTTGCATCATCATCTGAAGTTTGAAACGATTTTTTGGCTGCATCGATGAGGTCGGGAGCATAATCGCTTACGAAATTCGATTTATTAGAAAGAGAAGATAGATTACGAACGATAACAGCGTAAGCAAATTTTATCCATTTGCTTTTGTCACCATGGTAAATATAATCATTGGAACTAATCTTAGTTCCGTAATCGTGCGGGTCATCTTTCTGAAGTAAGTCAATTGCCTTATGTGCCCAATCTCTTACCTGGGTATAGATAGAATCCTGGTAATCATAGTCAAAGGCTAATTTGCCTGGAACAAAAGCTTCTTTCATCGGTAGTTCTCCATATACCTTTGTCATTTCGTCCCAGGAGAAAGCCTTAATGGCATATCCGATGCCTGCCAATGTCCAATCTTCTCCATCCATAGATTGGTTGATCATGTTTTCAAGGTTCATTCCCTGGTTCCAATACGCCATTTTCCAAATTTCGCCTGCAGCATCACTGCCTGGAAAATAATACATGTCTGCAAAATTGGTATAAGAAGTAGTTCCCATCATTTGAGTCATGGGGCCAATTGCCCTAATGTCCCAATAGATGCTGGTGTATTGCTGTGTTATGTTTGCCAGATAAAGGTATCCTTCCACATGGTCGGGAGCATCCACGTTGTGGTTTACGTCCAAATATTTTTTACATCCTAATGAGGTCAGAATGAAAAGAGATATTATTAAATATATTGTCTTTTTCATATTTAAATTTTAAAAAATTCCGATAATTAATTGAAGGTGATGCTTATTCCTGCACTGAATCTCCTGGGACTTGGCAAAGACCAAACATCGTAGCCTTCTCCACCTGTTCCACCAGCAGCAGCAGTTACTGTATTTCCTACTGCATCAATTCCTGAATAATTGGTTATGGTAATTAAATCATTTCCTGATACGAAAACACTTGCAGCAGAGATAACGCCTGTTTTTCTTAGAAGACCTTCAGGTAATCTGTATCCCAGTCTGACCTCCTGCATTCTCAGGTAATTGACATTTTTTTCAAGCCAATCTTCATCACCACCGCCAAAGATGCCTGTTGAATAATCTACCTCAATGTTATTAGGAGTAGGTGATTTAGAATTTTCACTACCGTCCTTTAATACACCGTTGAATATAACTGAAGGTCCTTCACGCATACCTACTGATTCAATGCTTGTACCTCTGGTAAGCATCACTCGCTTGGTTCCGTTAACTACCGTTGCATGATATCTTCCTGCAAATACAGCTGACAAACTAAAATTAGAATAGTTCAGAGAAGTTGTTATTCCAAATCTTACTTTCGGTTCGCGATCGCCGATTACACTCCATGTTGAAGAGGTAAGTGGTAAACCTGTCGTAGGTGAAATCAAAACCTGTCCTGCGTCATTTCTTTGATAAGCAAGTCCGGTAACTGTTGTAATAGGATAACCGACCATTATACCATTCCTGATATTACCAGAGTTCCACGTATAAGGATTGTAATACTCTGATACGCTTGGTGGCAGGTAAACAACTTTTGAATTTCCCTGGGAAGCATTTATACCTACATTCCAGCGAACACCGCCCGCTGTCCGTAGAATGTCGGCATCTACATGGCCTTCCCAACCCCATGTATTAAAGGTTCCTACATTCAAGGTATTTAAAATGAAACCGGTAGCATAACTCAATCTAAAATTTTGAACGATCTGGTCTGCTTCATGAGTTTTGTAATAGGTAAAATCAAAATTTATCCTGTTATTAAGAACCCTGCCTTCCAATCCAACTTCTCGTGAAGTGGTCATTTCCGGCTTAAGGTTTCTGTTAGGACCGGTAAACCCATATTTAAAACCGCCGCCAGTCATACCTGTACTTTCCAATTGTGGCTCTATTTGAAGAGGCCCTGCATCTTTTCCGACCTGTGCAACTGCTCCCCTGATCTTTAAATAATCGATAAACTTACTTTTTGAAATCGGCTTCAGATCGCTAAGGATAAACGATCCTTCAACTGCAGGATAAAAATAAGAGTTGTTTTGAACCGGCAATGTTGATGACCAGTCATTACGTCCTCTCAAAGTCAGGAAAGCCATGTTTTTATATCCAAACTCGAATTGCCCGGATATTGCCTGGATTCTGCGCCTTGTATTTCTTTGAGAAGAAACGATTGTTGCCGGATCCACATTGTTGATGGATTGAAAATCGGCAACTGTAAAATTAGAGCCATTGGTAGTCAGATCCGAATTCCTGTTTTCGAGTTGATGATAACCAACCTGGGCGGAGAAAGTGAACTTGTCGTTGAAAAATTTATTATCGTATCCTGCAAGGATATTTATGGTTGGATCAGAAAAGTTGGCGTGAGTAAGATAATAGACACCCGTTCCTGCATTGTTGTATGCGAAATAAGGATGTTTAGATGATTCAAACGTTTGCAAGCCCACATCCCAGCCTACCTGGCCCCGAATAAAAGTGTGTTTAAAGGGGTTCAATGTGGCCGCGAGCTGAGAAATAAACCGATCTGAAACATCATAATATTTATTTTTATTCAGCGCAAAAAGCGGGTTTAGCAGATCAACATCTACGTAATAATCCGGGTTTCTCATGTGCAGACCATCATCAGCGAGATAATTAGACATATCGTCAACTATCGGCCAAAGCATCGCCTGGTAAAGGGGGCCGTCCGTTCCCCTTAGAGCTTTCCTGTTATTCGTATGAACATATTGCATTGAAGTTTCAACGTTAAACCAGTCGTCTACTTTAACCTTGCCTGCAAGGCCAAAATTGGTACGGCCATAATCGGTAGTTTTGATAACACCTGTCTGATCCATAGTTGAGGCACTCGCTCTTATAGATGCCTTTTCTGTACCGCCTTCTACTGATATATTGTGACGTGACATAACTCCTGTTTGAAGAACTGCCGCTACATTATCGTATAATTTCATGCCGGCAGGGTACAATCCACCATAACGGCTGGTATAATAATAGTTGGTAGTTCCGTAAGCACCATTGGCATATTTTGTCTGCTCTTCAGGAATGCCGTAAGCCTTATCCCAGGCAAATTGGTTGTTATAAGTGACTCTTGCTTTGCCAGTATGTCCTTTTTTAGTAGTAATGATGATAGCGCCATTTGAAGCGTCAGACCCATACAATGCGGCTGCAGCAGCTCCTTTCAACACAGTGATTGATGCGATATCCTCAGGATTAAAATCATTTCCCCGGGAAGAAAAATCTTCGTTGCGCACGGAAAAATCATCTCCTCCTGTTAAGATGGGGTCGAACGACGAGTTGTTCATTGGAACGCCGTCTACCACATACAAAGGTTGGTTGTTACCTGAAATTGAAGTGAGATTCCTTAATACGATAGTAGTAGAAGAGCCAGGTGCCCCCCCTGATGAAGTTACGTTAAGACCGGAAACTTTTCCCTGCAAAGCTGTGCTAAGGTTATCAAATCCCGATTCTGCAATATTCTTACCGCTAACAGTTTGCGCATCAGATCCGACGCTCCTGGCCAATCTCTTTATGCCAAACTCTGCAGTAATTTTTACTTCACCCAGTGTTTGATTAGTTGCATTCATCACAACTGTCACATTTGGCTTCACTCTCACTTCCTGAGTTTTCATCCCTACATAACTTACAACTAGAAGATCGTAGCCTGCAGGTACGCTTATCGTAAAATTACCTTGTTGGTCACTTAAGGTACCTTTACTTGTACTTAAATTTTTAATTGTGATAGAAGCTCCGACGACGGGATTGTTATTGTCATCAACTATTGTGCCTCTAACCTTAGTCTGGCCATAGCTCATTCCCATGCACCAGCAGAAGAGGAAGAGCATAAGCAGTTTTTTTCTTTTCATAAAAGATTATTTGATGGTTAAATTAAAATGGTATGTTTTGTCCTTTTGAAATCCTTATTAAGAATCCCAAACCTTTTTAAAATAATTTTAAATTGATTTACAATACAGTTATACCCGCGTCTTTATACGGTTTTAGTAATTGATGATCAGGTGGTAATTCTGTTATCAAAGTGTTTATTCTCTTTCTTTCACAAATCTGGAAAGGTTGCCGGCTGTTTAACTTTTCAGAAATAGTCAGGCAAACCAAATCAGTCGACGAATCAATCATTGCTTTTTTAATTTGTACCACTTCACAGTCGCTGTCAGACACTCCTGCTTCTAAATTAATTGCAGAAACACCCAAAATGCACAAATCCACTTTCAACTGTTTAATCTTCATGATTGCTTCAAGACCTACCGTTAATTTCGAATCCTTTGAAATCTTGTCTCCAATTGCAATTACCTCGATACCAGGATGAATAATATATTCAGCAAGTGCAGATATACTTCCCGAAATAAATGTTGCATTAAGATCAGGCGGTAACGCTTTTGCCATTTCTTTAATCGTGGTTCCTCCTGTTGTCAACACAAACGTGTTATCCTTTATCAATGAAGTTGCCTTTTGGGCGATAATCTTTTTTTGGTTGTATGCATATACTTCATCGGATGACCTATTTCTGTTTTGGAAGGAAGGGGACAAGGCTCCTCCATGCACTTTGATAATCTTTCCTGCTTCAGCCAATTGGTGAATATCCCGTCTTATTGTGTCATCTGATACTTTCATCTGGCGGCTTAAATCTCTACACATCACTTTTTTGTGTAGATATACCTGTTGGAGAATAAAACTCTGTCTGTCAATTTTCAGCATATACGTTTATCGCAGTTATCGCAAACATATTGATAAAATGTTGAACTTTGCGCTTTTTTATTGCATTTTTTTTCTTGATTACGATTTAAACCGCAACAAATAAGAATAATTTACGCTAATAATAGTTGATGATTTTCAGCATTAAATGAAAGTGGCTGGATTTCGGATACCTAATGGTTGAACTTTCTATTTTATTCTTTGACAGGTTTTACATTTGCAATTTGAACGGCATTTACTATTAAGGAGTAACCCTATAATGCCCCAGGATTTTTTTCCAGTCTGGCAGACTCAAATTGAGTTCCTCTGGCATGAATGCACCGGAATAATCTGGCACAAAAAAATACGGGCGAAATTATCGCCCGTAGTAATTAAAAATTAAACTAAAACAATTCCTGTTATTTCAGGTAATTATAGTATGCTTCATCTGTAGGTGTATCCCACCAAACAGGCATACTCCAAATATTTGGATCTGCAGCGTGTGGATTAAGTGCCAATGTATTTATAGAATTGTAATTGATTTCGTAAGTTGGTGGTAATGCCCAACGACGCATCCAGTATCTTGGATCAGTGGGAGAACCTCCGGTCAATTGAGCCTGGCCGCTGAATAACGGACCACGATCGTATCCGGGATAAACAACTCCGAAGTTTCCTATATCACCGGCACTGAAATCAAATCGACGCATATCGTTATAATTCTCTATGCTGCAGCCCATTGCAATGTATTTTTGAAGCATAATATCTGACATGGTCAGTTCACCTGCACTTTGCGCAACTGCACTACTGGACATGTATGTGGCAATATCATTGGGATCCATTGGTTCCATATTAGGAATGACAACACCAGCGGCATTCTTGTCAAAACCGGCACCTTGCCATTCAGCCAGTTTAGTCTGCATCTTATCCATATTAGCCTGGATGCCTGCAATGTATGCAGTATAGGCATCTTGAGGGTCACCTTTTCTCATATAAACTTCGGCCTTAATAAAGCACATTTCATAATAAGTGAGGATATCCTGGTCGGAAACCGGGTGGGTTTGGAAAGATCCTGTTGAACCGATAACCCCCGCATTATATGCATCCTTTGAGGGATACCAGTTTACATCGTTTGCAGGCTGATCAGGATTGCCTGATGTAGCAAGCGAATTGCTACGCATACTTACATAAACAGTATCTCCTGCATAAATATAATTGGAGCTATTAATATAAATAGAGCCTGCCGGATAGGTTATTGTTACCTCGTTTCCATTAACCGTATACGCCCTGCCGACAGAATCCTGTGCGGCAATAAAGTTGGCAAGATCAGTTCCATCCGCAATTGTATAAGTAATCTTCTTGTCTGCGGCGGCATAAGTAGCAGTTTGAATCGAAGTTGGCCCTCCTTTAAGTAAACGGGTTGCCGCTCCATAGGAATCTACGCCAATAGAACGGTTCCATGTATAAGAACTAACCTTTCCTCCCGATAGTTTAACGTTCGCCATAGAAGCGGGGGCAATTTTAGACATCCGCGGATCAATTACTCCGGAACCACGCAAATTCGTCAAAAGGTTATAATAATATTGTGAAAGACGGATTGTATTGCCGTATGCAGCATAGTCGAAGTTACCATTTGTCACTACAGGATCGCCATATAAATAATCTGTGACAGTGCTGTTGTTGTACCCGGGGCCAACTGTATTGTCGGCGTTAGACTGCGGAGCTTTAGACAAACAATAGAGAATTGAATCCGCATTATACAAATCTGCTTTTTTGGAAACCTTAAGCATATAGCGGGCTTTTAATCCATAGCACAATTTTATCCATTTACTTACATCTCCGCCATTCCACAAATCTCCTGCAGACAGAGCCGGAGCACCTGCTTCCTGCGTTTTATTGAAGAGGCCGATCGCTTCGTTCAATTTGTCCATACAGCCGTTATAAATTGTCTTACCGTCATCAGGCTTCGGGCTTGGATTACCTGTACCGGCTTCTGTATAAGGCATCTCGCCATACAGGTCCAGCATTTCCATATAACCTAAAGCACTGAACACGTCTGCGGCAGCCATATAATGGTAAGCTCCTTCTTTTTCCGCTTTGTTATACAAATCAACAACGTTTGAAGAAACCTCTATAAACCATGTTTGGTATGGGGTGGTTACATTGCCTGTGGAACATTGCCATGTTGTGCTAAACGTATTTTGAATACCAGACCAACTATAATAAACTCCTGCCTGGCATGAAGTACGATAATTGGTAACCCCCGATGTGTACTGGTAAAAGTGCTCTATCCACGGTAAGCGGTTTTGAACCAGCACGCTTTGATTGTTTGGGCTATCCGGATCTGTATTAACATCCAGCCACTTTTTACAGGAAACTAAACTGATTACCAGGATAGAACCTAGTATAATAAAATTTATTTTTTTCATGATTTAATTTTTTGGGGTTAAAACTTAACATTTACTCCGAATGTAAAACTTGCCACTGCAGGCACGCCCAGGTAATCAATACCGGTTGAGCCCGAACCACCGGTTCCCCCGGCCGCACTCACTTCAGGATCCATGCCTTTGTAGTTAGTCCATGTAAACAAATTCGTTCCTACCACAGTTGCAGTGAGACCCTTTATTACCTTTTTACTTTTCAATACATCAGAAAAGTCATAACTCAACGACACTGAACGAAGTTTTAACCAGTTTACAGAAGTAATAAAATTGTAAGAGTTCGCTGCATAGTTAGACCAATACCTTTGGATCATATCAGTTCCTGCATAGGTAGTACTACCTATTGTATATGACTGACTTGCATCGTAAGTAACTGTGGTATCAGCCCCTGTGACACTGCTAACTCCTTTTAAGGTTACTGATTGGCGATCATTCAACAAAGTTTGCTTGCTTAAGCCGTTTTGAACCATGGCGTACTCTGTACCATTAAACACATCTCCTCCGATTCGGATATCGAGAAGGAAGGAAAATGTAACCCTTTTGTAGCGAAGTGTGTTTTCAAAGCCACCAATATAATCAGGTTCGCGGTTGCCTACAACCAATACAGCTGTGTTTATTTTATATAATCCGGTGTTTGGATCAATGACGTAGCGTCCGTTTGGAATTTCTTTTCCATTAGCGTCAGTTTCACGCACATAAGACTGACCAGTCATACCTGCAAAATAACCGCCATTTGGAATTGAGGCAGCTTTGATTGTTCCAAATTGGGCATCTGTAGGGTAAAAATAGGAGACTCCCGGAATGAAAGCTCCTAACCTACCCCTGTTATAGGAGAAATTCAGCGTTGCATCCCATGAAAAGTTCTTTTGAGAAACTACTTTTCCTGTAAGTGCTATTTCCATACCCTTATTGATTACTGAACCGGAATTTAATGCGCTGAAAATAAAGCCACCTGACTGGGCCAGACGCGGTTGTGCAATTTGATTTTGGGTTTCATTATGGTAATAAGTATAATCCAAACCTATACGATTCTTAAAAAACCTAAATGCGCCTCCGACTTCCCAGGAATTTTGAATTTCAGGAATCAAATTTGGATTACCCGAATAATACTGATTGCCCACTCCTATAAACCCGTTGATAGTAATTGGTGGATTTACGTAAGTATTAGTAGCATAGGGATTTGCATCTTTACCAACCCTGGCCCAGCTTGCTCGTAATTTACCATAGTTAAGAAAATTATTTGCTGGCAACAGTTGAGAAAAGATAAACGAACCGCTTACAGACGGATAAAAATAAGACCAGTTCTTTACAGGTAGTGTTGACGACCAGTCATTACGTCCTGTTGCGGTAAGATAAACCAAATCTTTATAAGACACGCCTACTTCTCCATAAGCACCAACTAAACGTCTCCTGGTTGTTGCGTCAGTAAAAAATTGATTGGAGAGGTCCATATTTTTGAAACTAACAGTACCAGGAGTATTAAACACATATCCCCAATGATTTTGATTTTGTGTGTTGAAATCTTCTGAGGTAGTACCCAAAAGCAGATGGGTATCAAAATCTCCGAAACTCTTGTGGAAATTACTCATGACAGTTGTTGTGATATAGGCATAATTAACCATATCTTTACTCAACCGGCCATTTTGAAATAGAGGAATGAGGGCAGAACCAGGAGCTATATAAGTATAATCATTAGTGGTATACTGGTCATAACCTACCCGTCCTGTAACATCCCACCAATTGGTTACATTAAAATTGGCATTTATTCCGCCTGTAAATCGATTGGTTTTTGATGTAAGGTTATCCTCATTAATGATCCAGTAAGGATTGTCTCTGTCATCTTCCAGGTTGGGAATCGCTCCCGCATAAGGGCGGTATTGAGTTCCATCCGCATTAATATAATGGCTTACGTCCAATGTTGTAGGCCAGCCATACAAGGTTTGCATACTTCCTACGCCACTGTAACCGCCCCCATACCATAAACCGGCAGTTGTAAGTGTTCTGTCAGTGTTGGCAATGGAATAGGCCACATTCGCGTTCAAAGTCAGACTACCATACTTCTGTTCACCGTTGAAACGAAAAGTTGTTTTATCGTATCCTGTTCCCGGAACAATGCCTGTTTGGTTAAAATTAGATCCTGATAAATAAAATGAACTGTTCTTGGAGCCGCCGGAAACGTTTATATTGTTATCGTAAATCAGTCCATGTTGAAAGAAATTACCAATGTTGTCGTAGATAGTGCTATCTGAAGGAATCTTCGGTCCCCATGAACTGTAAACACCATCTGTGGTCAAAACACCATTACTTGAATAAACACCTGGACCAAATACAGTTTGAACTTGAGGTAATTTGTCTGCCCAGGAGGTGCTTATTTTGCTCGTCAAATTTACAGTAACTCTTCCTGCTTCTCCCTGCTTGGTTGTAATTATTACAACGCCATCAGCAGCGCGGGAACCGTACAAGGCTGCCGCGGCTGCACCTTTCAAAACAGATAAGCTTGCAATGTCCTCAGGGTTAATATCCATTACACGGTCGGAATAAGTGGTATTGCTTCGTGATAATCCATCAGTACCGGTATTACCAGTAATAGTTGTTGAATTATCATAAATAATCCCATCCACAACAAATAAAGGCTGATTTTGCCTCGTCTCCGATGTTGAAGTACCACCACGAAGAGTAATTGAAGCCCCTGCACCAGGCGAGCCACTATATTGAGTAATGTTTACACCCGGAACTTTGCCGGCAAGAGAATTGATAACATTTGTGTTTTTGTTTTTCATCAATTCTTTTGCATCTAACTGGGTAACTGAATAACCAAGAGCCTTTTGTTCCTTTTTAATACCAAGAGCCGTCACGACAACTTCCTGCAACTGGTCGTTGCTACGTTCAAGGGTAATTGTACCAGGAGCAGTAGTTCCTACTTTAATTTCCCGGGCGGTATATCCAACAGCACTCACAATCAGCACATCACTTCTTGATGCTTTAATTGAAAAGTGCCCATCGGCATCGGTCTGAGTACCGGTGTTGCTGCCCTTAATGAGGACGCTTGCACCAATCACGGGAGCTCCATCGGAAGACAATACGGTTCCGGTGATGGTTCGTTCCTGGGCGAATGTTTTTTGGCTTATATGCATTAGCAATAATGCAAAGACTGCCGTTAAAAGTTTTCTCATGCGCGAAAATTTAATATTGAAGGGTTTTAAAATTTATCCCATAAGCTATTGGGAATCCTGATTGTTGTTTTTATGTTCTAAATTAATTTCACGAATAACTGGATTTTCAATAGGATTTATAAGACTGTTATTCCGGCGTCTTTATAAGGTTTTAATAACTCATGTTCGGGTGGCAACTCTGTTATCAATGTGTTGATCCTTTTAATGTCACATATCTGGAATGGTTGACGGCTGTTTAACTTTTCAGAAATCGTAAGGCAAACAAGATCATTTGAAGATTCTATCATTGCTTTTTTGATCTGAACTACCTCCCAGTCATTGTCAGAAACGCCAGCTTCCAGGTTAATGGCCGAAACACCTAATATGCACAAATCCACTTTCAACTGTTTAATCTTCATAATTGCCTCAAGCCCTACGGTTATTTTTGAATCTTTCGAAATCTTATCCCCTATCGCGATCACTTCAATATTCGGATGAACAATATATTCAGACAGCGCGGGGATACTTCCCGAAATAAATGTTGCATGCAGATTGGGTGGCAATGCTCTGGCCAATTCGATGATCGTTGTTCCCCCGGTTGTCAACACAAACATGCCGTCCTTTATCAAAGAAATTGCCTTTTGGGCAATGATCTTCTTTTGGTTGTAGGCATACACATCATCAGATGAAGTGTAAGTGTTATGAAACGAAGGCGACAATGCCCCTCCATGAACTTTAATGATCTTTCCGGCATCTGCAAGCTGTTGAATGTCGCGCCTGATCGTATCGTCGGATACTTTCATCTGGCGGCTCAGATCTGTACACAATACTTTATTGTGCAGATTCACCTGGTGAAGAATGAAAGCCTGGCGGTCAATTTTCAGCATAAACGTTAAAAGTTCACGGCAAACTTATTACTTTAACTTATTAAAAAGACAATCTTTGCACTTTTTTTTTGCACTTTTTTTTCTCAAAGCCGACTTTTACCGCATCTCATAGCAATTATTTTCTATATTAATTGCTTGTATTGCATATTGCAGGCATAATTGATCAGAGTGCACGAACTTCTTGTTTTAGGTATTTATCAGGTACGAACCGTGTATAGCTGCTTTATAGCATAAGTATAAATGCCTTATAGATTCTTCTGGTTAAGTGCGGGGTAAGTGCGGCATATCCCGCAGAATCCCTGCATTTTCCTAACATGAATACTTAATTCGAAACGAAGGAAAAATGCAATGAGTACCGTTTAAAAAAATATGAGTGCAGTTAATTGCATGGCTAGTGCAGAATTATTTTTTGGCTATGTATTTTTCAGGACTAAGTAGAAAACTGTCTTTGCATTCTTTGGAACAAAATCCATATATTTTTGAATCGAAGTGGGCAGTATCGCCAACACCTGCTGAAAGTGGCATTCCACAAACAATATCTTTATTTACTGCAAAATCAATTCCTTTGAATTTATTGACCGGTTCTGCTTTTTGCACTTTTTCTTTTGCCTTTTGAATTGCTTCCTGGTTGGATGATTGATTGGAACAAGCTGTAAAAATGAGAGAGAGCAAAAGAAACTTACCTACTGACCTTATGGATTCTTTCATTATATGATTTTTTAAAACTTTGCAAAAGTAACTAATATTCCGGCGGAATGCTGAAAGCAAAAGTTAAGAGATATTAAAAGAAAAGTAGTATTTTACTTTTTCTTTACCAATCATATCCATTCATACAACTCGTCTATGGAAGAAGTAATCGAAAAAACAGAGACATTCATTGACGAATCAAAAATTCCGCTGAATCGCGTAGTGGGTGTGGTTACTGCCATTTTGATGGTTGCCGGCAATATTATCGGCACCGGTGTTTTTAAAAAAGTGGTACCAATGGCTCAAACCGGTCTGAGCGAATCTTTTATATTGCTTGCGTGGCTGGTTGCCGGACTGATCATATTATTGGGTGCCTTTACTTTTGCCGGCTTGTCAAAAGCGACAACAGAATCAGGAGGTACTTATGAATATTTTCGCCTTGCTTTTGGCGAATTGCTGGCTTTCCTGGAAGGCTGGGGCCTTTTCGTGATAATAGGAAGTGGCTCAGTCGCTGCCATTGCTTTCATTTTTGCGCAATCGGTCAATACTATGATCCCAATCCCAAATTTGTTTCCACAGTGGCAAAGCTTTACTATTTTTCATTCCGTTCAGCCTTTCGCAAGTTCAGGGATCAAGTTATTTGCGGTAATAACCATCTTCCTTTTAACTTACTTTAATTATCGGGGAATAAGAAACAGCGCTTTACTTAATAACCTTGTCACTTCAGGAAAGATACTTGGAATCTTGTTTTTGATTCTGATGGGATTGATTGCAACCGTTCCTGTCTCGACTACAGTTGCAACAGTAGCAAATCCTGTTCAATCGGTTACTCCTTCGCTTAGTATTTTTCTGGGTGCCATGCTCAGTGCCTTCTGGGCTTATGATGGATTTACAAATGTAACCGCCATTGCCGGCGAAATTAAGAATCCAACACGCAATATACCTATTGCTGTCATCACTGCAGTTTCATTGGTGATTATTCTTTATGTTTCTGTAAATTTTGCATTCATGCGAGTGATGCCCGTTCATGAATTGGCCGCACTTGGTGAAAATAAAATTGCGGCGGCAGAAGTCGCCCAAAAGATCACCGGCAGCAAAGGCGCCTACTTTATTTCCTTACTTATTTTGCTTAGTTCCTTTGGGGCACTCAATATCATTATTCTATTTTATTCGCGTGTTTATTACCGGATGGCACAGGAAAAAGTCTTTTTTCCCGCAGCAGCAAAAGTACATCCCCGGTTCAGAACGCCTTACAATGCGCTTTGGTATTCTATGATATGGAGTTGCCTTCTTACACTGTCGGGCACTTATGATATTCTTACCAACATGGTGATCTTTACCGGTTTCGCTTTTTACATGTTAGCTGCAGTTGCATTATTCATTTTAAAAAGAAGAAAAGTTATTAATGAAAAAGTTCCGGGTTTCCCATGGGCGCCTGCACTTTTCATCGTTTTCACGGCGATATTCTTAATCGGCATCTTAATATCTTATTCGCGCCAGAGTCTTACAGGAACAGGATTATTACTCACCGGTATCCCTGTTTATTATTATTTCAAAATAAAAAACCGGAAAGGAAAGTCGGTGTGAAAATAAAAAACCGGCTTTTTATCTTTTTACTGCATAATAAAAAACAAGAATGTTTTTTGTGAGATTTTGACATATTCTTTTTACCTTTAAAATGAGTGTAAGCTGAACCTGCATTAGATAACCCTGCTAAATTTAATCACATGAAGCTATACGAATTCAAACAGACCTTATCAGGAAATGAACCGCCACGCGACCTTGCTGTTTACCTGCAGGCATTATGGTTTGATGCCAAAGGTGATTGGGACAAAGCACATGATATTGTGCAGGACATCCATGATGAAAATGCTTCGTGGATTCATGCTTATCTCCATCGCAAGGAAGGTGATGTATTTAATTCAGAATATTGGTACAATCGCGCCGGAAAAAAAAGATGCAATGAACCTTTGCAAAACGAATGGGAAGCGATTGCGGAGGCAATGCTTTAAACAAGCAATGGAAGTATTACATCTATATTAATTGACTGCTCATCCAATGGGGTGAGTGAGGCATCTTTTAATACTGTCCCAACTTTGCGTAATTGAAATTTCTCATCAAATTTTGTGTAGGCATTTCGCAGCATGCGCAATAATTCGTTTTTGTCTATCTTGTCTTGAAGGTCGATTACATAAGAATTTTCACCAACATACGTAAGAATAGTTTCGTTCTTATAAACAAACTTGCTGGTGTACCTGCACGCCAATCCCTTTTTTGTAGCCGCATGTTTTTTCATTACATCCAGCGTTGTAAAATTAGAAACTGTTTCCTCGGGCGCAAGCGGTTCTGCTGGCGGGTTGTAATCCCATTCTGTAACTACAAATTCAGTTTGTTCAATCACTTTAATAAAATTTTTCCGGGTTAAAAATTCATCATCTCACTAAAATCATTTTCACTCTTTTCTAGCTTTTTTGTAAATCCTGATGGCGACAAACAACAAAACTGCAATTGCGACCAACACCCCCAACCCCCAAACAAGACTGAGCAATTGTTTTACAACTGCCAACATCACTATCGCCACTAAAAACAAGGTGGCCACTTCATTCCAGATTCTCAGTTTGTAAGAAGTCCATTTGAAATTTTCTTTTTGCTGTTGTTTGAATATTGAATGTAAGATCAGGTGATAAATGAACAACCCGGCCACGAAAAACAATTTCACCAAAAGCCAGGTAGGTAAAGCATTATACAGCAATCCCATCCATGTACCAAAGATCAAAGTGAGGATTGCAGAAGGCCAGGTAATTCCATACCACAAACGCTTTTGCATCAGGCTCAACTGTTTTAAAAGTATCGTTCTTTCCGGCTCCTGCTTTTCATTGGCCTCAGCTGAATAAACGAAAAGCCTAACCATATAAAAAAGTCCGGCGAACCAGGTAACAACAAAAATGATGTGCAGTGCTTTGACGTAGAAATACATGTTGTGAATGGTGAATGGTGAATTGTAAATATGAGCAAATTATTTCAATTATACCAAAACATGAATTCCCTGAATCTGTTTGTTTACTATACTCACGATTGAACTTCAATTCTGTCACGCATGTAGCCTTCAACAGCGTCTACCCATTGAGGATGAGTATTAAGGCAAGGAATCATTGTAAAAGATTCTCCACCTGCAAGCATAAAAATTTCTTTTCCTCTCATGGCAATCTCTTCCAAAGTTTCCAAACAATCACTCACAAAAGCAGGACAAAGTATAAGCAAATTCTTTATCCCTTCCTTTGGCATTTCCGCCAAACGGAAGTCAGTAAACGGAGTCAACCAACCTTTTCCCAGCCGCGACTGAAATGAAATACTGTATTTATCTTTTGGAATGCCTAGTTTTTCTGTTACCAACTTTGTCGTTGTCTTCACCTGGTGCCGATAACAAAACCCATGAGCGGGTGATGGTGTCTCACAACAATTTTCACTTTGAAGACAATGGCAACCGGTTACATCACTTTTTCGTATATGCCTCTCCGGTATGCCATGATAACTAAATAAAATATGATCGTGTTTTTGAGCGAGGTAGGGCCGGATATTTTCGGCAAGTGCGTTCAAATAATTTTCTTCATTATAGAATGGCGGAATGAATGAAAGTTTGAAAGAATATTTTTTCTTATTGTAAACTTCCTTCATATACTCGACAGCCGTTTCATAACTCGACATTGCATAATGAGGATACAACGGCAAAACGATCACTTCCTTTAAATCGGGCAATTTCCTTAACAGTGCCTCGTATGCATCACCTGGAGTTGGATTGCCATAGCGCATCGCAATTTCCACCGGTTCTTCAATTCTCGACTGGAGCGCTTTTTGTAAATGAACTGTATGAACGATCAAAGGAGAACCTTCATCCGTCCATATTTTTTCGTAGGCTTCGGCGGATTTTGGCGCACGAAAAGGAACAATAATTCCTTTGACCAACAATGCACGGAACAACCACGGTTTGTCGATCACCCGTTCGTCCATCAAAAATTCATCAAGGTATTTTCTGAGATCAGGAACTTTTGTGGAATCAGGCGAACCAAGATTCATCAACACAATTCCTTTTTTAGAATTTGAAGCCATAATTAAAATATTTGCAAATGTAAGTGCTCAATTATAAAATAATCCTGCATTTTTGCCGGAAATCACTCTGAATTTTGAAGATAAATTAAAAAGCATGTATAGTAATGACTATCCAATGACTTTTAAAAGTGATTTTAAAAATAATTTTGCTGCCATTGAAAATGAATACACTAAAAACATCATATAACAATTCTCTTAACAGTTTTTGTATCGTGGGTATCAATTATCGAAAAAGCGATATGGATATCCGCGACAGGTTTTCTCTTTCTTCTGATCAAACTTTGAATATCCTCAAGGAATCGAAGGAAAAAAAGATTCATGGTTGCCTTGCTTTATCGACGTGTAACCGAACAGAAATATACGGACTTAGCCAAGATCCGGAAGTTTTAGTGGATTTGCTTTGTGAAAACAGCGATAGCACAAAAGTGGATTTTAGCACCCACGGCTACACTTTTGTGGGAATTAAAGCCATAGAACATTTGTTCAATGTAGCATCCGGACTTGATTCACAGATCATCGGAGATTATGAAATTTTGTCGCAATTGAAGCAAGCGGCGAAGGTGGCAAAAGAAAACGGATGTATCAATAATTTTATGGAAAGAGCAATCAATTATGCATTGCAGGTTTCCAAAGAAATAAAAACAAAAACACAATTGAGCTCAGGAACGGTTTCCGTTTCTTACGCTGCAATAGAGATTATAAAGGAAAAGATCAATCAACTCCAGGGAAAGAAAATTCTTTTGGTTGGAACAGGAAAATTCGGACATCATGTTGCCAAAAACCTGCATGATTATTTGCCGGGATGCACGGTTTCTTTCACAAACCGGACAGACGAAAAAGCTAGTGAGTTGGCATCTGAATATAATGCCGGATTTATTCCTTATAAAGATTTGCATTCAGCTTGTAATGATGCCGACATTATTATTGTTAGCTCGGCCTCTTATTCTTATTCGGTGATACCTTCTTTTTTCGTCACTGATAAGAAAAGGTTGATCCTCGATTTGTCCGTTCCTCAAAATGTTGATCCCAAAGTAAAGGATGTTTATGGAGTTACAGTTTTGAATGTTGATGAAGTTTCAACTATTCTTGACAAGACAATTTCTCTGCGCCAGGCCGAAATTCCAAAGGCACAAAAGATCATCAGCGAAACGCTTGGAAGCCTTGAAGAATGGCATCGACACCAATTCAATAACCCTTTGTTGAGAATGGTAAAATCCCAACTTTTTGAATTAAATTCCATACTTCCCGGTAACAAAAACAACGACGAAAAAATACACAAAACCGTATCTTCACTTGCAATAATTCTGAAAGAAAAAAATGACAAAGGTTGTCAATGTATCAATGCATTAAGCAACTACCTGCATGAAACAAGTAATTAAGATAGGTACCCGTGAAAGTCAGTTGGCGGTTTGGCAGGCTACTCTCGTACAAAATCTCCTGAAAGAAAAAGGATTCGATTCTGAACTGGTTTATATCAAAAGCGAAGGCGATATAAACACGACCACTCCGTTGTATGAACTGGGCGTACAAGGAATTTTTACCAAAACTTTGGATGCTGCTCTTCTTGACAAACGCATTGACATTGCAGTACATTCCATGAAAGATGTGCCAACTCAAATGGCTCACGGATTGCAATTAGCCGCTGTTTTAAAACGTGCATCTTTCAAAGATGTTTTGATCTTTAAAGGTGAAAGAAAACGTATCGAAGATCATTTGAATTCGCATTCCACCATTCATCATTCATCATTCACCATTGCCACAAGCAGCATTCGCCGAAAGGCACAATGGCTCAATCGTTTTCCTTCCGACAAAATTGAAAACCTACGCGGAAATGTCAATACACGATTAATGAAAATAGAGGAGAATGATTGGGATGGCGCCATTTTCGCTGCTGCAGGTGTGGAGCGCATTAATCTTCGTCCGGAGAATTCTATCGATCTCGATTGGATGTTACCGGCGCCGGCACAAGGCGCAATTGCAATTGCCTGCCGCAAAGAAGATGAATTTAATTTTAATACGGTTCACCTGCTCAATCATGAAGCAACCGCGATTTGTACAAAGTGCGAGCGCGATTTTTTACGTACTCTGTCGGGAGGATGCTCAACTCCGATAAGTGGTTTGGCGGTGATTGAGAACGAGAGGTTGATTTTTAAAGGAAATTTGTGCAGCCCGGATGGAAAAGAAAAATTTGAGGTGACAAAAGATGTCTCGCCGAAAGGAGCCGCCGATGTGGGAATTTTAGCGGCTAAAGAAATCCTCGAAAATGAAGCAGCGCGTAGGATCATTTCCGAAATCAAAAATGGCAAATAGCAAATTCACTTTACTCAGTACAAGACCTGTTGGCAAAGATGCGCAGGAAAAGGCCTCCCGCCATCAAATTCATATTGATGAAGCTTCATTTATTGAGACAGAAGAATCAATTGATACAAGAAAGGCTGAAATAATCCGCGAATTAATTGCCCAAAAAATAGCCATCGTTTTCACGAGTATGAATGCAGTTGAGGCGGTTCATAAACAGGTGACCGGAAAAACCAATTGGGAATTTTTTTGCATCGGAAATACAACACGGAATCTGGTAAACAAATATTTTGGGGGGGAAAATATTTCAGGTTTTTCGGATAATGCATCAAAGCTTGCAGAAGTGATTATTGTAGAGAAAAACATCAAAAAAGTAATTTTCTTTTGTGGAGATCAACGACGTGATGAATTGCCCGAGAAGCTGAAAAAAAATAATATCGAAGTTGAAGAAATTGAAGTGTACAAGACGAAAGCAATACCGCAGCAAGTTTCAAAAAAATACGATGGCATTCTATTTTTCAGTCCCAGCGCCGTGAAAAGTTATTTTTCAATCAACACCATCAATTCCTCAACAAAACTTTTTGCCATAGGTGAAACCACGGCAAATGAGATTAAGAATTTTACGGATCAATCAATCTTCGTCGCCGAGAAGCCGGGAAAAGAAAATTTGGTTGATCTTGCAATAAATTATTTTAGCAAAAATCGGATTTAATAAATGCAATCATTAAAGAACGATCTTATTTTAAGAGCCTTAAGACAGGAAAAAGTAGAGCGACCGCCGGTTTGGATGATGCGGCAGGCGGGAAGATATCTGCCTGATTACATAAAACTGAGGGAGAAATATGATTTCTTCACAAGAGTGCAAACGCCGGAACTGGCAACAGAAATTACGTTGCAACCTGTAGAACAGGTAGGCGTAGACGCAGCAATTATTTTTTCTGATATTTTAGTGATCCCGCAGGCGATGGGCGTTGAAGTGTTGATGGAAGAAGGCAAGGGACCTTCACTTCCAAATGTGATCAAATCACAAAAAGATATTGATGTATTAGTAACTGAAAATGTTGAAGAAAATCTGGATTATGTTTTAAAAGCGCTTTCACTCACCAAACAGGAGCTCAATGGTCGTGTACCTCTTATCGGATTTGCAGGTGCACCCTGGACGATTCTTTGCTACATGGTTGAAGGTAAGGGAAGTAAAACCTGGGAAAAGGCAAAAGAATTTTGTTACCTGCAACCTGACCTCGCTCACCAGTTATTACAAAAAATTACAGATGCTACTATAAAGTATTTAAAAGCGCAGGCAAAAGCCGGAGCCGACCTGGTACAGGTTTTCGACAGTTGGAGCGGTTGCCTTAGTCCTGAAGATTTTAAAGAATTTGCACAACCGTATTTAATGAAAATTGCAGATGCAGTGAAGGAACAAGTGCCGGTTATATTATTTCCAAAAGGAAGTTGGTATGCTTTGCCTGAACTGAGCGAAAGCAGCGCATCAGGAATTGGAATCGACTGGACGATTTCTCCAAAAATGGCAAGAGAGATGAGTGGAAACCGAACTACGCTCCAAGGAAATTTTGATCCCGCAAAATTGTTACTGCCTGTTCCTGAAATTAAAAAAGCCGTTAATAAAATGATCAATGAATTTGGCGCTCAAAAATACATTGCCAATTTAGGACATGGTATTACACCAAATATTCCTGTTGATCATGCAAAAGCTTTTGTAGAAGCGGTGAAAGAGTATAGCATCTAATGATCAGGATTGAATTTTGATAAAGGCGATTGGGTATTAAAATTGAATAAGGTTTATCTTTGAAATATGCGTTTATCAAAAGAAAATAAAAAAGTACTGGAGAATTTTTTTTCGAATAAGCCCGTCAAAAAAGTCTACGTGTTTGGTTCTTATGCAAGAAATGAAGCAACTAAAAACAGCGACATAGACATTCTTGTAGAATTAGATTACAGTAAGCCAATCGGAATGAAGTTTTTTAGTTTTCAGCCTGAATTGGAGCGTCTGCTAAACAGGAAAGTTGATGTTGTGTCCTTAGAAAGCCTTTCGCCATATATAAAGCCCTTTATTGATAAAGATAAGATCATGATTTATGAAAGGGACGTTATCTGATAAAATCCGGATTCAACATATTCTTGATGCAATTGGAGAAATTGAAAATTATCCGGTCAATTCAACATTTGAAGCCTTTATATCGAATTCTGAAAAACGGTTTGCGACTATAAAGCAAATTGAAATTATTGGCGAAGCTTGTAAACATCTAAGCAATAATTTGAAGCAAAAGCATCCGGACGTTCAATGGATGCAAATCAACGGATTCAGAAATATTTCTGTACATGAATATTTTGGAGTAGATCTTCATATTGTTTGGGATATAGCTAAAAATGACCTGCCGTCTTTGAAAATAAACTTCACCAATATTTTAAAAGATTTATAAATTCCTAGTTATACATATTTTCCGCAACTTTTTAAATTTTTTGCATGACCATTAAAGAAGATTGGATATCCTACATTGAAGAGTTGCAGAACCGCATCTGTATAGCATTAGAAGAAGAAGACGGCAAAGCAAAATTCATAGAAGAGCAATGGCAAAGAACAGAAGGCGGTGGAGGAAAAACAAGAGTTATCTCCAATGGAAATGTTTTTGAAAAAGGAGGAGTAAATACTTCAATAGTTTTTGGTGATGTTACCGAACCGATGAAAAAGCAATTGAAAATCGACGGAGCAAAATGGTTTGCCTGTGGCTTAAGCCTCGTTTTACATCCAGTTAATCCTTTTGTTCCTACGGTTCATTGCAATTACAGGATGTTTGAATTGTATAACGAAAATGATGAGGTGATTGACCGGTGGTTTGGCGGCGGCACAGATCTGACACCGTATTATTTATTTGAAGAAGACGCTATTCATTTTCACCAGACCTATAAAAATATTTGTGACAAATTTGATGTCAATTTTTATCCAAGATTTAAAAAGGAATGCGATAATTATTTTGTCAATAGTCATAGAAATAATGAGCGGCGCGGTATTGGTGGTATTTTTTATGATTACCAAAGGCCAGATGAAAAACATGATGTTCAGTTCTGGATCAATTTTGGAAAAGCCTGTGGCAATGCTTTTATCCCTTCTTATCTACCCATAGTAAAAAAACGCAAAAATTGTTCGTTTACTGCTGAAAATAAGTTCTGGCAGGAAATAAGACGAGGACGTTATACAGAGTTTAATCTGGTTCATGATCGTGGCACTTTATTCGGCCTCAAAACAAATGGCAGAACGGAAAGCATTTTGATGAGCCTGCCTCCTACTGTCAGATTTGAGTACAATTATCAACCTTCGCCGGGAAGCGAAGAAGAAAAACTACAGGAAGTTTGTTTGCGTCCACAGGAATGGGTTTAGATAAAGACTAACTATAATTAAAGTAAATTTGTAAAAAAGACAACGATGGTTCTAACTGATAAAAAACAGGCATTACTTGAAATTATAGAAGATGCCGATGAAAAACTGTTGGGATTAATGATTGCGCTAGCAAATGAATATAATGATGAAGATTATATTTATTCAAAAGAAGAATTGGCTTTCTTCGAGAAGCGCAGGGCGGCTTTTTTTGATTATGATAATAAATGTTTTTCTGTCGAAGAAGCAGATGAAAAAATTAGCAGAAAATATAAGAATTGATTATAATATCATTATTTCTGTCGTGGCGGAAACAGACACAACTGTCGCTTACTGTTATTATGAAGTTCAA
>JBQCEG010000141.1:0-27157 GCA_051960475.1 Ginsengibacter sp.
ATTATTTTAGTATTTTCTTACTTATGTTTATCTATATTTGTCATTATTTGCCAGGCGATACCTGTAATATTGGAAAATGAAATTAAATCTTTAAGGGAAGAAATTCTCATTTTTGCTGAACGGTTAATGTAAATGGTCAACCAACTGCTTGAACCTTGGCTTGCTGACAAATAGTCGATATTGTAATGGATGAATAGTTTGGTTTGAATGGGAGATACCGATTGCCAAAACTGCAGTGAAATTTTATAAAGGCGTTATTTAAGTTGAATGGCATATTTAGTACAAAGCACGAAAGAAGGTAGTATTGAACAGTTAAAAGAGCTGATCAAGGCCTTTGAGAAGGATTCTGCAATTCTGAAAGCTCCAGGATATATCGAAGCTCAGCTTAGAAATGATTTCTTAAACCCGTTATTAAAAACATTTGGCTGGGATGTGGAAAATGAGAAAGGGAAAACCCAATTCCTCAGAGATGTAATTCAAGAGGAAGGAATTGATGTAGAAGACGCAGATGAAATGACAAAGAAGAACCCGGATTATACGTTACGTATCCAGGGGTCGAGGAAGTTATTTATCGAAGCGAAAAGAGTTTCTGTTGATATTGATAAATCTCCCAAACCTGCTTTTCAAACCCGGCGTTATGGATGGAATGCAAACCTTGGTATCTCAATCCTTACCAATTTTGAAAGGTTAATAGTATATGATTGCCGGCACAAACCCTTACCAACCGATGATGCCGGCGTAGCCCGTTATAGAAACTTTCATTACAGAAACTTTGTAAAAGAATTTGATACGCTGTATGATATGCTATCCTTTAGTTCCGTACAGTCCGGTTATATCGACGACTACTTTTCCCTGACTGAGAATGAAGCTATTACTTTTGATGACTACTTTTTAAAACAAATAGAAGATTGGCGTAAGAAGCTTGCAAGAGAAATCATTTCAAAAAATCACGGGTTTAATGAGGAAGATATCAACTTTCTTATCCAGAGACTTTTGAACCGGATTGTATTTCTTCGCATCTGTGAAGACAGAGAAATAGAGAAGTACGAAACCCTGAAGGCAATAAAGAACTACAATGAACTGAAAGAATTATTTATAAAGTCAGATAAAAAGTATAACTCCGGTTTGTTCGATTTTATTGAAGACAATTTCTCTCTGAAATTAGTTATCAATTCAGATGTGCTTATTGAAATTTTCAATGAGCTGTATTATCCGGAAAGCCCCTACGATTTTGCTGTTGTTGACCCAACAATACTCAGTCAAATTTACGAGAGATATTTAGGGAGCAAGATCACCATAGTTAGTCCTACAGAAATTTCGATAGTGGAAGAGCCTGAGGTTACCGCATCAAGTGGTGTTATTCCCACTCCAAAGCTGATAGTAGAAAATATCGTAAAAGAAACACTAAATACTTTATTTGAAAGTAGAAGTTTAGAAGAGATTGAGCAATTAAAAATTGCTGACATCTGTTGTGGCTCCGGCACTTTTCTCATCTCTGTTTATAACTACCTGTTTGAAAAAATCACGTTGGGATTGTTAGCCGCCGGAGTGTCAGATAATGAGGTGATTTATGAAGCCATACCTGGTTCATTCAACTTAACCTTAAAGGCAAAACAAACGTTTTTGCTAAACAACATTTTTGGAGTTGATATTAATCCTTATGCTGTTGAAGTTACAAAATTCAGCCTTTTGCTAAAACTAATTGAAAATGAAAATGCAGCCTCAGTTGATTACTATTTAACAAAGTATCAGCAAAAGGTTTTACCAAGTTTGAATGAAAACATTAAAAACGGCAATTCGTTAGTGGACGATAAATTTTATGATTTTGACACCAATGCAATTAATGATGAGGATATACTCTACAAGGTTAGACCATTTAATTGGCCTGATGAATTTCCTTTTCTTTATGAAACAAGAGGATTTGATGCTATAGTTGGCAATCCACCTTATGTGCGCATCCAGAATATGGTACGGTACATAGGAGAGGAAATTAAATATTATCAGCATAAAGATTATGGATTCACGGTTGCTCAATCCGATACATTCGACAAGTATTATTTGTTTATACAAAGGGCCATTGAATTGCTCAATCAGAACGGCGTATTGGGTTATATAGTTCCAAACAAGTTTTTTGTCGTCAAAGGCGGGAGATCGCTCAGATCCTTTATCACGAGAAATAGTTCGTTGCTAAAAATTGTTCATTTTGGGGTAACGCAGGTTTTTCCAAACAGAAGTACCTACACAGCCATAATATTACTTGATAAAAAAGATAGAGATTTCTTTGGATTCAAGCGTTTAAGAAAAGTAGCAACTGAGTTCATCTCAGGAAATATCGACTATGAAGTATACCGCAATTCCGATTACGACGATAATCCCTGGATTTTTGTTTCAAAAACTACCGAAGCCATTTTCAATAAAATCAAATCTGGTAATGTCACAGCCTTAAAGAATATAGCTGAAATTCCCGTAGGTCTTCAGACGAGTGAAAACAACATATACATCTTCCAACCGGACGCGGAGACCGCGACAACTTTTGGATTTAAAAAAGATGATATTTCGTTTGAAGTCGAAAAAGCAATATGCAAGCCATGTCTCTTCAAAGCATCTTTTGGTCTTTTTGATACAGTAAACCCGAACGCTCAAATCATCTTTCCTTATACCATTATCGGTGATACTGCAGCGCCCTTTAATGAAGATTATTTTGAACAAAACTTTCCGCTAAGCTGGGATTATCTGAACCATTTCAAGGAGAAGCTTCTAAAACGCAATATCAATTGTTCGAGGGACCCGAAATGGTATCAATTCGGGAGATCGCAAAGTCTTACCAAGTTCCATAACACTCCAAAACTAATCTGGTCAGTGCTTTCAAGAGAACCTGCTTACGGTTATGACAGCTTAAATACACAGTTCACGGGTGGAGGGAACGGTCCATATTATTCATTAATCAGCAATTCAGCTTACTCCCCGCTTTATATTTTAGGCGTTCTTGCACATCCTGTCATTGAAGCGATGGTGAAGGCTGGTGCCAGTGAATTTCAGGGTGCCTATTATTCACACGGCAAACAGTTCATCGAAAATCTTCCCGTCAGGAAGATCGACTTTACAGTTGCCGGAGAGAAAAAGTTGCACGATGATATCGCTAAAACCGTTGAACAACTCATTGTTGCAAGAGCAGCCTATACCGTCGAATACAATAATGCTAAGAAAAATATACAACATAGACGATATAGCCATCTTTTCAATTCTCTTATTAATCAGGTGAATACCCTTTACGGTTTGAGTAAGACAGATGTGGATACGGTAATGAATGATGACATGTTTGAAACAGATTTAAACGAAGATTAGAATGGAAAATGTAAAAGATAAAGAAGCTAATGATAAACTGAGGGGCGGTTATTATACTCCTCAGGATATAACAACGTTTATTTGTAAATGGGCAATTACCAAACCCACTCAAAAAGTATTGGAGCCCAGCTGTGGTGACGGCAACTTTGTTGAGGCTGCCATACAGCGTTTTTTAGAATTAGGTGTCAGGAAAAACAAATTATTTGGGTTGGTTCAGGGTGTCGAACTCATTAATGCAGAAGCAGAAAAGTCAAAGTTAAGAGCAGAGAAATATGGCTTAAACTCAACAACGATTGTTAACTCCGATTTTTTCAGTTTCATCTCGGGGACTAATGGCGATGCATCCTATGATGTGGTAATAGGCAATCCCCCTTTCATCCGCTATCAAAACTTTCCCGAAAAACACAGAAATAATGCATTTGAAATGATGCGGGAGATCGGTCTAAGCCCCAATAAACTTACCAATATCTGGGTTCCTTTTCTCGTTCTTTCAGCCAATTTACTCAATAGAAATGGCAAAATGGGAATGGTCATCCCCGCAGAATTATTCCAGGTAAAATATGCCGCTGAGACGAGAGTTTTTTTGTCAAAGTTCTTTTCAAGAATTTCCATAGTAACATTCAGGAAACTTGTTTTTGCGGATGTACAGCAGGAAGTAGTTTTGTTGCTTTGCGAGAAAAGTGCACGGGCAAATAAAGGTATCCGGGTAATAGAAATTTCTTCTCTTGCAGAACTGCAGTCGCTGAATATTGCGGAGATTCAGAAAGCTCCCATTAAATCTTTAGAGCATACTTCAGAGAAGTGGACTAAATATTTTTTAGACGAAAAAGAAATTCAATTGCTTCGTCGGATCAAAGGAGATAAAAAGATAAAACTTGCTTCCGATGTTATGGATGTTGATGTAGGATTGGTTACAGGGAGGAATGAGTTCTTTATGATCAATGAAGAAACTGTTGCCAAATGGGAAATCGAACCTTTTACGAAAAAAGTTGTCAGCCGTTCAAATCACTTTAAAGGTATTGTTTTCCGGGCTAAGGACTTTCGCGATAATGCAGCTGCGAATATTGAAGGATTTTTGTTTTTACCTCCTGATAAAGACTTTAGTGACTTACCAAAAGAATGTAAGCGCTACATTCTTCACGGGGAAAAACAGGATTATCATACGGGATATAAATGCAGAATCAGAAAGCGCTGGTATATCACCCCTTCAATCTGGTCTCCTGATGCATTTGTTTTACGACAGGTTGGAGATTACCCAAAGGTGATTATTAACAATACCGATGCCTCTTCAACAGACACTATTCATAGGGTCCGTTTCAAAAAACCAGTCCGGCCGACTCTTCTTGCTTTATCGTTTCTTAACTCTCTAACATTCGCATTTTCAGAGATACTTGGAAGAAGCTATGGAGGTGGCGTACTCACATTTGAACCCACTGAGATAGAGGAAATACCTTTGCCATTATTAGAAAAAGATATCATTGATTTTGAGCAAATAGATAGTTTAATCAGGAAACGCCGGATAGAAGAAGTATTAAATATTATAGATGAAGAGCTTTTGATAAAACAGATGAAAATGGACAGAAAAGAGGTCAATATGTTGCGGGAAATTTGGAAAAAGCTGTCGGGCAGGCGTAGTAATAGGAAGTAAGGATTGTAATTCCACAATAACGGGAAAGATAATTACGGGTTGATTAAAAAAGATTTCATTTGATCATCTTTAAGACAGCCTTGTCATCTTTTTATGGGCTTGTAAAATATAAAATCAAAGCCAATTTCCTGGTATTTGTATAATAGCCCGGATAATGACTTTCTGCCACTAAAATCATTATATGTCCACACGAACAAATGAAATTAACCATATTTCAATTAAAGGAAGACTATGGATAAGAATTGAGCCCCATATCATCAATTTCGGATGGAAGGGGCTTCCGGATAAAATTCATTTTACTATAGCATTTAACGAGGACAGCCAATATCAATCTACATGTTTCCAAAAATGTCTACGGTTCCAAACCTAAACCGCACGCCAAAATTATCCTTATAAGCAAAGAAGTATTTCATTCAAATTTCAATTCCACAGCTGAAAAGATAGTGAATACATTACTTAAACACATTCCAACAGCGAAACTTAGAACCTACATCCACAGAGATTCTTTATTTGTCCCATTCAAAGACCTGGAAAGCCCTGAAATCATGGCACAAATTGAACGTGATATAGAACGTAACTTTAAAGACAAATCCGAAATAAAAAAGAAAAACCGGCTGTACCTTGATACAGATATCGAAACCGCATTGGAACATCTGCGGAAATCAAAAAGAATGAAAAAACTGCTGTTAATTAAGTTCAAAAAAAACCAAAAAGGATTTTACCACAGGGGCGATAGTGGATTGCTTGTCTCTAAAGGTAACATACTCGGGTTGATACGGATCGGAGATGAGTGGTTTACCGTAAATGAAACAATTTCAGCTTCAGATATTCTCCAAAAGGTTGCCGGGCCAGCACTTCAAAAGCACCTTTATTGGAAAACACTACGGATACTGGCAACCTTAAAAAATGCAAATGATTACACAGAAGTAAAACACCTGGATAATCCGGTAAGAATCAAATAAAAAATCCGCAGATCGAATCTCATCCCACGATGATAAGTCCTTAAAACGACCTGCAAAATCAGGCATAGGCCTGGTGATAATATCATCCCGTTATGTTTTTAAGTATTTTAGTAAATTCTTTGATTCGGCCATCGCCGGTTTGCCTCGCTATTTCGATACCGTTTTCAATGAGAATGCACCCTTCGAGAGTTTTTCCAAGTTTTTTTGCCAAGAAGGCGCCTTGGTTTACCAAGGTGGTGGTCAGACCCCATTCGTCCCTCAAAACAAGATAAATTTCCTCTGCTTTCTTATGATAGATCATAGGTTTACAAAGATCACCCATATCACTATATACCAGCGCCTGAGTCTCATAGTTGTGACATAATAAATTTATTTTACCTAAATCCAGATAAATTCTTTCTTCCTCTATCAGCAATCGCAATGCTTCTGTCAGAAGACCTTTCCTTCTCAAGATTAATGATTGGTTTCCGTAACTTCGGGCTTCTCCTCCCTTATCTCCCGTCAAGATAAAAATTTCCTGTTCCTGCTTGTGAAGTGCCAAGGCTCCTTCCAAGTCATCCATATACTTCAATACCAAAGCACTGTTACCGATGCTTCGCGCTATTCCGTTTTGATCATTTAACGCCTGGCAAATTTCTCCTTCGGCTTGATGCAATTCGAGAGCTTCTTTAAATTTTCCAAGTCTCCTTAAAACCAGAGCCTGGTTTCCAATGGCTACAATAAGACCTCTTTTGTCTTTTAATTTTCTGTATATTTTTTCAGCTTCTCTCTGAAGCTTTAATGACTGTTTTAACATCCCCCAATGTTTTAAGATCAGGCCTTTGGATGAGTAAGCAACCGCTAAGTCTTTCTGCTGGGCCTCTTGATTACCAATTACCTTATCGAACAGGTCATTTGCAGACGCTCGTTCATCAATTTGATATAAAACTTTTCCACGCAACAATAAGTTTTCACTTTTGGCTTTTTGCCGATAATGTTTTTCTATGATTTCTTGCCAGTGTGTCGAAACACACACACCCTCATTTTTTATTGGAATTAAAGCTTCGAAAAGATCTTTTAGATCTCCCTTTATGCACACAATGTCCGGATGGTTTTCAAACAAATCCCTGGAATTTCTACCAACAGCGGAAATATCAATCTGCACGGGACTTTTATCTGATTCAAACTCCCAAAAAATTATCTTACATAAATTCTGATTCTTTAATATAAGCTGCCGTACAACCGGGCTTATGTCAAAATGATCAGAACAACTATATCCTATTATAAGCAAGACCTGGTGAAATGTTGATTTCGAAAAAAAGTACCTCGTAACATGGTCTCTTTTTCTACTTTCCTTTCTTGCGATTTCCTTGATTGTTATTGCCATATTTGCTGGATCAGAAATACAACCATGAATTTTAATTAATGATCTATAAACTGGTTCGCGTAGAAATTCCTGGAACTGATTCATTTTATAATAAACCGGAAAATCAGCAATGCCGTATTCATCAAAAGCCTTTTCAAAGCACCTGTCAAAATTTGTCGTACATATTTGGTGTAGTAAGTTATCATTCAATAGTCCTGCTATAGCTTTATGATAGTAAGATGGTTCTCCATCAAAGACCTTTATAATATCTTTAAGATTAAGTCCATCCTGAATCAGGAATTCCATGAATGCCTCAAACGGCATCTTCTCTTTGAAAAAAGATATCAATTGTTTATCAGTGAAACCAATTGACGAAAGAATTTTGGTGACGATACCCTCCGCGATTTTTCCGCTCTTTTCGTCATAAGAACCTACAGCTGGTATTCCCGATGGTACGGAGATGCCAGCACCGCAGAAAATAGCCAGTTCCTTTCTTTTCAAATGAGACACAATAATTTCAATGGCCTTATTCATCCAAGTAATATCCTCCGGTATAAATTGTTACGCAAATTTGCTCAGTTTAGGATTTGTATTTCCAAATCCACCTTTCCTCGACAGAAAATAACGACAAGTTATCAGCTTTCTTTTGCTGGACTACAGCAAATCTTTAGCTTTCAGCATCCATAAGAATGAAGGTTTAACTACACTGTCCGTGAGAATTCTCCTTCTGGAACCTCTCTATGAATACTTTGACATTCGTGTGAATCGGCCTTTTGCAAACCAACACAGTGTATAAATGGTTCTGTTAGACTTAACGATCCTTAAAACTTTTCGCCAGCAGATACTACGACCCCAGTCGCCTGAATGCTTTTTCAAGGTCACTCATTGCCCGGTCGACATCCGCAACACTCTTCCTCACGGAACCATTTTTATCCGTTAAGCTAATTTGAGTGCCGCAGGAACATTGAAATGATTTCTGATCTATGGTGTCCTTCAGTGATACAGAATGCGATCTTCCGCATTTGCATCGTACTGTTACCTTTTCTTTACTTAGATCAAACATGTAAATCAATTGAAGGTTAAAAAAATAGAATTATCCTTTACTCGGCTTGTGCCTTGCTGCACGTACTAGCACGTAATAATATCCTGAATCTTCAGTCGGAGGAAAGGGCTCACCTTTAACACAGGTAGCTTCGGTAACCTTTGATACAAATAGATTTTGTTCCTCATAAATTCCGCTCTGAGGGACTGTTTGTCCCGGTCTATATTTCATTTTAAAAGTTTTGTGGTTATAAATTATGTTACTTTTCTTTCCTGACACCTTTGAATTTTCCACCGGAGGTTTTCACATCCATAAACCTTCCAGTTTCGGTATCTCTTTTTGCATATAAATTGGTCTTGGGATTTAGAACCTGGCTGCGTTGGTCTACAGCTCCATTACGATGTCCGTCTCCGGGCTTTCCGTTTTTTGCCATTTTTTTTATTTTTAAAGGGTTAATTGAGTGTATATTTTTTCCAGGGAATTCTCGATAACTCAACGTTACAGAGGAAATCGACGATGTCCCGTCTTCCCTGATAGCGGGGAACTCCCCTGCCGTCCTGTGCCATTAAGATAATAGGAACTCCCGGGAATGCGCGGGAGAATACTTTTCGGGCTCTACTCATTTCTGACGAAGAGTCCAGAACAAATGGTTTTACGATAACCACCGCAAAGACCACCTGTTGTTCTTTAATTAAAGCGCCTTCGAATTGCATAACTTGTGATTTTAGAGGTTAAAAGACAAAATAAAGAACACATGGCGCAACCTATCTTCGCCATCCTGTTCATTCATAATTTTTTTTTGTCTCTGACGCTCTTTTGGCAATTTCGCTAATGACTTCGGCAGGTTCCAACACTTTTATATCCGGTGACTTACTAAGAATGTATTCATAGAGTTCATACGAGAGGGTCACCGTAATAGCGACGGTCAGAAACTCATCGGTTTCCTCAATTATCTCTTGCGTCGGGTGAATGGGAAGGGATCTTACATAGGGCGCTTCTGCCTTGGAAAATCTCAGCACCACTTTTTTTACAGGAACATCCGGGGTTGTTATCCCAAACGAATGCTTAAAATAATAAAGCGGGTCAAAATCGATTTCTTCATGAACCGTATTGTCCGACACTTTTAATCTCTTTACCCTATCAAGTCCGTAGGTCTTGATC
Source organism: Ginsengibacter sp. (assembly GCA_051960475.1). GTDB lineage: Bacteria > Bacteroidota > Bacteroidia > Chitinophagales > Chitinophagaceae > Ginsengibacter. Next base: position 9,504 of record JBQCEG010000141.1, read on the forward strand.
TTCTTTTCGGCAAACTTGTACGCCAGCAGGTACCACCGGTTCCGGTATTCTTTCAATAGCAAGGGGAACAACTTTCTGTCAAAAGCTTTGTCCTGGTGGTAGGCTTGATAGGCAAGCCGTATTTCACGCCTGTTACTGATAGCGTATACCAGATCTTCAATGTATTCTTCGCCCTGGATGCAGGCAATGCTGTCCGTCTGGACGATGGTTTCAGGTTGCACGTTGGGGCGCATGTGATTTTTTATTTTAACGCCCTGTATAACTTTTCTGATCCCGGTTGTGTAGGTGTCAAACAATTTATATCCACTGAAAACCTGCATGCAGCCGGCGTAAAATTGCAGGGCATCAATTTCCTCCGAAGTCAGGGAAAAATTATTGATACTGTATCCGGGCTCAGTATACATATAAGCCTTCTCGCTGGTATTATACTCTATAGGCGCGTAATACCCGAGACGGGTATCATCCCGCATCGCAATGATGTCATTTTGTATAGTCCTTGCGGAAACTGGTTCCATCATTTTGTCCTCTATGATTTTCCTGATGGTACTGGTTTTAACCCATGACTTGCGGGATAGCAATTCGTCTATAATTTTGATCCTGAAAACCTGGTTTTTTACGTTGGGCATAATCGTAGTATTTTATGAACACCAATCTTTCCAGGCTTCGACTATCATAACCATCGCCATTGTGTCCAGTTCACAATATCTTTTTAAAGCCTGAACAATTTTTTGTCTTTCTTTTTCCGTCATTTGTGAGAACTGCATTCGGGCATAGGCTATCATTGCTGCACCCCCATCGGCAATCCCTGTAGCATCATCAATTATAAACTGATCAAGAAGGTCATTGTCAACACCGTCATACACACATGGTAAGGTTTTGTATGGATTTATTACACTACCTGCTTCGTCCCTTGTTATCCAGCACTGCCCATCAAAGTTTTTGCTTTTGATAGCTGTGCCATACACCGGCTTTGAGTATTTTTCCTGCAAAAAACGGCTGGTTGAAAGTATAGCAGGAAGAACATGCTTGATTGAATTGGATCCTCTTGTCAGGGGATTATAGTAGTATTTGAGGACGAGATCGAGAAGATCGATCATATCCCGGTCGCCTCTCCATGTTTTGGCACTGGAGGATGAAGAATGGGTAATGGTCTCTATCCACTCGCACAACTGGACCCGGTCAGGTTCATTGGATTCCATAAGTTGCCTGTGTATAACATTGAGAATGGTATTCTCATGGGCCGCATACCTAAAGACACAACCCTGATCATTTTCCAGTTCCTTTTTTAAAGCCCTGATAAAATCAAAATTGGGAAATTTTCCCGGGTGTACATTAATCCATTCACCCACATGCTCTACGGAACCATCGAGTCTCATTATGTGATGTGAAAACTGGAAGGCTACTTGTTCGTATGGTCGCATACCTGCATTAAAAGGTATAGCCACAGCCGTAGTCTCAAAATCAATAAAATGAAGCGGATACACCCATTCATTCATTTCCAGGGAAAGCCCCTCCCTGTCAATATAGTGAGAGGGATTTTCTTCTCTGGCTTTTTGTACCTGCAGTTCCTGCCTGGCGAGTTGTGGGAGGTAAGGCACCGGTTTGGCGTTTTTTGCCGGAACAAAATCCGCCACCGTAAACTCATGCAAAAAGTAAGTTCCCCGTGATATGTATTCTTCTTTTCTCCGGAAATTCCAGAGTTCGAGTACGAGCGGATCATTCAATTGTTTCATCGTAAGGCCTGCCGCAGTCCAGCATTCATGGAATCCCGATTTCTGTTCGGGGCTAGTGGCTGGATCAGCAATCCGGAATTCACATTTGCCGCAACGCGCTCCAATCTTTGGCCCCGCAGGTTGATCTTTCCAATAGCATTCTGCAAAGTGGCTCACTTCGTCTTCAAAACTTCCATAAGGTGTCGTATTCTTGTGTATAAGGTTGATGATATCATCTACCCTGACTTCGCACAATATTTTCTCACCAAGTATCGCCGGAGTGATGTTCGTGGAGACTTCAACTCTTGGTCTGTCCCCACGGGAATTAATAAAAAATAACTGATTTAAGCCATCAACAGTCGTAAGTGAACTTTTATCTGCCAATAGCAGGAACGAAGCAATTTTGAATTGGGGCCACGCCCTGGAAATGACAAATTTCTGAAACGCGACATCATCGAGGTAAGGTGCCCACGCTGCTTTTACGGAACCTTTTTTGGTAAGAAGATTCTCATCTGCGCCATCAATCGATTTGGCCTTCACTTCTATAAGCTTTAGTTTATCCCCCTTTTTAATAATCACATCTGCACGAATAAAAAGCTTTTCGTACAAAAATGCTGCCTCGTAAATCACTGCTTCTTCCTGTTCGAGAAGTTTGTTAGTGTCAGCAAGTGCTTTTTCCGTATCAAGTGTTTCAATTAAAACACCTCCGGGATAATAGTATTTGGCAAGTTCTCCGACCTGAAACCCACCTTCTGCCAGCATAGCAAGAAAATCATCTTCCAGCTTCGCATTGTAGTATTCCTTTTTTGAAGTGTAATAAAGTTTTTGAGGGCATTCTTTTGCGATCTTGTATCGCGATTTGGTAAGATATCTCATTTGTAGTTTTGATTAACTTTTCTAAACAGGTTTCAAAGATGCAATGTTAAAGATAAAAAAAATTGCACTCAGTATAAATAACAATCTGGATGAAATATAATTTTCCTCCCTCAGCTATACTATCAGCAGTGGCCGAAGAAAGAATATCGTTTTAAACGAATTGTTCAAATCACTAAAAGTGGCTTTTAGTTTTTCCCAATCCAATTTATTTTCTGAAAACACGTCAGGAAAGAGCTCTTTTAATTTTTTCAAATTGTCTTCTCGAATGTTCAATGATTCACCGTTCATTTAGTTACAATCAGTTTTTAAATATTTAAGCTGAAAACCTTTTCATATTTGTAGCGAAGAGTAATCAGTTATGCCACAAAGTAAGAAATTGTTTTAATAAAATTTTACACTCGTCAAACCGCACATTAAATAGAATTCATATTATTTGCCTCAAAAAAATTTAAATAATAGTTAGTTCATTATACCCACTGTTTCAAAATATTTCATATAGTTTACTTCCTCTTTAAGATATCCAAATTACACAAAAGGTTGATTTCTAACAAGATAAAGTTGTCCTTTTTGATTTTGATTTCTCAAAATATTTTAGACCTGAAAAAATAAACATTCCCTATGTTGTCCGTTTAAAGGCACGCGATGGAATTATTTTCGTCACCTAGCATGTATGATTGAGCATAATGTAGCCGGATGCTTCCATTAAATAATAATTAGGCAATGAAAATCTGTAAAGTAAAACGCAACCTTCAAAACAACAAAAACTGAATTCATTTTTTCAACCTTAACCATTTATCTTATAAAATACAGAAACGACCATATTTAAAAAATTAAAATAATGGCAACTAATAAACAAGGGCAGGTAAAATCACAAATTACCTACAAAAGGGAAAAGGGTAAAATGGAAATAACTGGCGATGCTGATAAAATAAAAAATCATATCTGGTTTGATCAAATTACTTGGTTCTTATTGAAAGCTTTTCCATTTTCTTCATTGTTATTCTTACGAAAATTAGAATGGTTTTCTCATTTACTGAAATGGTTGAAAAGTCTGTGATGGTTAATTTGATTTTTTTTATAACAATTTATTATTTACCAATCATCTTTAAGAAGAATAACTATTTTTAATTTATCTAATACTGCTTTAAAATGAAAATAACTTCAGATAAAATTCCGGACAAAAATGATGACCTTCTTGGAAGAAAAGAATTCGCAAAAGAAATAGTTAACGCATTGCTTGCATATTCTAAGAAGAATACGGATGGGATCACCATTTCAATTACAGGAGAATGGGGAAGTGGAAAATCGACCTTACTTCATTATCTAAAGAATTATTTAGAAAAAACCGCTGATAAAAGCTCTATCAAAATAATTGATTTCAATCCCTGGATATTTTATAAACAAGGAAATATTAGAGAAGCCTTTCTTATTCATTTTGCCCTGGCTTTAAATGATTTTAAAACCAAAGCATCTGATATTTCTAAGAAAGTTAAAGATTTTGTTAGTGCTTTTCGCTTTCTAAAAAATATTAGTGCTGTAGCAGGAAATATTCAAGATGGATTGGAGAAAACATTGAATAATTTTTCTAAAAATGATTCAATTCCGCAAATCAAGGAAGAAATAGATAAAGCCCTATTGAAGCGCAATCAGAAAATATTCATTTTAATAGACGACGCAGATCGTTTGACACAGTCAGAAATTTTAGAATTATTGCAGATTGTTTCCCTTGTCATGAACTTTAGCAATGTTTACTATATTCTAGCGTTTGACAAAGAAATTATATTAAACGCAATTAATAAAGAATATGGAAACAGAGGGTTAGATTATTTGGAAAAAATCATTCAGGTTGATTATTCTATCCCATTGATTAAGAAAGAACGGCTTGATACATTATTTTTTCAGATGTTAGCAGAGATTAGCACTGATTATAAAATCTTGTTTGATAATACTACTATTAAATCTTTATGGAACTATCATGGTTTAGCCGACTATTTTACTACGATCAGAGATTTTAAGAGATTTTTCAACTCTCTGATTTTTCGACTTCCTGTTATTGCCAATGATATTAACACCTCCGACTTTCTTGCAATCGAGGCGATACGGCTTTTCGATAACGATAGCTATAATTTGTTCTATTCTTTTTACAATATGAATTTACGTCGAAGGGATATGCCTGCTTTGATTTTTAAGGAAGAACAGTTGAAACAATTCAGACAGCCGGCTATTGATATCGTTAAAGCTCTATCACCAAAATCAACTGCAGACTATATGCGTACAGACGCAAACCTGAAAAGAATATATGATCCGCAATATTTTGAAAGATATTTCAGCCTTCTTAGAAACGAAAATGATATTAGTGATAGAACACTGAAAGAATTTATGGAAAGACCTGTCTCACGAGAGCAGATTCTTAAAGAAGCAACAAAACTTGGGAAAATAAAAAATTTACTAAAACGATTAAATGATGATGAAATAGGAACGCATTTTCCGAGCTACGAGTACGATGTAGTAGAGGCAGTGATGCTTTTCTTTAATAATCACCCTGCCGAATTTGAAAAAAATCCAGACAAAGTTTCGGATGTGATAATTAATCTGATTTGTTGTTCAAAAGAGAAAGATCACTTTATTAAACAATTCTTTTTATCCTTCGAGGGAAACAATACATATCCTAATATCATTCGCATTTATTTCTTTCACTACATGAGGATGTTTATAAAGGAAAATCGAAGTTTCAGAAGTAGCCATCATGAGTTCGATGCTTATTATAAAAAAAATTACGAAAATATATTGCAAGGATTTTCCAAAGAATTTCAAAAATCATTTTCTGCAATTCTTGAAAAAAAACACACTATTGAATGTCCCTTTATCAAGTTCCTTTTTTTAATTAATTATGCCGAATTATTCCCCGAAGATTATCTAAAAAAATATCCAACAATGATTCAGGACATAGAATTCTTGCTCTATATCCTTTCTCAATTTATTTGGATTAGAGAAGATTTTTCACTTGTCGAGTATCGCTTTAAATATAGAGAGGTATTATTTCCAGGCAATTTATTTCCCGAATTTTATAATTTGATAAAAGCTTTAAAAAGGTCGAATTACGATATGAAACATCAGGCATACATTGAACATTTTTTGAAGATTAATATCGACAATTATCCTGAAATAATCTTTCCTGAATTTTAAGATTGCACTGAAGAAGTAGAATGGAGTTGAATCTTCTGAAAATAGCACTTGGAGTTGAAAATGCAGTAAACGAAGTTTTGAAAGAGATTTTTATTTAAAAGAGGAGCGATAGTTAGAAATTTTACAACTTACTCTTGTCTTCCTCAGACGCCCCAAATGTTTACAGTCCTTGCATTGTACGGGGTCACTTTACATTTAAACTTTTCTTTAATTTCGAGAATATGTTCCAATGCTTCGTCGGAATAGACACCTATATAAATACTCCAAAGCTTATTTGGGGCTTTCTTTTTTGCGGCAACGTTTATTGCGTCAATAATATGCGTATCATATTCGCCAAAATTAAAACCGAATGTAACAAGAGAACCAGTGATCCCACAAAGTCTTTCGAAACAAAAAGACAGATACTTGTTATGCATTATATGCATCAACTTTTCTTGTCCATTTCCCGCTGTTACAAAAATTGGATACTCTTTATTCTCAATTCTTTCCTTTACATTTTCCAGTAAAAAATGCTCATTATCATACTGTACCTTCACAATATTGATACCTGTATCAAAAATTGGTAATGTACCATGTAAATAATGTATTGTTTGTTCATTTTTGTATTTCCCCCATCTTAATTCGGAAAACTCCAATTCATCAGGATCGATATAATTGCCTGATTCAAGTTCTGTTTCTAAATCGCGGCCAAAGCCATCTATTGCTTTTTTAGCTGAATTCCGCATAAGGACCCAATAAAGAAGTAAGTCATAATTAGTCGAAAAAATATAACCGTCAGTATTTAAATATTCTTTTAAAAAATCGATGCAAGCTTGACTTTTTTCTTCAGGAACTTTAAACACATGCTCGGGATGGAGTTCTTTTACTGCGTCGAGTAAACTATTCTTAAGTTTTTCAATCGCGTCATTTATTTTTGGCACTAACAATTTGTCCTCGGTGAAAATCTCCGCAATTTCACAGAAGTTGTCCAACTGTTGCATTATTAATTCAAAGTTCTTCGTATTTAATTTCTGAAATAACTTTTGTATTAATGGGTCCCCTGTGGTTTCTATGAAGTTGCTTAAGGCATTGTATGAAAATATGTCCTTATCATAAGCCATGCTAAAGCCATTTCCAAACAATAAATGCTTTTTTCTTCCTTTTGGACCATTCAAATATGCAATTACTTCCTCGTAACTTTTTAATTTATCGATTTCCATGATCAAAGTTTTATGTGAAAATCAACTCTCCCAAAAAAAGGGAGCTTTATACTTTTTAATTTAAGATTAACTAATCCACTCTTTCTCGTGCTGCTAAAACCTGCCAATTAGGTTTTACATATTTTAAATGAAATGCTTGCCGATGTTTATTATTATTGACGTCCTTATACCTAAATGAAAGTGTCAGGTCCATAGTGTCCGGAAGTACATCGTTTAGGTATGTATATATCGGTACTATCGTATGTGTAAATTGATTACCTTCTAAATCAATTGGCTGATCAGAAATAGAAGTAGCTTTAAAACCAAATGGTGCACTCGAATCTTTTGAGCTGATTGTTTGGTTTGTTACATGGCAAACTGTTGATCCTGCGTTGTACATCTGGATAACCAAATAGTATCTTTTTTCGATAATTAGTCCTGCAGTATCCTTAATATTCAATCTTTTCAATTCATGCATTAATTCCCATAAAGTCGTTGAGCTGCCAGTACCGTAAATCACCTCGGTTTTGGGATTGTATGCAATCAGGCAATTTTGCAAATAAAACTTCCCGTCAACCAAAACTCTGCTGTCCGGCCCGGTCACCGTTTCTACTCGATAACCCCAATTAATCGTATCAAACTGTACCTTTGTTACTTCTCTGAAGTTTTCAAATTTTATTGAACCAATGGTTATTTTCCCAAGATTTAACTGGTCCCATTTTCTGTTTTGATCAGTATTTGTGTGGCAGGTATAAATCAAAGCTGCAAGAGAAAGTGATATTGAAATAAATGTCCAAACATCATTTCTTCTTAATTTTAATGCTTCGATTCTTGATGACAATTTCATTTACAGCCAATTGGTAAAAAAGGTTTTGATAATAGAAATTAAAAGTACATTAATTCTATATATTTTCGTTCAGTACAATGATTGATTGTGTTCTCTACTGTTTATAGTGAATTAATAGAATTTACTTCACAAGGATTTTTGTTTTCAGTTTAATTTATTAGCAAATATTACAGCTGAAATTGCAAAATTCTTTATAAGATTTAAAATGAAACAAGATTCGCCTGAAGATATCTGGGAAAAAAGAGAGATGAACAAAATCGGGCTCGATACATTTCTACTGCAAAAAGAGAATGTTCTTGATTTTTCAATTGACAATTTGATCAAAAGCCTGAAAATACAACTTCATAAAGCAAAATCCGAATATCAAAAGTTGACGAAACTCGAAAGGAGCAGTCGTAAGGAAGTGATGCAACTGAAGAAAAATGAGAATGTAAAAGAAACAAATCTGCAGCCTGTAATTATGAATTATTTCCAGGAAATCATCTACATAGAAGACGAGCTATTTGTCCTCTACGAAACGAAGATTATTTATGCTTTTAAATTTTTGGAGATTAACATTAAACAACTTCTTTCTGCTGCATATGAAGACAGTTCTATAACACGGCAATTTAAATGGGAATCAATTTGTCAATTCCTCAAGTCAAAAAAGATTTCAATTAAAGATTTTAATGACTATGAAAATATTGAACAACTAAGAAACGTAAATAATTCTCTTAAGCACTCTGATAAAGAAATTGATCAAAGAATGCTACAAATACAGGAATTTAAAAATAAAGAGACATTCAACTATATCGATCTTGAATCATTTTACATAAGAATCAAAAAATCGCCCGCCATTTTTCTAAACTCATTAGTCCACTTCGTCTTCAATGATTTATATATCTTCAAACATGAAAGAATATTGGAACTTGCAAAATCTTTTGCTTTACGAATGGACAAAAAAGATGCAATGGAATTTAGTGAAGAACTTTTGAAATTTTACCAATAAATCATGAAGGCTTTACAACAAAATTTTAAAAACCATTATGAGCTTGGGCTGTTTTCAATTATGAGCAAAAGCCTTGTTTTTGTCCAGGTTTTTAGTTAATAAACTGGACACACTATATCATTTGAATCAAAGAATAGAAATGAAAATAACCGAATACACAAGCATTTCAGTTGATAAGCGTCCGAAAGGACATATTACCACCTATACTGATTTTATGGATGAGGTGAATCACAAGGAAGCCATTATAAAATCCTTGAAATTAAAAAGGTAGTAAACGAAGGTTTAAGCTAAATTTCTATTTCGTGCAGGCATAAACGTTAGCAAAAGTGCATTTCACTTTAATAGAAATACAGCCAACGGCAAAAAAAAATAAAAAAGGCCCTGCTTTATCATGGGGCCTGCTAAAGGACTAACTTCTGAAGCTAAATCGCCAGGTTGATTTTTTGCAACCTGTTTCCAAGCTGATGTATTGTCTTTTCTATTTTTTTCACTTGTTCTGCAGAAGGAAATTTACTTCCTGATGCATATTGTCTTAACAGGCCGGTGTTCATATTGGCATTTTTTGCCAGCGATGTGATTTTAATTTGATTAAATTCTTTAAAGAAAGCCTGGAGATCATAATAAATCTCAATCTCCATTTTTTCTGCGTCTACGTTTTTCCAGAATTTGTCTGTTTTTCCTTCGTGTGTTTGATAGTCTACGGCTAATTGTTTGAAGTTCTGCTTTAGTTCATCAACGGTTTTACCATAAGGTATCGGGATAAAATTTCCTTTCCCTTCTACAATACCCCACAGTATTCCATCTTTAGCTTCCACAACCACTTCAAACTGGCTGCGATTCTTTTTCATTGTTTTGTAAGTTTTTAAAATGATATCGTCTTCAAGAGATACAGGATTTTTCATATAAGGCAAGGGCTATTACTTAAGCCCCGCCTGTTTCAGTAATTTATTGGCAAGGCCTGTGGGCACTTCTTTTGAGCCATGCCAGGGAACTGATATTGTCAAACAAAGTCTTGTTTTCTTATCTCACCAATTTGAAAGTTCCGAATTTTGGTTTACGCGCATTCATCGAGCGCTAATAAATTATCGTTCCACTGCCCATCTGCATATGTTCTGACGTACTTGCCATTAGGACCGTTTACGACGCCAACATTTGCCCTTCTCCCATATACCATGGTATAGAAAGTATTTGTTCCTGATTCTATAGAATTAATAACTTCCGATCTTGTCCACTTCCAGCCATTTCCCCCAAGATGGGTAATACCTTCATGAGAACTGTTCCTGTTGATTTTGTTAATACAAGTTACCTGTGCATCTGCCATAATGTTGAATTTAGATGATAAATTTATTTATTATACGCCGTGAAAAACTCAGTATTCAATACGGCTACTTAGATAAATATATCATTTTGCAAATACCCGGTGGCCTGGTAAAAATTCGCCAAAATCTGAAAGGTTGAAAATTTGGAAAATTGAGGTAAATAAAAAATTTCCTTTAAAAGTCAAGATTGTTCAAACTCAATAATATTTTTTTCATTTAACCATTGCCAAATTGTCAATACCCGTTTTTCATCAAAGCGTTGTTTTTCTTTTGACCAGTTATAGAATTTATCTAATAACAATTCTTCTGAAAAAACCTCATTTTTTTCCTTTATTTCAAAATAACATGCAGTGAGGGTAGCCGCGACTTCAGTAAAATCAGTTTTTTCTCTTCTAAATATTTTAATAATATGATTTATCGAATTAGCATCTTGAGCAAAATATCTCTCATAATAAAGTTTGAACTTTTCACATTGTGATAAAGGAACGTACTTGGATCGAATTATCGTTCCCTTTTTTTCCTTTTCAACTTTAAACCATTTTTGTTTCTCGAATTCTTTCTCAATTGAATGCATAAATTTACTATCAAAAGGACCGGCCGCAAATTTTTCATAACGATCTTGAGTATTGAGCTTACAAACGTGCTCACATAAATAAACAAGTTTTTGAAATTTTACTCTTCCAAAGGTTGGTTCAGAATGTAGTTCTGACGCCACCTTAGCAGCTAATACTGACCTTTTAAAATATTGAGCACTTTTGCTAGCCTTTTGTTCCTTTTCAAAATTCTCCAAAATAGTTCGTTGTTGAAGCTCTTCTATCGTATTCGGAGAAATTAGCCCTGCCAGCATAAGCCCTTTCTCAAAATCTTCCATTGAGAAAGGATTGCTTTCATTATTGGTTGATTTCATTTATGGCCTTTTTAATTTTATCACTTGCTCTTTGCCTGATTTTGCGAATCGATGCCTTTTTTATTCCAAGTTCATCAGCTAATTGTTCCGTTACATCGTGAGGTAAGTAGAGATGGTGCTTTTTATATTCAATGTCTCGAAGGACAACCGTTTTTTCCTTTTTGCTCAATTTATTAAAAATGAAGAGTGCGTTGTCTCTAACATTTTGAAGCTTTTCCGGGTCATTTTCATATTGACTGGTTTCTATAAGATTTTGGAAATAGGTTTTATGGTTTGTTGTTTGAAGTTCCTGTTGTCGCTTCTTCTTTCGAAAATGGTCATTGAATAAATTTGTAACAATTGCAAACAAATAAACAAGGATCGCTTTCCGTGGATCTTTGAGGTTTTCAGGTTCCTTAAAACTAGCCGATTTTCTTGCATTTTCAAGAGCCTGATGAGCGATCTCGCGTCCAGTTTGCCAATCCACCCTATTGTAGCGACATTTGCGCTTGCATTCTTCGACTACATCGGGAAGGAATCTCCGTACAAACTCGTTATAACTATCCTCATCACTTGGGTTTTTACACAAAGCAACGAATAATTCTATATCAGGAAGCAGGTCATTTGGTTTTTCGTCGATCACTATCTATATATTATACGATCAAGCATGACATTTAAATATGTCACGCTTCTACGTATTTAAGATGTAGCAAGTTAAAAAGTTACTATTAAATAAAAAAATTCTAAATAAGTTCAAAAATCAAGCAAAATGGAAAAACAAATAATCGATCTTGAGGAATATTCAAAAGCAGGAAAGAAAGTGCCCAAAGACGCAGAATATAAATTCAGAGTGGATAAGATTTCTGTGACCGTGTCTGACGAATGCCTTACGGGGAAAGAAATTCTTGAGAAAGCTGGATATAAGCCAGCAGATAATTATCTGCTTCGTGAAGTCCTTCACGGTAATCAAAAAGTACCAATCGCCTTGGATCAAACCGTTTGTTTTACCGAACCGGGAATTGAAAGGTTTATTACAATCCCAAAAGATCCAGGAGACGGAGCCTGCTAAGACATGAAGAGAGAATTTGAACTTCCTGAAGAGGATGAACAGTTTTTGAAGAATAACAATTTTAAGTGGGAGACTGTTATTGAAAACGGCACAAATTGGTTAATCATAAGAGATTTTCCAATAATGGATGGTTACAACGTGAAGAACGCTGATGCGGCGATAAAAATCCCATCTCAATATCCAGATTCAAAGTTGGACATGGTAAACTTCTTTCCACATCTTTCAAGATTTGATAAAGTAGGAATGCCGAATGTCGGTAACGGCCCTATAATTCATGGTAAGCAATATCAACAATGGTCCAGACATAGGGATTGGCGAATGGGTATTGATGCTTTGGAAAATCATGTCGAAGAGGTACATTATTGGCTCGAAAACGAATTTAATAAAAGACCAAAACAAAATGATACAGCTTAGAATTTGTGGTAAAGATTATCAAACTATAAAAAACATTTGTATCCCGGGGATAATAAGGAAGCAATAGCTTTTGCCTTATGTGGTCGTCTTAAGAAGAATAATCATGAACATCTTTTGGTAAACGAAGTAGTTGTGATTCCTTATGAACTTTGTCGCATTCGTGAAGAGAATTTGGTAAGATGGCCATTCACCTATTTGGAAGATATGCTCATGAGAGCACACGAAAAAAATTTAAGCATTCTTAAAATTCATAGCCATCCAACAGGATATGAAAAATTTTCGGATCTTGACGATTTTAACGATAAAGACGTATTTCGCTCGTTTAATGGATGGCTTGACCATGAAGAATTCAATGCTAGTGCAGTAATGCTCCCAGATGGAAGGATTTTTGGCAGATTTGTTTATGATGATCTTTCTTTTCATACGATAAGCCGCATTTTGATTGCAGGCGATAAACTGCAAATTTGGGATTACAATAGTGACTTTGAATTTAATGATTTTGAACTCAGAAACGTGCAAGTCTTTGGCACGAAGACAATACAACAACTAAAGAAGTTAAGTGCAGTTGTAGTGGGATGTTCAGGAACTGGGAGTCCGGTGATTGAACAACTTGTCAGATTAGGCATTGGTAAGGTGTTTCTTATCGATCCCGACAGAGTTGAACAAAAGAACCTTAATCGAATCATAAATAGTACTTCTAAAGATGCCAAGAAAAAGAGGAAAAAAGTAGAAGTCCTTAGACAGAGAATTCAGGAAATTGGATTAGGAACAAATGTCGAAATCTCTGACAAAAATATTTGTGACTCAAAAGAGTTGTTGAAGGAGATCTCTACTTATGATGTGGTGTTTGGATGCACCGACACAATCGAATCGCGGCATTTTTTGAATCGTCTTTCAACTTATTTCATCTTACCGTATTTTGATCTGGGAGTCAAGTTGGTAGCAAATAAGGAGTTTGGAATTGAAAAAATAGCTGGCGCTATTCACTATTTACAACCAAAAGGATCTTCTTTATTGTCAAGAGGCGTTTATGACCTTGAACAATATGAGGCAAATAGAATGGCAAGAAAAAATCCACAGCTATATCAACACTTAAGAAAAGAAGGATACATAAAAAATGCTTCTGTTGAAGTGGATAGCCCTGCGGTAATTAGTGTAAATATGCAAATTGCAGCTATTGGTGTAAACGAGTTCTTAAATAAAATTCATTATTTCAAGAGCAGTTCTATAGGTGATAGTGCTATCATTAGAATGGCAATAACAGATGATCTGTTTGAAAATAGTGATGACGGAAAATCGGATAATAGATTATTAGCAAAATGCGGATTAGGTGAAACAACAACATTTCTTGGAATAATCGGACTTCAATGATAAAGTATCTTATAAATAAGTTCAACAGATTACAAGGAAAATATTACTATTCAGAAGGGGAAGAGTTGCCTGAAAAAATCAAAAAAAAGGAAGTATTCATTAGTCGCACAATAGAAAATAGCTGGGTTATTGTAATGACATGTCCGTGTGGATGCAGAGAAAAAATTTATCTAAATACTTTACCCATCGAACAGCCTTGTTGGAAGATAAATCAAACCATGAAGGGATTAACAATCTCACCTTCAATATGGAGAACAAAAGGTTGCAAAAGTCATTTCTTTGTTGAGAAAGGAAAACTCATTTGGGCTTAAATAACATTATTAGATCAAATAAGTTGGATTTGGAACATAAGATATTCGCAAAACGCCATTGCTTTTAAAGTAGAAATGCCAGTAAAAAAATAAAAAGGGAAGATTTTTATTTTCCCTGGAAATTTTTTTGAAACACGAAACGTATATCATTTTTTCTTGTTACATTTATACCAACTCATAAGCAGTTAGTTTTGGTTACGGCTCCTGTTTCTACAGGAGCTTTCTTATTGCAATAAACTTTTTCATTTTCCTATCTTTGAAATAGAACTCATAAACAGCCGCTAATTATTATTAGCAAGAGCTTCTGTTTCTACAGGAACCTCTTTTTTTTCAAACATTTTTCCTGGAAATTTTTTTAAGTAGATGTTATTGAAGCGTTGGCAAAAAACACGGCTTGATTGAGGCAAGCCCTCTGATCGAAGCGGCGTAGCTGGATGAGCGGCGAGCGAAGGGCGAAGCACGAAGTGATCGCGAAGGAAGCGAAGCGCGAAGTACAGGGCGCAGGCGACAAGCAAGTGGTGTTTGTGAGCGCTTATTATTGTGGAGCAAAGCGGAACAATAATTGAAAAGCGCGGTGTGGGTGCTGGTTGGATGAAAAGAAAAACCAGTAAACTAACTTCAGTTCAAATGTATTAGAGCTTCACAGCCTTTTATGCATTTTTTAACTGTTGTCCTTTGCTTGGACATATTTTGCCAATTTCACCGCCTTATTTAATTCAGTTCGATAAGTTGAATGAATACCTGATTGCTCTATAACTTCACGAATACCCACTGCTTGGATGTCGTCTGAATATTTAATTCCAAACAAATGTATCATCGTTACCTGCTCCTTCTTTGGAGCATTTGAATACATATCCTGTAAAAGTTTACCGAGTTGGTTTAATGTTTTTGGCATACAAGTTTTATTTTATCGCAAATTTAAGCTAATATTAGCTTTTTTTTGCTAAAATTAGCTTAAAAAACTTCATTATGTCAAATAGAGATTAAAAGTTTAGAAAAAAGGCCGACCGAAGCCGGCCCAAAAAAGCCTAAACAGCAGGAACAATACGATGCTGCCACGCCAAATGATACAACACAACGCCATCCACAACGGGACAACGGTAAACAACATGGACAAGCGAACCATAAAGGCAGCCAACCATAATGAAAGAAACCCATGGCCTGCGACGGCGACCAGGAACCGGAAATGCTACTGACATAACTGACAATATTTAAAAATGAAAAAAAATAATAACAAGCGTCTCTCACGAAGCGCACCGACAGAGGCGTGTAGTGGACGGCGGTTTAAGGAGTCGAAGCCGCAAGTGGATGTTTCTTATTTACGACAATCGTTATGCGGCGAGCGGTAAATAGCCGGACACGGAGCGACGACAGAGGGAGCGAGTAACTTTGCTTGTTTATTGTTTTTTTTCATCACCTGTAAGCGTTCTTTTGGACATCTTTCTAAGGCTGTGAACATTGAATTGGCTGCGACTGAATTTCACAACACTGCGGAATCCTTTTTATTTTTTACACTTGGGTTTATTAGCCAGAAGGAGCATTGCGAATGCACAAAGAGCAACGCGGAGAAACGCTTTATAAGTTATAAGTAAGCACTGATGTATTGCTGAATTTGAATTGAGAAAGAATATTGTAAATGGCAGTAAAAAACCAAAAAGGGAAGATTTTTATTTTCCCTGGAATTGTTTTGATTGTGAAAGGCAGTGAATGAAGTTTTGAGGGAGATTTTTATTACCTGGTTACAAGCGAGGATGCTTGCGCAAGTTTGGGGCTTGCAAACGAGGATTAATTAAAAAAACATCAGGAAACTTTATCTAAAACTATTGATTCTACAGGAGCGCTTTGTGCATCGGAAGAGTTATCTAAAGGCGGATTAATTATTTGAATTTTTTTATCTGCTAAAAACAAAATCTTATTTTTAGTCCATAAGCCGCCCACAGTAATATCTATAAAAATATCTTCATCAGTAACAGTAATATTATACCAAAAAGTTCTCGCTCCAACAGGTCTATTATTGTCAACTACAATACCAATTCGTTGGCCATCTGATAACGGATAAAAACTCCATAGATAATTGCTTTTAAGATTTTGCCACATTCCTTCTAATGCTTTTTCAACTTCAGATTGTGTCACGTATTTTAGATTTTAACTGTTACCTATTCTGCACCCATCAAAAATGCAAAATCATCACGAATGAGGATTACACATTTTGTTCTTATGCTAATATATACAGAAAAGAAAAACCCTGCAAATGAATTTCGTTTCCGGTATCTGCCAGGTATTACCTACTTTTTCTCATTTAATTTTCGAAGATATTCTGCTCTTTCTCCGAGTGTCACTGTTGGTTCATTTCTATAGCGGCGTGGTTCTTTATGCTTCTTTTTGAAAGGAGAAATTTCTTGTACGCCAAAATTGTTTGCGGGATTGTACACTTCAAGCCTGTCTTCCTGGTTCTTAACGCTTTCTTCGGCTAACATTACACAATCGAAATAAACAACCCTGCCGGCACCGTTTTTCTGGCGCACTCTTTTGCGGTAATCGAGGTAAACGAAATCAATTTGCTTGCGTTCATCTTCAATGACGTATTCCTTCACATTTTCATTTTCCAGCTTTATGGTTATTCTGTAGTGTGGCATGAGGCAAAGTTAGTAAAGGAATCCATTTTGCTAAATAAATTAGCTGAGAAAAATTTCTTATTGTTTTGGAAATAGAAAGTCTGTGTTGCTGGCGGCAAACACGGCAGTGAATCAAGCCAGAAAAAATAGATATTAATTTTTTTTGTTTACTAATCATCTAATTTTAACTTAGAGTATGATAGGTAATCGAATGTTATTAAATAAAAAAGCTATTGTACAATACGGAAACATTCTAATTAAAAATATTAACTTCTTATGATTTTCTTTTACGATAGAATCTCTGGACAGTCCGGTCTAGATCAATACAAAACTTATATTGAAAATGAAATTTATATCCGTGAATTAAGGAATGACACAAAAGATATTCTTAATTATCAACTCATTGAAACTAGAAGAGCTATCGGGCGAAATACTGATGTTTTAAAGCGGTCCATAAATGATACTATTAATGCTGTGTGTGGGTCATTGGAAAATGGATTTAATCAAATTACAAATGAATTAGAGGGTATCAATTGGCGAATTAATGAGAGTAACGAAGCCTTAAGTGATTTACATTCTTTGTTAGATTGGAAAACTGATTTACTTATCGAAGAACTAAAAATTACTAATTTTTACTTAGGTAATATTGAAATACTTTTAAAAATTCCTGAAAGTCAAAAGCAAAGAAGTTATCATGTTGAAAATGGAATGATATATCTTAAAAATGCTATTGAAGAAGAAATAAGTTTTTATGATGTGTTTCAGCCCCCGTTTAACTGGACATTTTTTTCAAAACAGTTAGTCTGTTTTTGTGTGTAAGTTGACTCGTTTTCGGCAAAGATAGCCTCGCCTCCGTAAAAGTCAAGGCTATATAGAACGGCA
>JBQCEG010000142.1:0-27419 GCA_051960475.1 Ginsengibacter sp.
GCAATGGGAAATGCCTGCACCTTCAAATTGAACTGGAAGACAAAAAGCATGTAGTATTTACCGGATCAGTGTTTTTGATGGAAACAATACAGAAGGTGCCAAAAGAAAAATTTCCTTTTACCACAACGATTGTGGAGGAAAACGAAAGGTATGAATTCACTTAAAAAATAAAGAGATGCCACACATTTTAATACAGGGATACGATAGAAATAGAAACGTGCAGCAGTTTGACATCCATGCGGCAATACATTTTAGTCATGATTATTATCATTCAGAAAAAGCACGAGTGAAGCTGGACGAGATTAAACAAAAATTGGAAAAGGTAGTTGCCGAATATTTTGATGATTTTTCATCGGACAACTTTTCAAATCATGATTGGAACTTAAAAATGAACGATCACTAAAAAAATCACTTAACCATAACCGTTACAAACTAAAAAATCATGACAGCAAAAGACCAGGCAAAACTCTTAGATCAAGGTTTCATCATCATTCGCCAGCAAGGCGGAAACTTACTACCAAAGAAGATAAAATTCAAAAGTGCATTGCATCGCGAGTGGAAAACAATGGAAACGTTTGTTACCAATGCTGCTATGCAGCGATATGCTAACGAACTGCTGAAACACCACATGACAGTAGAAGATTAAATCACAAACAATGAAACGCTTTTTAATCACATCAACAAAATTTGAAGGCCAGTGCGAACTGGTATACAACGACAAGGGCACGCTCGTTTGTATTGATATGCGCGGCGCACAGATGGATGAACAAACCTGCCTTCACTTTAAGCATGCATGCCCGATCACATTGCCAGCGCTGATGAGCGGTAAGCATTTTACAAAAGAGACGGTGATCGTGGAGGCAGACTTTGAAATAACGTTTGAAAAGTTTTATGCCGATTATCCGTATAAGCGTAACCGTTATAAAGTAGAGGAAGCATGGGAAAAACTCTCAAAGAGTAACCAGGTGAAGGCTTTCTTTTCGCTGCATGAATATAAAAAGTTTCTCATGCGCACCGGCTGCTATGCCATGATCGGAGACCGCTACCTGCGCCAACGCGAATTTGAAACAGATTGGAAAAAAGCAAATCATAAATCATGATAACAAACAAATTCTTAATAATTAAATTTTAAAACGATGATTACAGTACTTGTAAAATTTGAAGAAAAGGTGGAGACTCATCCACAATTGGAAAGCATCACTACAATTCGTGGTAGTGTAGTAGAGGTAGAAAAACTGACAGAATTAAATAAAATGTTTAAAAACCTTGTTGACGTGAAAATATTGAATACTGGGGCACCGGTAATCAATATCCACAAGATGTTTGAAAAAATGGAAATACATCGTGATGTAACTGAAAGGATGTAACAAGAATTAAAGAAGTGATAATCGAAGCACTTAATAACGTAACGATATGTTTATAAAAACCAAAAAACCAATGCCTAAAAAAATATATATAGCCGGAAAAGTAAGCGGCCTGCCTGTGGCCGAAACGTCCATGAAGTTTGGAAAGTACCAAAAAGAATTAATGCGTGTGGGCCACACACCGGTTGTGCCGCTCGACCTTGTAGACCGCGATGATAATTGGGAAACTTGCATGCGCAAATGCATATCTGCAATGCTCACATGCGATGAAGTACATTTTTTGAATGACTGGCTTTATTCGCCAGGAGCGCGCTTTGAGCACGACGTGGCACACCGGCTTGGAATGACTATTGTTTATTGTAAATAAAATTTTTGTTATGAACCACCAGCAAAACAAAACACTCTACGCGCTTCTTAATGCAACCGGCCTCCTGGAACAAAAGGCAAACATTGTTCTTTCTTTTACCGAAGGCAAAAGCGAAAGCAGTAAAGACTTAACCGACGCGCAGGCAAATGATATGATAGCTTATTTGCGCAGGCAACAACAGGCCCAGGAAGAACCGGCCAACAAGATGCGCCGCCGCATCCTTAGCATGGCTCATGAAATGCATTGGTACCTGCCAGGCGCACGCAAATTAGATATGGAGCACATAAACGACTGGTGTAAAAAGTTTGGCTATCTTCACAAAGAATTGAACCAATACTCCTACAAAGAATTGCCAAAACTCGTTACCCAGTTTTCAGCAGTTTATAATGATTACTTAAATAAAATTTAAACACCTAAAAAACGAAATGTTATGACCAGCAAAGAGTATAGAAATTTATCAAAATCAGAAAGAAAAAAAGTAAAGTTTAAAGATTTACCAACGGCAAATAAAAGAGGTGCAATCATAAGTATGTTTATTGCTTTTATTGTTGTTCCTTTTATTTGTGTTAAAGCAATTAATAGCTCACCATCCCAAGATGTTGCTCTAAAGAACTTAACCCCTTCGCAAAAAGACAGCATCGTACACGTTGATCTTATTAAAAAGCAATTCAGTGAATGGGATGGAAGCAATGTTAATCTTGTAAAGTATGTAAAGGAAAATATGAATGATCCTGAAAGCTTCGAGCATGTAGAAACCGTTTACTGGGATTTGAAAGATAAGAACCAAATAAAGGTGCGGATGACTTTCAGAGGCAAGAATGGATTTGGAGCATTGATGAAACAATCTGTGGTTGCATACATCGACTACAGCGGGAAAATACTTTCGGTAGAGAATTAAACAGATTGAGTAAATATAACATAGCCACTTCATTACGAAGTGGCTTTTTTTATGTTTAATATTTTCAGTAAAAATGATAATATTTGAAAGAATTTGGCAACCAGTAATCATTCACTCACAAACCACTTAAAACGCTATGAGCAAAAGCTACGAGAATGGTTTGCTGACAATCAGCATACCGACAGAAGACCCCGAGGGGCTGCATGCGCAATTGATGAAAGGACTAAACCGCGCAATGAGAAATTACATCATTTCTAAAGATGACTGCGAAGAACAACTCGCCCTCATACAATTATTAGAATCGTTGTTGCCGGAGAATGACTTATCAGAATACCGCGCTTAAGAGAAAATACAAAGCCGCTCGCTTATGGGCGGCTTTTGTATTAAAATAGTTATATTTGTATAACCCTTCACGAATGCCAAGAGACTCGCACCGTCACATACTCCGAAACAACGCGATCAGAGAAAATTTCAGACAGGTTCGCAAAAAAAATCCCAAGTGGACAATTGTGGCTGTAATTGAAGATGTGGCAGACACATTTTATCTTTCACCCAGCACGGTTACCAGCATTTTAAAACAGATGGATGAAAAGGTACCCGCGGTAGACACGATTGCAAAATATACAAGGCCGGTGCAACAAAATTTACTTTTTTAGTTACACGAATTTTATCGAATTACACGAATTTTCTAAACTTTAATGCTGCTGGTCATTAAATGCCTGTTGTACACTTCCGTTCTGTAAGCCAAAACGCTTATCACGCACATATCTTCAAAGTCTAAAAGACTGCCCTGCACTGGCGTAAACTGTTCGGTAATTTTAAGCCCTGTGCCGTCAACGGCGTTCCAGTCGCAAAGCAGTGAATTAATATCCATAAGCGTTTGTTCGTGTTCTTCAATAGCGGCCACCTGGGCTGCATCATCATGATCTTTAAAAGGTGCGTAACTTAAGTAATGTATTTTGATCTGGCACTTTGTACTCATCAATTTTTTAGGATAAAAATTAATGTCGTTAAGATTTGGCATTTCTACATAAATAGCAGGCACTCTGTAGCTCGTGTTTCCTTTTCCAGGCTTGTATTGGCCTACGTAATAAAAAACAGGAATAGCAGCGCCTAAGCGGGTTTTAATAGCCTGGTAAATGGGATAGAAGAACATAGTTAATTACGAATTAAAAATTACGAATTACGAAAGTATTTTAGTCAGATCGCGGGTGATCTTGTCTGTTATCTTTTGGTTCAGTTGCTCACTTGGGCCGATGAACTCGCGCTTGGGTATTACAATCTTTTTTGCCAGGGCACACCACTTGTATTGCTCAGCTGCTATAAGATCGCCTGCCTCTTTTGCTGCAATGCTTTTTGCCCAAAAGAGTTTTTTCATTTTTGCAGTTACTGTTATCTCCCCGCCCTCGTTTTGAATCTCACTGTAAATTTTATCAGAGTAAATAATCACATCGTTCCCGGAAACTTTAAAATCAATGCTATCGCTCAAATGGTCGCCGCTGCCCTGGCCGGTCAATATCTTTTTGGGCAGGCGTACTTTTACCCTGCGTGGAGCCCATTTCTTACCATCAAAACCTTCGTTTACAAAGTTTTGCTTAAAGTGTTTTACAGCTTCAGTTCCTATCACCTGCTTTACATCATTCTTAAGGTACTCCTGTGCCTGGTAAAGCTTTGCCAGCACTTCATCCACGCCATTGATATTTTTATTTTGTGATGCCATTTTTGTATATTTGTACAAGCATTCAACAACTTATTATAAACTCGGTACCGGCAAGCCACATCGGAAACAGAGCCGGAACTTCTAAGGCCCTGATTTTATCAGGGCTTTTTTCTTAACATGTAGTCTCTCGCAAAACTTTCGCGGGTGTAATATTTCCAGTCATCACCATATTTAAGGTAGATCACGAATCCCTTGTAGCCTTTATGATGAAGCTTAGCGTATATGTCTTCAAACAGATGGTTTTCGTTTATCCAGCTTTTTGAAAAGCGGATCATTAAACCATCGGCCTGCTTGTGTGCTTTGGCAATCCTGTTTTGCAAAGTGGATGAAGATGCCTTTTCCAGTTCAGGAAGTTTGGCTTCTATCAGTTTGCCATCGATTCTAAAATCGGCAGTTGTGCCGCCTTTCGCGTCTGGTATTAATTTTTTACGCAACTCCTTATCATTTACCAGTGGCAATATTTCTATTTTCCTATCCTTTTGTGGAGTGTTGGCGAGATCCCGCGCAATATCAAAGTTTTGCTGAAAGTCGCTGTTATGCATTGCAAGCGGATGCGCTTCAATCACGGTGCCTGCTTTGCTTTTGTATAACGGTTGCAAAGGTGCGCTTTCGGCAAGGTCAGCATTAAAAAAGGTTTCTGCCTGTTTTATCAATCCGGGTATTTCTTTCGGGTCAGCCCTCTTAATGTAGTCGCTGTTTTTAATGTCAAACACCTGCCCGGTCTTGCCGCTGTTAAAAGCAAAATCAGCGGGCACCGGTGGCAGGTTTGCCGGTATGTCTGTAGGTTCATCATCTACCTGTTCTACATCGCACTGGCAGCGCCAGCGGCTGGGAGGATAGTGTGTATCCCAAAACGGATCATCAACCGGGCGAATGATGCCCACATACTTGAGGTGAACAGGATCGGGGTGGGCCGCTTTGGTGTGCAGGTATTTCAGGTTAGGATAAAGATGTTTGTTTTGTTCAATCTTTTTCCATTTGGAAGCCATTCGGGCCTGCCTTACAGCCGTATCATATTCTACATCCAGGTTGTGGCTCCTGTATTTGGTGTCGATTTGCAGGGCCAGTTTTTTAAACTCTTCCTTGCTTCTCAAATTGCCGTGTTCATCGGTAAGCAGGTCGCCCATTTCCTTAATGGAAGAGTGCATTTTGAACATGGCAAAAACAGCCGTGTTGGTCTTAAGCTGTTTTAAAAATTCGTAGTTTGGCGTTCCATATTCTACCTTCAGCAGTGTTTTGCCATAACCTTCCTCAACCGCTTTTTGTAAAGGCTTGTTGTGGCTTTGCCAAAGCGTTTTAAGGGTTTTCTTATCAATCCCTTTCTTTTCAAAAAGTGCGTTGATTGCATTTTCTACAGCATCGGCAATAGGTATTTCTTTGGCAAGCTGTATGGCTTGCTTTTGAGAAAAAACAAAGGTGATATCGCTGCAAAACTCACACATTATTTTGCAGCTGGTTTTTGGGGTTTGTTGGGCTTGTTCGGTTTATTCGGTTTAGCCGGATCAGGATTGTTGGGGTCTTGCTGATCAGGAGTGGATGTAGGAATTAGCGGCCCGTTCAATCTTCTTTCGCGTTCGCGGATCAGCGCCGGGTAATCAAACTTAGCGCCCTCCGGTATGGCAAAACCTTTCGCTTTGAGGTAAGGCAAGACTTTTTCATTTACTTCGTCTACTATGTTTTGAAGCCTGGTATATGTGAACGCTTCCATTGTGCGCTCCTGAACCTGTGCGGCTCCCACGAATGCTTTGGGATCGCTGCTGCCGGTTTGCCCGTTGATGCACTTGCTTACTTCCTCGTTGCATAGCTTAATGTTATCTAACCAGATGTCGTGCAATCTTTGCCCGGCCCTCTCTATGATTTTAGCAGTATCTCCCTTTTGGGTTACGATGTATCCATCCGTTCCAAATGTGGAGGCGCGCTGTTCAATACGGTCTAATTCATCATCATTATTCGTATCGGCTTCAATAGCCAGGATAGGCATGCCAAATTTTTCACTGCCGCGGCTCCAATCGCTCCGGGCATAATATTTCCATATCACGTTGTAGGCACATTCAACCAGCACGCCATAATCTTTCCTCCTGCCAAACTCCAACAAATCAAGCTCGGTCATTATGTCGCCATAGGGCAGCACATTGCCGAAAATACTTCCCTCAATCAGTATTTGCTGCTTTTCGATAGACACGTAATCCCTGGGAATAAGAGTGACCTCACCCACAGCAAAATTGGCCGGGTCTACCTTGTCGCATTCAACCAGGCTAAAGCCGTTCCATTCCGTTTCGAGGATAAATTCAATGATGGTGTTGAACCAACGCTTAATTAACGCTTTGCTGGTTTTTGCATCTACCTTGTCGTTAACATATATTTGCCACGGCTCGCTCAACAGTTCTGCTTTTGCTACTCTTATCTGGCTCTTAAGGTGGCTGTCCTTAAGCACATATTCAAATATTTGGAAAAGCTTATACCGGTCAGGATAATCAGGGTTTTTAGCCATTTGCAAGGCCGTGCGTATGTCTTCGATCTGCCAGCTTACCTCACGCTTTGGTATTGGACGTAGGATGTACCTGGCTCTCTTTTTTCCTGCCGGTACGCTCTTTAAATTTACTTCGCCTTTGCGAAGGGTAATGCCCAAAAACTTAACTTCTTTCATCGGGTAAAAATTAGATTTGATGTGTACGTTTTGTTTGCGAGCCGATACGCAAAAGACCCACGCCCTGTGTGCCTACACCTTCCACGGTATCGGTTCCATCCGTTACGCCTGATTCGCCCACAACTACCGGCACGGGCGGCAGTGCCAGTAGTTTTTTACCGATACTTATCTTTTCAAGATCGTGCATGGCATCATCGTAATTCTTAATCACTTTCTCAGGCACGTCTTCATCATCGGCGCGCTGGTAAATGAAGTACAGACCGATTGATTTTGCAAGGCTCAAAAGATAGCCGTTTCGTGCAGCCGCAGTTTTTGCCAGTTCCGGTGCAATGTCATATAGCACACCGGCAAATGTGGCAATCGTGCCTTCCGCTTCGGCGCTGGCATCGGCAATGATACCGGCAGGGTCTTCAGCAATTAGTATGTCTAAAAGACTGCTGCTAATGCGGCCCTTGTAATCTGTTTGTTCTACGTACATAATTAATGAGTTGAATAGACAGCGTACTTTTCAATTTTATGAAAGGGCACACCTTTTTTAAAAACCTTGTTTTTGTGCAGCGTTTTTAAATGCTGCTTGCTTACGCAGCGGAATTCTCCGTTCAGATAAATAACCAGGTACTTTTTAAAATCCTTTGCCCTGCGCCTGTCGGCTTCTTTACGGGCTATTTTATAGCTGCGCCTGTTGGCCCATCTCTTAATGAAAAGTTTTATTGTCATGCTTTAAAATATTTTACGATGCCGTCACAAAAGAGTAAAGCTTCAGTATGTCTTCTGGCGATAAGGTCTGCATCCTTTTTGCCCTTTGCGTAAATCCATCTGCAAAACTGAAGGGTGATAATTTTTTTCCAGTTATCCTGGGAATTGATAATGCCGTCGTTGATAAACCGCAATAGCGTGCTTTCTGCCAAAGCTTCAGAGCCTACATTGTATGCGAAAGAAACCAATGCATCAAACTGGTATTGAGTGACCGGCACCTTTAATAAATCGCCTACCTCTTTTGAAAATTGTTCTACCCAAAAATGAAGCAACTCGCAGGCGTCCGGTTCGCTGATTGGAGGATCAGAAAGTTTAACCAACTGCCCGTTTTCATATCTCGTGTTACCGTAACCGATAGTAGGCTTACCGGCAGGGCACAGGTAAGGATTGCGCATGTATAACTCGTAGTGTTTAATCACGGCAATACAGTCTTCAGAAACTTTCATAATTTTTTAGATTGAGCGTTTTAAATTCTTTTTATACCTGCCGGTGCGTGCACCTTTAGAGTTTCCGCGACCTGCAAACCTGTCTGCCATCCACACAGCGCCTTCCGAGGCATCGGGGCCGTCATCGTTAATACGGCTACCTTTTTCAAAGGCAAGAAATTGGGTGCGTAACAGCTTCATGCCTGCATCCGCTTTCTTGTATATATTGAATCGGAAAAAGCCTCTTTGAAATAAGGGTTGTAAGGTTTCTACACGTGCATGCTTATCGCCTTTGGCACGGCGGTCGAATGAAATTCGTAATGCACGTCCTTTATCATCTTCCACGCGTTCCAGTTCTTTTTTATGCCACTCTTCCTGGATAAAGTTGGCCTCCATTGAATGATGAATAAGCGAGTAATCCTTACACTCATCATCCACATCAAAGGCGTGTTCCCACATATCTTTGCTGGTGCACTTCTGGCCCCACGCATCCAGTATGTCGTAATACTTGCCGGTTTTGCCCAGCAACACCCAAAATTTGTAATCGCTCTTTTCAGTGGATTTATAAGAAGGGTCTAAGTAGTGTATAACAGCGTCATATTTTTTAAGAGGTAGAGGCTTTACCCATTGGTTCATCCATTCTGCCTTAAACACCTTCCCTTCCTCGAAAGGAGTGTTCATGCGTTCGCGGATGTAACCGGCACCTTCCGATTCTTCAAGGGATTGGATTGCCTCTTTTGAAAAGTCTTCATTTTCCGGCCAGTTGCTATCTCCTTTTTCGTTTACGATATTAACCCGGTGCGTTTTGGTTTTTATTTCTTCATCTTCTTCCAGGAGCGCCGTTACCGTGTTATCATGAAATTTGTTTTGCGCAACAACCAACCACCATCTGCGTGTCCATAATGCAGGTTTTAGTTCTTCCAAAACCCAGCGTTTGTCTTCCTCTGCAATAACCGGGTTCTTTAATTGCCTGGCATCGTTCAGGTCATCCACTATGCCATAGTTCGGGCGCTTCCATTTAAAGCGCGTACCGCGTGGCGATTGTCCTTTACCGAAAGCGTAAAAGCCCACGTCATCACGGGTTTTAAAATTTCCTTCTTCCCAATTACCATAAGAAAACTGCACACCAAAATCGTTAATGATCCGTTGATTGTATTGCAGGTTTGCCTGAACATCCAACAGTTTTTCGCCAGCCATAGTTTCGTTGTAGCTGCCTACCATCACGCCGTTTAAAAGGCCGTTGAATTTGATATATAAGGGAAGAAATAAACCGAAGTGGGTAGACTTTGCAAAACCTCGCGACCACTGTTCCAGGAAGATGTGGTTAGGATTTTCCGCCACGTCTTTTTGAATGCCTTTATGAAACCAGGCAAAAGGTGCAAAGCAATATTCAGGAAAATAATAGGCGCAAAACGCTTCGTAATTTTTAAGCAAACCTGCAACACGTTTCTTTTTATCGCCTGCGCTTTCGTACGGGTTTATTCCGGTAGAGGCTTTGATAATATCAACCAGTTCCTCAAAATCGTTTATGAGTTTTTTATCTCCGGGTTTATAGATCATTGGCTAACTGGCTTGCTTTGCGTTTCATAAAATCGAGCATGTAAGGCCCGAAGGATTTTGCGGCATCGGTATCGATAGTCAGCAGTTCGTTTAAGAACTCTTTAAGTACCGCGTGATACATGCTTAAGTTTTGCTTTTTGGAAAGCTTTTGAATGCTGTCGGTGATCTTGCTTATCTGATCGGCCTGCGCGTTGCTTGGAATGCCGGGCACGCGTACAACCTCTGTCTTGCCATCTTCCGTGATCCTGGTTTCTCCCTTTGCAACCTCTTCATTAATTTTTTGCAGCTGCGAATACCAACCGGCAATGATCTTTTCGGCAGTAACCTGTTGGGCAGTGCGCTGCACGTCCCAGTTGTCTTCTTTAGCCCAGCGGCCCACGTGAGAGGCGGCAACTTTTACAATGGCAGCGGCTTCTTTGAGCGTTAACCCGCTATTGACATACAGGTCTCGTGCCTGGTTTCTTTCCTGCGTTTTTTGCTTTCCCATTGATCAAATTTCCATCTATTAAAAGCCGTTAAAAAGTTGCATTTTCTTGATGGTATAAAACGTCTACAATGCTGTACCAATAACTATTACAAGATGAATCCGCGATTTTTTTTTGCCTGAAATCGTGACCAATTTTACACCCTCTTAAGGCGCAAAAGCATGGCATTAAAAAAGACGTTTGTACTCTCTGATGAATCTGTAAATTCCTATGGTTTTTGGATCGTATCATCCGGCCTGGATTTATCAGGCGTTCAAAAAAATTGCCCCTTGTATTACGAACATCGCACGTGGGAAATACCCTGCGGCCATGTTGAAAACATTCGCTTAAAAGATGGAAAGATTTTAGGTGACATTGTAATAGAAGGCGGCAACGATATTGAAAAAGAGTACATCCGTAAAATTGAGAATGGCGATATTAAAGGATGCTCAATGGGTGTAGAACCCATAGAGTGGAGCGAAGACCTGAAGCTGCTTAAGCCAGGGCAAACACGCCCTACCTTAACAAAGGGCGCTCCTTACGAATTATCACTGGCTCCGTTACCAGGCAATAAAAATGCATTGGGCATGCGACACGGTAACGACATGATCACGCTGAGCGCTGACAAAAACTACGATTTTATTCCATCATTAAACATTGAACCCGAAATGAAAGAATTAGCTCTTTTGCTTGGCCTTTCTGCCAATGCTACCGAACAGGAAATTGCGAAAGCTGTGCAAGCTGTACAGTTGAAAGCTGCGCATGCAGATGCCATGCAAAAAGTAATTGAAGACCATGTGGCTGTAAAGCTCGAAGGCGATAAAAAAACCTTCTTTGTAGAGCTTGCCAAAACAGACATTAAGTCTGCAATGAGTTTCCTCTCGCTTAACAAAGCGCCTGAAACCGAAAACGAAGAGAAGAAAGGTGAGGAAGGTAAGGAGGCGAAAGTGAACCTGGTAAAAGATAAGAAAGTGAGCGAGCTGATTCAGCTCGGTAAAAATGCCGAGGACAAAGCCAAAGAAGGCAAAGATTGTTTTGATTACTACCAACGCCACGACACAGTGGAACTGGCAAGGATCAAAAGAGAAGAACCCGAAAAATATACAAAGCTTGTAGCTGACTATGCCAAAGGCGTAAGATACACCGCAGGCAAATAACCCGTACCCTAAAAAACTGTTTTTAATCCAATATCCTATTTTATGAAACTTAGTAAATTTTCCCTGGCCCTGTTTATGAATCTTCTGATCGGGCTTTTTATAGCCACAGCGTTTGGCTTAAACCCATTGGCCTGCGTGGCAGGTGTGAATGCTGCCGGTGCAGTAATGCACATAGTGAAAACCCAATCAGGCATCGTGTTTTTTGATGGCCTGGCACAGGAAATTTGGTTACCTGATGTAAAGCAGGACTTCTATCCCGACAATTCATTTTTGAGCGAGCCACAGGATATGAGCGAACTGGTAGACAACGACGCCATTAACCTGGCAGAGGCCGGTATTGATCCTGATGTGCTGGTAAATAACGCCGCCTACCCGATTGCGATGACAGATGCAGGCGATACTGCTTTGCGTCTCATCCTTGATACCTACGATACAACCAGTACCGTAGTGCGAAACGCGGTGGCCCTGGAATTGAAGTACGATCAAAGAGCGCTGTATACCAGCAAGCATAAAAAAGCCTTGTTGAAAAAATTTGGTATCGATGCTGCTTATGCGTACGCACCTACACAAGCAGATGCAGCAAAACATAACACTGTATTGGATGCGAGTGCTGATGCGGCTGATGTAATCCTGGACAGGATCATTGAATTGCAGACTGCGTTTAACAACGTAGACGCGGATACTGAAGGAAGAATACTTGTTCTTAATCCAAACCATGCGGCAATCATTGCCAAAGAAGATAAGAAGCTGTACAAAGCGTTTGAATCTGCTCCGGGAAGCAAGTTGTTTGGATTTAAAATTTACATGTTCACCCAAAACCCGATTTACATAGCAGCCACCGGCGTAAAAGCCGCAAAAGGAACTGCCTTTGTACAGGGTACTCACCTTAATGCATCCTTTGCCTTTATGAAGGATGAAGTAATGAAAGCCCAGGGAACCTTCAAGTTCTTTAGCAAACTCAATGATCCAGATAACAAAGGTGACGTGTTCAACTATCAAATGAGAGGATTGGTAAGCAGCATCCGCAATAAGTATTCTGCTGCCTTGTTAAAATAAATTTTAGTTGCTGGTGTATAACATGGGTGATTGATAGGGGGCGACCGTGCTGTAAGACGGCGCTCCCCTTCAGCCCCAAATCAAAAAAGCACATGCAGGATTATAACAATAATACTATTGGCGTAGTGAGTGGTTTAGTTGGGGGGCTAGGAAAGTTTTATTTACAAATTCAAACCCCTTTCATACTAAATATCATGGGTGCGATTCTAACTGCTTTTTTATGTGGCGTGGCTGGTATGGCGGGTAAAGAATTGTTTGTGCTAATAAGAAATCATTTCAAAAAATCAAAAAATATATCATGAGCCTTAGAACATTCTTACACAAAATTTGGGCTGAAATTTCAGCATTATGGCACCAATTTGATCCCATCTTGCAAAAAGCCATTCATATCGGTGCCCAGGTAACCGAAGCGGTAAAAGACTTTGATGTAGCGAATCCCATCGCTGCTGACATTCTAACTGCATTAATCCCTGGTGATCTTGATGACATTATCAAGCAAAAAATAAGAGAGGCGTTGCCTAAAATAGTTGTTGAGTTAAGGCTTGTGGATAACGCGGCAGGGCTTACCGATCCTAATGAAATAATGCAGGCGGCAGTAAAAGTAATTCAGCAATTAGACGGCGATTACAAAAGTGCGTTTTTGCATGACTTCGCCATTATCGTATCACAAGTGGCCGCTGATGGAAAATTGACGTGGGGAGATGCTGTTTACCTGCTGCAATGGTATTACCAGCATAAGTTCAAACAGTAATCAATTTTTTTTAAATAAAACCATTTCACTCATGGCAAAAGCAAAAAAAACACAAGCAAAAAATGAAACTCCTGAACCTGCTAAGGTGGTCAATCCTGCTGTTGGGGATAACCTGGTTGACAATCCTGGTGATGCTGCTGATAAAGGCCCTGTAACTGAGCAAGCTAAGGGTGACAAGCACAGCAAGGAAACGCACGAAGCGATGAAGCCTTACCTGAAAGCTTACCCGGAGGCAGATCATTTTTTATTGTCAAGCGATGGCCAGGTATTTCTTCCACACAATCATTTGTATGCTAAAGAGCATCAGCAAAAGCTTGACCCGGAGAAAAAAGTAATTAAGTACTCACGTAAATAAAAAATTAGATGTCAGTAAATATTTCAAGGGCCACCGGCCAGCTTAAAAGAACCACTCCACAGGATGACAACGTGGTGGTGATGGTAATGAGCGGCGTTGCTGAAGGCAATGTTGTGCTCGGTGACCCTAAGCAGATTTTTAGCACAGATGACCTGGCTACACTTGGTATTACCCAGGCCACTAACCCACTTGCCTACCAGGAGATCATTGATTTTTATGCACAGGCAGGTGAAGGTGCGGAATTTAATTTTATGCTTGTGATAGATACTACCAGCATTACTGACATCTGCGATGATACCAAAGACCTGGGAAAGAAGGCGCTCGACTTTACTAATGGTCGTGGTGTTATTTTCCTGGTGAATGTAAAACGCGCTGCCGGCTATGTGCCCAACATCGTGAACAACCTGGATGATGACATTAATACCGCCATGACCAAGCTAAACCAGATGGCCGCTGCTTACCAGGCTGCAAATATTCCATTCGTAGGCATCTTACCGGCGCAGGGGTTTGATTCCACTGCGTTTGCGGGGATGCCGGACAGAAGCACTTTAAGTAACGATTATGTGGCGCTTAACCCCTGGTGTAATGCCAACGACGGCATCGTGAGCCAGGGCCAGCTTGCCGGATGGCTTACCAAATTGCAGGTGCATCAAAACGCCGGGCGCGTGGCCAGTGGTAAAGTGAGCGATACTGCGTATATGCCTGACGGTGTAGAAGCCAAAACACTCAAATACAGCTGGGACGCTATTGCGGCCAAAGGCTTAATGATACCGGTAAAAATTTACGGCAAGAGCGGTTATTTCTATTTGGATGATCCTTGTATGACAAGCAAGGCCAGCGACTATAGTTCTATTTCCTGGAACCGTACCATCAATAAAGCACAACGTATCACCTACGGTGTTCTTGTTGAAAAGCAAAATGATGATGTGGACATTGACCAATCAACCGGCAAAATTGAAACCGGCGTGGCCAGCGACTGGGAAAGTGATGTGGAAACTGCTGTGAGAAACGAAATGATGAAAGTGAGCGCCACCAAGCAAAAAGAGATCAGCGGTATTAAATGCACCGTTGACCCGGCCAGCGATATTGCAAACGATCAGATTGATTCAACTATCCAGATCGTGCGCAAAGGCCAGGCAAAAACAATCAATGTGAGGATAGGTTACGCTGCAAGTATTTAACCATCGCAGTAAACGAACAAAAACTTAAAAAATATTTTTTATGGGAAACTTTCCTAGCTCGGAATATGAATGGAATGACCTTAGTGTAACCGCTATGGGCCGCACGTTTGAACGCATTACCGAAGTGGAGTATGACGTAGAGGAAGCGAAGAAATACATCTATGGCCGTGGCAAAAAAGTGAAAGGTATCCAGGGCGGAAACGAAAATCCGAAAGGATCGCTTACCCTTGGTCAAAGCGAGGTAGAAGCAATGATACGCGAAGCGCAAAAGACCAATCCCAACGCAAAGCTTACCGACATTTCATTCGATATACAGGTGCACTACCTGAAAGGTGTTGACATTGTTAAGGATAGGATTGTTGGTGCAGAATTCACCAACCAGGCTGCCAAAATTTTCAAACAGGGCGATCCTGCAATGGAAATAAAATTGCCCATCATGTTCATGGATTTGCAGCCGAACATTCAATAAAAATCAATCACTCATGGATAAGAAGCAAGCATTAATCGGAGAAGTTTCTGAAGAAAAAATTCAGGAATGGAAAAAGAAATATGGCCACGTGTGGGCCGTAAAAATTGAAGGCAGCATTTGCTATCTCAAAAAAGCAAGCAGGGCAACGTTGCGGGCGGCTCTTGGTTTCCTGGAAAAAGACAGGATAAAATACATGGAGATCATTGTGGAAAACAGTTGGCTTGGTGGCGATGAAGACATCAAAACCAACGATGAGTATTTCTACGCTTTGATGGAAGTGGTGCCGCAACTGGTAGAGGCAAAAGATGCTGAAATAAAAAAGCTTTAGAGCAAGCCCAGGGGGAGTATGAGAAAAACCCCATTCTCTACGTGGATTGCTTGCTCCGTTACCATTTGCACGTAAACCCCGACGAACTTACAGATGATGAATGGGCACAGATGTACGCGGTACTAACGGATATAAGACAAAAAGAAAAAGGTGATTCCTAAAATTTTCAATAAAAGTGGCTAAAGGTGTTGAATTCATTATAAACAGTTTGGACTATGCTTCCGCTCCTTTTAAAAAGGTAGGCGAAGCGATAGAAAAAGCCACCTCCCGCTTCGGAAATTTTCAAAAAAAGATGGACACCATGCCCTGGAAAATAGGGCAGATAAAAGAAGCGCTCAACAACCTTAAAGAAGAGCGCGGAACTACCACAAGCTATGCCCGCCTGAAGGAAATAAACAAAGGCGTTGAGGGCCTCACAAAAACTATACACAAATTAGAAAATGAACCTCCACAGGGGTTCTTTAACCGTTTAAAAGAATCGAGCGGCCTTGTTAAAAACTTAGGTGCCCTTATTACGGGCGCTTTTAGTATATACGCCATTACTGCCTTTGGCCATAGTGTTGTTGATACCACGGTAAAATACCAAAAGTTCCAGGCGGTACTTACTACGCAGTTAGGCAGCGCCACAGCTGGCGAGAAGGCGATGAAGATGATTCAGAAGTTTGCAGCCGAAACGCCTTTCCAGGTAGACGAACTCACCGGCAGTTTTGTAAAACTCGTAAGCCAGGGATTTACTCCTACTTCAAAAGAAATGACTAAACTGGGAGACCTGGCAGCAAGCATGGGGAAACCATTCGATCAGCTTACTGAGGCGATTCTTGACGCGCAAACCGGCGAATTTGAACGACTTAAAGAATTTGGAATAAAGGCAAGCCAGCACGGACAGCAAGTGTCTTTTACATTTCGTGGTGTTACAACTACTGTAGATAAAACGAGTGCGGCAATCAGGAAATATTTATTAGGACTTGGTGATGCCAACGGCGTTGCAGGCGCTATGGCTGCAATAAGCGAAACTACCGGGGGAAAGATAAGCAACCTTGCCGATCAGTTTGATAACCTGAAGAAAGAACTGGGTGAAGCCCTTAAGCCGATCATTGACCTGGTTGTAGATAAATTGAAAGGATTTTTACAGCATCTTCAAACAGTGAGCAACTGGATGAAGGCGCATCCACAGGAGGTAAAATTCTTTGCAACGACACTTGGTATTTTAGCCGGTGCGCTCACCATTTTAACCACGGGTCTCTGGCTATTTAATGCAGCACTTTGGGCCAACCCGATCACGTGGGTTGTGGCGGGAGTGATCGCCCTTTCTGCCGGTATCGCATATCTCATTACTTATTTTGATGGATGGGGGAAGGCCTGGGATAGTCTGATGACTTTCTTCAAGAGTTCATGGCAGGTATTTAAAATTACTTTTTCAATAACCTGGCTAGCCATAAGGAATAGTTTCCTTGACGGGATTGATGCGATGATGAAAGCCTGGTATAAACTGCAACACCTATGGAACAAGGACGCTGCAAACGCCGGTCTTGCTACCATTAAAAAAGACCAGGACGCACGCGCAAAAGAACTGGCCACCGCTGCCGGTAAACTTGCAGAATATGAAAAGCTGTCTGCCAAAAGCTGGGACGGCATTTTTAATTCCATTCATAAATCAGGGTCCAAAAAATCCAACGCTGTAGAAAATGCAATCAACCGGATAACCGGTGGCGGAAACGGCAGCGGATCAGGAGCCGGTGGCAATAAAGGCAAAGAGATGGCCACCAAAGTAGTGGGCGGTGGCAGCAGGCCCACAACGATCAACCTTACCATTCACAAATTACAGGATCAGATTGTAGTACATACTACCAACCTGCAAATGGGTGCAAAGGAAGCGGGCAGGCAGATAGTGGAAGAACTTTTAATGGCAATTAATTCAGTAAACGGAAAAGCATCAACAGCTTAATTCGACAGGCTCATTATGGCAACAACGGTTAACATATTTGATATTCTTAGCAAGGTTTACGGGCCTAAAGGTTTGCCGTTTCCTGCGCCTCCTAATACCGGCACACAGCCCGCTATTGCCAGCGGTTTTGAATTTAGTATACCTCCGGTAAACGAAAGAAGCCAATCGGGCACGCCTATACGAAAATATACACAGGATGATTTGGGGCGCTACGAGTTTCTTCCTGCTATGCTTGACGGTATTTTGCTGCCTAATTCTGTTGTGATCATTACCGGAGAAAAGAGCATTGTGGAAACCGATGTGGTAGACGTGGGAACCGTGTTTGAAAAAGTGTTTACCAGGCCCTATGACATTTCAATTATATGCACCCTGATAGGAGAAAACAAGAACTGGCCGGAAGACCAGGTTATACAAATGGCGAATCTGTGGAAGCAAGATGATGTGCTAACACTTAAGTGCGCCTTAACCGATGTGTATTTAGAACAGGCAAAAGACAATTTTATTATAAAACGGATTGCTCACCTGGACGCTGAAGGTGCAGAAAATGTAGAGATCATCCAGTTTGACGGGCGAAGCAATATTGATTTTGAATTAGAACTTTTATAACGCCCTTCGACAAGCTCAGGGTGACAAAAAGAACAAAATGTATTTTAAACAAACATGCAACATTGAACTTTCCGGGAAGTATCGCCTCCGGGGATTGCATGCGTGTGAAATAAAGCGTTCGGTTCACCAGATTGTACAAAGTGCAAAACTGCAATTGCCGCTGAGCGTGGTATTTCGCAACCAGCAATTGCTATCCAGGATAAGATTAGTTGATAAAATAAAAGTGGGCGATGCTGTAAAAATAGATCTCGGCTATAATGGTAACAACCGCACAGAATTTACCGGGTACATCAAACGCATCAATGCTAAGCAGCCGCTGGAGCTTGAGCTTGAAGATGAAATGTACCTGATGCGCAAAGTGATCTTTAAAAAGAGTTTTAAAAAAGCCCAGGTGCGGGATGTGTTGAAATATTTGTTGGATGGATTGAATGAAAAATACAACACCGGCATTGAGTTGTATAAAGAGATACCAGACCTGACAGTTACCAATTTTGTTATTGATAATGCCAGCGGTGTTGAAGCATTGCAGGCGCTTGCCGATACTTACTTTCTTGCAAGCTACCTGGTTACCCTTAACGGTAAAAAAACTTTGTACAGCGGTTTGAAATACGGGTTGATGCTGGATGAGATAAAGTACAAGATTAACCGCAATGTTATCTCTGTAGATGAGTTGAAATATGATGAAAGCGACGTGGGCGATCACCGCGTGAATATCACCAACATCAAGAACGACGGAAGCGTGTATAAGTTTAGCTATGGCAATAAAAAAGACACAGCTTTTAATTTTTATTACTACGGCGATTATACAGAGGCGCAATTGAAACACATGGCAGATGCAGAACTGGCAAAGAAAGTAACAGGATACCGGGGCACGTTTGAAACGTTCCTGATCCCCAACGCGCAACCAGGAAACATTGCCAACATTACCGACGAACAATTTAACCGCAACGGGCGGGGCTATATAGGAACTGTAACTACAACGTTTGGCAGCGGTGCCAGGCGTAAACCTGAAATTGATATTAGCTTATGAAAGGTGCAGCTGAATTAGTACAGGCTTTTAAAACGATCACGGCAAAAGATGCTGCGATATTTCCGGCTGTAGTGGTTTCGGTTGATAAGATAAACAGTGTGTGCGATGTAAGTTTTAGCGATTTGGAATTAGGCAACGTTCGCCTCCAGGCATTGATAAAAGCAGATCAAAAAGGATTGAAAATATTTCCTGTTGTTGATAGCAATGTGTTGGTAGGCAGGATAGGCGATGAAGGTGAAATGTGTGTGCTGATGTACAGCGAGATTGAAAGTGTGAGCGTCGCTGTAGATAACACAACGCTTGAGATTAAAGACGGGTTTTTGATTCAGAGAGATGCCGACACTTTAAAAGATGCGCTGGTAACTCTTATTGAAGCTGTTGAAAAAATTGTGGTGATGGAAGGAACCAACCCGGATTATTTGAAGTTGACAGACGCAAAAACAAAAATTGAAAATATACTACGCTGATGCTTGATAAAAATGTTTTAGGAGAAGATTTATACAACCGGTCTAAAGTATTCAATGATACACCGATTGATCCTGCAGACCTGGAAGCACAGCGGCTTGCCTGGTGGCAAACGATAGCGGAAGGGATAATCGAACATTTTAAAGCAAATGCCGGATTAGTTGTGCCAGGAGCCGGACTTGTGGCAGGCACTACACCGGTAACCGGAGAAAGCGTAACAGGAACAATAGAATAATTGCTATGAAAGATTTTTTATTAGACGGTGCGGGCTTAATGATAAAGGATAATGACCTGGCTGTAGGCTTCAGCGACTTTCAACACCAGGAACATCTTTTAATAGCTCACAAAGGAAGCGTGAAGCGGTTTCCTGATGTGGGTGTGGGAATTGAGAACTATGATAATGATACAGAAGTTGACAGCATGCTAAGCGAAATAAGAGCGCAGTTTGAGGGCGATGGAATGACGGTAAAGAACCTGGATTATGATTTTGAAACGGGAGAATTAACCTACGATGCGAACTATAACAGTTAGTGAAGGGCAAACATTGTTAGACATCGCCATGCAATATTGCGGTGATGCATCGGTGCTATTTGACATCGCTGATTTGAACGGCCTTGAGGTTACAGATGATTTGGTTCCCGGACAGCAGCTTTTAGTTCCTGATGCTGAAATAGACAAGCAGGCTGTGGCTGATGCATTCAGCGATGGAATAATACCCAGCAGTACGGATGATAACATTATTCCGGTAGATGAAGGGATTGAGTTTTGGGCGATAGAAGATGATTTTATTGTTTCTTAAAAAAGCAACAACATGGCAAGAACCATAGACGAAATTTATAACGAAATGTTTGCCGAGGCGCAACGCCGGGCTACAGATGCGGGCAGGCAGGATTTGCTTGATATGTTGGCTAATACCAGTAAGGTAAGCTGGTGGAGCATTTTGTTTAATACAATGAGTTTCCTGGTATGGAGCCTGGAAAAAGTTTGTGACGGATGGCAGGCGCTTATCAATAGCATAATTGGC
This sequence comes from Ginsengibacter sp., assembly GCA_051960475.1. Taxonomy (GTDB): domain Bacteria; phylum Bacteroidota; class Bacteroidia; order Chitinophagales; family Chitinophagaceae; genus Ginsengibacter. Next base: position 20,569 of record JBQCEG010000142.1, read on the forward strand.
ACTAAAACGCCGCACACCCTTCGCTGGTATCAAACTAAAGTTTTGGCTTTTCAATATGGCTATGACCTGGTGGCCGAAACCGACACCTACGATAACAGCGCCCTTACTGATGATCAAATTACAGAAAGCCTGGTTGTAAAATATTGCGCGGTAAATGAAGCGACCGTGGATGACCGGCGCGTGTTGTTGATAAAGGTGGCCGGTGCCGATGCAAACGGCATACTGCAACCTCTTACCGATTTGCAGGAAGCGGCTTTAAACGCTTACATCGCCAAAATAAAAGATGCCGGTGTATATGTGATCATTTACAATCGCGTGGCGGATAGTTTAAAAACAGAAGTAGACGTGTATTATGATCCGTTGATACTGGATGAAAACGGTAATCGCCTGGATGGTGTGGCTGGTGTTCCTGTGCAGGATGCGGCAAATGCTTTTCTGCTTACACTTCCGTTCAACGGCGAGTTTAGTAACGCGGCATTTATAGATGCCTTGCAAAATGCTTATGGAGTAGATAACAGAAATGTTTTCCTGAAAAGCATACAGAGAAAAATTGGAGATGGTGCTTACCAGGCAGTGGTAAACACCTTTATACCGGATGCGGGATATACGCAGTTTGATGTAGTGGATGGTTTAAAAATAAATTACGTGGCTCATGTTTAATGTCGATTTTAAAAAGCTGGCTACCTGGCTCACGCCGCACTGGATGAGGCAGGATGATACCTACATGCTTTTGCTGATGGCATTTGTATGGCCGTTGCGGCAGAAATATGACAGCCTGATCATGTTTATGAATGAGAAACTTTACCGCCTCAATCATAACAGCCAGGTATGCTACCTGGAGGCAGTGCTTAATGATAAGTTTGATTTTACCCAGCGCCGGATTTACATAACCGATTTTGAAGGAAAGAACCGGATTTACTTCTGGCCGGACGCAGATGACAGAGATGTTGACTTTAGTAATGATGTGTATTTCTGGCCGGATAGCGACTATGCTGACAGCGGGATCGATTTTACCATTCATCTGCCTGTAGACACGGTTACTACCAACGCTAAAATGATTTATTTAAACAGTTTGATGGCCACTTACAAACTGCCTTCAAAAAACTATAACATCGTAAGAATATGAACGCATTAGATTTTTCGATAAAAGCCGGATGGCCTGGGAGTGCAGATACCTGGGAGTTTTTGCAGAACATGATTAAACAGGCACAAGGCAGCGCACTGCTGGGTGGCAACAATTGCATCCTTAGTGGTGGAGTGGTTACCGGTGGCAATGCTACAGCAGGCATAGTGGTAGTAAACGGAGAAATTTTGCCTTTTACCGGTGGCGTTGTTCAGGACTATGTGATAGTGGTTGATACGGCTACCAACAAACAGTTTTTCGGCGGCGCATCCAATCCTTATTACCACGACAGGGTGGCCACTTTTGGAGTAGGTGCAGGACAGGTGGCCTGGGATAGTTTTAAAAGAAATGATCCTGACAACAGTGTACTTGCCAGGCTTGATAAAGTAGAAAAAATGCTTGCACCATTGGTAGGTTATGATGATCCGGCAAACCCGGGAACTACGGTATATGGAAGCTGGATGTTTTGGGGCAGGCCCGCTGCTGAAATACCGGCAGGATGGGAAGCGGTGCCGGACGCTGAATGGAAAGGAAGAGTGCCTGTTGTATTAGATGCAGCACAGGCAGAATTTAATACAGTGGGCAAGACGGGAGGTGAGAAAACGCATGTGCTTACAATTAATGAAATGCCTGCTCACAACCATGGTTTGGGAGCTAATGGCGTAGTAAAAGTTAACCCTGGAAGTGGCTCTACAGGAACGGTGAGCGGTGGTAACCCTTCGGATGGGGGCGCCCAGGCTTTGATGAGTACCGATAATAAAGGCGGTGGACAGCCACACAACAACCTGCAACCTTATAAAGTAGTAATGTTCATCCGCTTTGCGGGCTGACAATAAAATTCAAGATCATGGCTGCATTAGATAAAAATTTAGTAAAAGGCTGGTTTGTAAGAAAGGCAAAGCCGCTGGCCAACCAGTTTGCACAGTGGATAGATGCTTGCTGGTTTAAAGGCGAGACAATACCAATAACCGACATTGAGGGGTTGAGCAATACGTTGCAAAGCTTAAGCCCTCCTACAATTATCAACCTTGCAGCTGACGGATCATTTGTAATACCGCTGGGACAGGCTGTATCGAAAATGTATATGAAAAGTGCAGCCGATGAAACTGTGCAGATAGGAACAGGTGCGGGGCTTAATGATCTTTTTATGGACGTTGACCTGACTGGAAATGTTACCCTGGCCCTGGAAAGAACAATTGTAAGCGACGCAGGAACACAGATATTTTTCAGCGGCATCACGAGTGCCACCCGAATTGTTATTTACATGCACACAATCTAAAAAATCCAAACCCGAAATGAAAAAACTAATTTCTTCCATTCTTTTAATTTTTGTTTGCGCGGCCTCTTTGGCGCAGGTAGGAGCATTTAGCCAGGTGCAGATAGGTAACCGAAGGATCAACAGCATAAGCAACGACAGTTCTTTTGCAAATAAAAGCAGTGTGGCCATCCCCACTGAGTGGGCCGTGTATGAATATTTTACCAACCACATCAAGAATTTAAGGATCACCACAGGCCACACTTATGTAAAAGACAATGTGGATAGTATGCTGGCGATTACCGACAGCACAGGAACCATTTGTGTGCGCACGGATAGTTCTATATCATTCGTATTACAACAACAACCGGCAACCGATTACAACAACTGGGTGCAGCTTTTAAACGCCGCTTCGGTGCCTACAGTCTTTGGACGCAGTGGTGCCATAGTAGCGCAGGAAGGCGACTACAGCAGCTTTTATCCTGTGGTTTCCGGTTCGTATGTAAACCCGCCGTGGATTACAAGTTTGCCGTGGTCAAAACTTACTGAAACGCCTTATGTGGCAGATAGCACAGCACTGAAAGCCTACGCCGGAAGTGCAACAACTGTGCACATGCAAGGCCCGCAGGCTGGAGATTTTTATTATAGTTCGACCGGTACGCCGGACGGTGGCAATGCTTTTTCTCGTGCTGGTGGCGGGTATTGGATACGTCGGTATAGTGGGTTGATTAACGTTGATTGGTTTGGCGCAATTGGTGATAGTTCAACAGTAAATAATACAGCAATAAGGAATGCTGTAAATTTTGCAAACGGCCTTGTTTCTTCAGGAAAAACGGCCACCATTTGGTTTCCTGAAGGCGGCAAGTATGTTATAACAGATAGCATTTACATCCCGGCGAATATTGGAGTAAAAATGGATGCGCCCGTTTATTACCAGGGGACTACAGATAGGCCAGCGATTGTTATAGGAAGTGCAAGTGCAGTAAGCGCCAATAAGCAGTATAAACTTAATGTTGTCAGCAGTGTTCAATCCGACTGGAGCGATACAAATAACATCGGTTTGAAACTGATTAATTTGAATGCGTGTGATGTATATATAGTTGGTTCATTTGGTTTTACTATAGGCGTCAAATGTGTAGGTGAGGGTAATGGATGGGTGTACAACAATGTATCAATCGGCACATTACAGTCAAACAAAATTGCCTTAGATATTTTCTCAAAAAGCGGAGGTTGGGTGAATGAAAATAGTTGGTTTGGCGGGCGATTTTCGGAAACATCCACAACGCGAATTGGACAGTCAAGATATGGAATAGTGATTTCGGGTTCTGGCTATTATAACAATAACAACAATTTCTACAAGCCATCATTTGAACTGTACGGTGCAGGCGCATCGCCGGGCGAATGTGTACCGATAGATATTCTGTGGGGCACACAAAATAACTTTACAGATGTAAGGGATGAGGGAAATACAGATGGTGAGAGAAATATCTTTGCGCGCACTTTAAATGCCAGCGCCTACAATAAAATAAATCTTGGATACGGGACAGGCATTCTCTTAGATAGTTCAAGTTCGCCATCATCGATTATAATTGTGAGAAGTAGTCAAATGACACAAGGTAACTCCAACGTGTACAACAGTGGTGATCTGACAAAAAGAATAAATCCATATAATGCTACTCAATGGTACGCACAAAATGAACTTTTCTTCGCATCGACTTCAACCTCTACAGTTTATCACAATATGTCAGATACGAATTATATTCATGTAAACTCTGGCTATGTTGCAATTGGGCCTTCTCGAGGACTTTGCGTAAGGTTGACCACGGATAAGTATAAAAGATATGTATTAAAACGCAGTACAGTAAAAGGTCACGGTGGATACGTAGCATTTAGATGCTACGATAGTACTGGTAGCATTCTTTATTCAGCCGGAACTAAATACGTTATTGGACAGAGTAATTATGGTGTCAATCCTTCAGGTAACTTTGGTGGCTCTTACTCAACCGGTACAAGCAGTAGCAGCGATCTTTTCTTTCAAATTGACAGTGCTGTGGACCACCTTGATGTTATTCTGTACAATATAGGAGACAGTGCGGACTTAAAATCATTCAAGATACAATGTTTGGATGGTAACGCCACTGTTATGGATCTTAAAACCAGAAACGGAGCTTATGCAACACAAGCACCTGCATTCGGAACATGGGAACAGGGAACAATAGTCTACAACACTTCTCCAACATCCACAAGCAATATTGGTTGGATTTGCACTGCCGCAGGCACACCGGGTACATGGACATCTTTTGGTACACCGACTCAAATGGGAAGTACAAGCTATCTTCAAAAGGTTGTATCAGCTAATGTACTTGGCAACAGTTTAATTTATGATGATGGAACTCATGTTGTAATAGGTGTTGGAAATAATTGGAATGGGCTTCTTACTCTTGAAAATACAACATTAGGCACGAGCGATTTTCTCGCATTTTACAATCATGATGGAACCTACAATAACCGCGTTAAGTTCAGCCTTGTAACTGGGGTTGGGTTAACACCAAACGTTGTATTTTCTTCACTATTTAGTTCAGGTAATTATGCAAATTGGACTTTTCAGAAGGGGAAGGTGTATTATAGCGAGAATCCAACAATGGTTGATAAGGACAGTTTGGCGCATGTCGATAAAAAATATGCTGACAGTCTAAAAAACGTTATACAGGGGTTATTAAACGCAAAGCAAGACACCGGCACCTTTTATTTTAACGTAACAAGAGGCATACTATACGACAGCGCAACGCACACTTTTAGTTTGGATTCTGCCTACATCCGCGACAGCATCATGGCAGGCACAACGGCCACAAGTGGCACGTACACGCCAACTTTAACGAATACGAGCAACGTTGCAAGCAGTAGTCTTGTTTCTGCAACTTATCAGAAGGCCGGAAATATAGTGACTGTAAGGGTAGCATATCAAATGGTTCCAACGGCTGCAAATACATCAACGATACTCACGATCACACTGCCTTTTACAACAAGTACAGCCTCGCAAATCGGCGCTGGTGGTGGCACTTATACAAACGGGGATATTCCGGTGCTTCCATCATCTGTAGATGTAGTGTCAACAACAACTGCACAGATTTATACGGCATCCACGAATACAAATAATACGGCCGGTTCAGTCATCTTTCAATATACACTGTGATGAAAAAAATAATTGTCATATTTCTTTGTTTACTCGCATTAAAAAGTCAGGCGCAATATCCGGCAGGAAGCATACTTCTGTATAATTTCGATATGGCAGATGCAAACGCGGTCGCGGCTATAAACGGAGCGGATACTACAATGTTTTATCCGGAAACAAATACAACCTATGGACAATTTACAGATGCAAGTGGTCATACTTATGGCTTACAAAGAAATTATGGCGGTGGACTTCACTTGTCGGGCGACACTGCTTTGATTTCGACTATTAAAGACGGAATGCCTGACAACGGCGATGGGTATGGAAGAAGTGAAGTGACTTTGTATGGCTACATTTTCACTATTGACACGAACCACATTTACACACTTGAATGGAAAGGATATTTGCCGCAGGATACCAACTACTTAACAAGCTATTACCAGATTTTACTTGCCATGCAGATACATTCGGGCACTCAAACACCAACGGTGTGGGGGCTTAATTTGGATGCAGCAGGAAATATATTCTCGGGTGACGTTTATGATGATTATAGTGGCGTTGATTACGGCAAAGGGCCAGGATTGAAAACTGTAAACGACACGATTGGAAGCGTAAGTGGTTGGTATAATTCGCCGCACACGGTTAGGCTCACATTGCGTGAAGGTAAAGGCTATCCAGGTCAAACGGCATTCATGCACATCCAGGTTGACGGTGTTACACTATATCGGAGAGATAGCGGACAGGTAGGATCATCGACGTGGGATGATTATGTGAAATTTGGGGGCCTTTATGATTATTACAATCCAAATGGAATGGTGGATATTAATAATTACACAAGAGGAAGGCGTTTTTCTTTGGTAACAGATTCTTACAAGGTTTATCAGGTTCCTTCAGACTTGGCAGATGATCCTTCGACACCTTCGCCATTTCACGGCCCGTATGGCCTAAACTGCAAATGCAACTTTATAGAAGCTAAGAAGAATTGAAACTAATTGCCACCATATTGCTTTTTTTACCGTTTGCTGCGATAGCGCAGCAGGACACTGTAAGCTGGGTTGGACTAAACCACCCATCCTATTCCTTGCAACAGTCGCCGGATAACTACACATGGAAAACAATTTCAGAAATACCAGGCACAAGCGACAGCAATTATGTGGCTACGATCCCAGGCGCAACTTATTACTACCGTGTGGTGGCAGATAGCGACACAAGCAATTGTATTTATGTGTACAATGAAGTGTTGGCAATCGATACTGTTTCTGTGTTTCATCCAAAGCCGAAACCAAAGGAGTTTAAAGTGT
>JBQCEG010000143.1:0-14726 GCA_051960475.1 Ginsengibacter sp.
AAGCAATAAAACTTTTAAGAGATGATGATGTCGAAGTTACCATCGAACAAGCGAAGGTTATACTCGAATTTATGTATCAAATGGCGGAAATCGTTGTTGACCAATATCTCAGTAACGCCGAATTAATTTAGTAAATTTACATTATCAATTTTATCAGTTACTCATAATATTTTAATGATATGAAGATTGCAGATTTATATATTCGGGTCAGCACGGATGAACAAGCAGATAAAGGTTATTCACAGAGGGATCAGGAAGAAAGGCTGCGCAAATATTGCGAAATAAATGCTATACAGGTAAGGAAAGTAATATATGAAGACCATTCTGCAAAAACATTTAGCCGGCCAGCGTGGACAAAATTATTAAATGACTTGCGCAAACATCGAGGCCATTCAGACCTTGTCTTATTCACTAAATGGGACAGGTTTAGCCGAAATGCAGGAGATGCTTATCAAATGATAAGCACTTTGCGGCGATTAGGAGTAGAACCGCAAGCAGTTGAACAGCCACTTGATTTATCTATTCCTGAAAATAAAATGATGCTTGCGTTTTATTTGGCTGCTCCGGAAGTGGAAAATGATAGAAGAGCATTGAATGTATTTCATGGAATGAGACGAGCAAAAAAAGAAGGTCGTTATATGGGAACTGCCCCTTTAGGCTATGTCAACAAAATAAGTGAAAGCGGAAAGAAATATATAGCTCCAAAGGAACAAGAGGCTGACATCCTTAAATGGGCTTTTGAGGAATTAGCATCAGGTAGATTAAATACAGAACAGATATGGAAATTAGCAAGAGGAAAAGGATTGACGAGGGGTAGTAAGAATAATTTTCGGATAGCCATCCGTAACCCATTGTATTGCGGAAAAATATTTATTCCTAAGTTTAAAGATGAAGAAAGTAGACTTGTACAAGGGCAACATGAACCATTAATATCTGAAGCGTTATTTTATGAGGTTCAAGATGTATTAAACGGACGTAAAAAGGTACAGCGAGCAAAATTAGCTGTGGACGATAATATTCCATTACGGGGCTTTTTAATATGCCCCAAATGCGGAAGGGTATTAACAGGAAGTGCCTCCAAAGGAAAAATGGGCAAATATTATCACTATTATCATTGCAGCTCTTCTTGTGGAATACGGTTCAATGCTAATAAAGTGAACAGCGATATTGTAGGTGAAATAAGAAAATATGTTAGACCACTTCCTAAACTGCAACTGTATAAGGAAGTCATTCTTTCAGTTTATGAAGCTAAAACACGATTATACTGGAACGATATGAAACAACTGCGCATCCAAATTGATGCAACAAATAATAAGTTATCAAAAGCGAGGGAACTACTGCTAACAGGTGATTTAGATGCAGATGACTATCGTATAATCAAATCAGAAAGTGAAAAGACTATTAACCGACTGGAAGTAAAACTTACCGCGACCGCCACAGATACCTCTCATATTGCCCCTTTATGGGATAAAGCGATAAGTACGATGTCCCAATTAGATGTATTGTATGAAAAGGGCACTGTAATACAAAAGAGAAAAGTGGTGAGTTCAATGTTCCCTGAAAAATTGACTTTTGACGGATTTCAATATCGAACTCAGCGTGTCAATGAAGCAATTAATCTTATGTCATTGATAGACAGTAAATTAAAAGGTGTAAAAAAAGGGACAAGTCATTCTATTTCTGACTTGTCCCAAGAGGTGACCCTGTAGGGACTCGAACCCTAGGCCCGCTGATTAAGAGTCAGCTGCTCTACCAACTGAGCTACAGAGTCTTTATAAATAAAATGATACTTTTCAGTATCACTTTTGTTACCCGACCTGGATTCGAACCAAGACAAACAGAATCAGAATCTGTCGTACTACCGTTATACTATCGGGCAAAGGGATGGCAAAGGTAATACTTAAGCGGATTTTTCAGAATAAAAAACGTGAAAATTTATTCGTTTGCTCCATCGTTAAAAGTGTATTATTATTTTTTTCTTCCATTGCTTTTAAAAACAACATCTACAAAATAATGATTGCTGTCCAAGAAATAGTGCATCATTTCAAAGCCGCAACTACGCGTTATTTCATCGATCTCTCTTAAAGAATATTTTTGAGAAATTTCCATATAAATTGGTTCGTTCTTTTCAAAGTGAATCGCATTGGTTCCAATTTTTACTTTCTGATCTTCCAAAGAGATTAAATAACTTTTGCATGCACCTGTAGAAGGATCATAAACAGGATAATGCTCAAAATTTTCAATTTTAAAGTTGCCTCCTAATTCATTATTGATCCGTCTTAAAAGATTCAAATTGAACTCGCGCGTATAACCATTTTGATCATTGTAGGCTGCCAGGATTTTGTGTGGATTTTTTTTGAGATCGAAACCGATCAATACTTTGTCACCATGAGAAAGAAGGCTTCTTAATTTTTGCAAAAACAATGGCGCTTCATCAAATTTAAAATTACCGATGTTGGCCCCGAGAAAAAGAACCAGTTTTTGATTCGAAGAAATTTCATGTGCAATAGGCAACATTTGAAAATATTCGCCTGCCAATCCATGAATAGACAACCCCGGAATTTGCCTGGGAAGATCTTTATCTAATAACGTGATAATATTTTCGGAAATGTCAATCGGAATGTAATTCGCCAGTTTTTTCCTTTCCGATAATTCCTTTATCAAATGAATACTCTTCGTTGCGTCGCCTGGCCCAAATTCTATCACATCGATCTTGGCTGCATCCTGCAAAACTGTTTCTGCCATTTGTGATTGTTGCTTCGAAAAAATTTCCATCTCGGCGTTCGTAAGATAATATTCATCACTGTCCATTATCTTTTGGAAAAGTTCGTCGCCTTTTTTGTCGTAAAAATATTTCGATTGCAAATACTTCGGCGAAGATTGAAGGCCTTTCAGCACATCTTTTAAAAATGTTTTCATCTTGATTTATTGGGCGAGTCGGATGCCGGTGTATTGCCAGCGTAAATTAGGTTGAAAAAAATTGCGGTAAGTCTTGCGGCTGTGCCCGGGAGAAGTAACGTCGGAAGCGCCTCTCAGCACTTTTTGGTTTACCATGAATTTTCCATTGTATTCTCCAATCGCACCCGGTGCTTTTGAAAATCCGGGATAAGGAAGATAAGCACTCTCCGTCCATTCCCAGCGGCGTCCCCAATCAAATTTATCAGCAGCAGCTTCCCATTCAAACTCAGTAGGCAAGCGCATTCCCTTCCATGAAGCAAAAGCAAAAGCTTCATAAAAACTAATGTGGCAAACCGGTTCATTCATCTCCAAAGGTTGCAATCCGTTCAAAGTGAAGTTGCACCATTCTCCATCAATCAAATGCCAATACATTGGCGCCGAAATTTGATTTTGATTTACCCATGCCCATCCATCAGAATGCCAGTAATTAAAATTCTTATATCCTCCCGCATTCATAAATTGAAGGTATTCTTCATTTGTTACAACTGATGGAGAAATGCTGAATTTTTCGAGAAAAACGCGATGCCTTTTTAATTCGTTATCAAAACAAAATCCATCTCCTTCAAATCCAATTTCATAAATTCCTTCTTCCATTTTTATAAAATCCTTTTGAGCAGAAAAAGAATTTGAATTGTTTGTAGGTTTACTGTTTTCCTTATTTTGATAAGCAGGAAAAAGAGGATTATTTCCTAAAATATATTTGATATCTGTCAGCAACAATTCCTGGTGTTGTTGTTCATGATTAAAACCGATAACAACCAATTCTTGCAACTCTTTTGAAAGTTTTTGATTCAAAAATTTATTCATTGCTTCGTCAACATGGCGGCGATAAACATAAATTTCTTCAACGGTTGGGCGACTTAAATTTCCCCGATCAGTTCTTATCACCCGTGCGCCGGCATTTTCATAATAGCTGTTAAAAACGTAATTAAAGTTTGGATTAAACTCTTTATAATTTTTGTAATTGGGTTTTAAAATAAAGGTTTCAAAAAACCACGTTACATGACCAATATGCCATTTTGGAGGACTCACGTCCACAACGGGTTGCACCACGTAATCCTCTGTTTTCAACGGTTTGCAGATTTCTTCTGTATATTTTCTTATTTCACTGTATCGTGATCTTAAATCCATCTTTATTTTTTTCTAAGATAGTTTTTTAAATCGGAAATTGTTTTTATGTGTAGCCGGGCAGCTTCTTCCTTCCTCATCATTAAAGCATACGTATTATTGAAGCCAATCGGTTTTAGCCATTTTAAATGAAATTTTTTGTCAAACTCATCTTTTACGTAATTGTAAATTTTGTCTTTGTCGCCCCCCAATTGAGAAATGACTGAATCAGGTTGTTGTAAAATTACCAAAAGGCCTGTTCCTGTATATTCAGGATAGAAATCGATTTGGTTGTTTCGTAATGCATCAAAACAAATTTTAGTTCCACCTAAACCGGTTTTGGTTACCACATTCAGATTCGTGTTTCCCCTGATCAGCATCTTGTACATTTCGGCGAGAATATATTGTTCTCCAAATATCTTTGATCCAATTGTAATTGTTTCTTCGCCTGCAGGTAAAGGGTTCTTATACAAACCTTGTTCCAACAAAAAATCCTTTGCCACTTTTTTGGGTGATTGCTTCAGGTAATCTACTTTATAATTCAGCTCTGTCATGATTGAATCATTAATGCGTCCCGAAAGTTGATTTAAAACTTTTTCCAACTGCGGATATTTTTTGAGCACTTCTTCCCGCACAACCGGCGCAGCATAATAGGGAGGAAAAACATGCTTGTTATCCGTTAGTGAAACCAGGTTATAAGCCTTCAAACGTCCGTCAGTACTGTATCCGTCAATTACATCGAGTCTTTTTTCGTATATGGCTTTGTACATTACGGCATCGCTGATAATAACATTTCTAATATTGAAATTATATGCTTTTTTTAGTCCCGGATAACCATCTATTCTTCCCATAAATTCTGGAGTAAATCCTGCAAGCATTTTACTCCTGTAAAAATGTGGAAGCAAATAAAAGGAAGAAAGAAGCACCAGGGAAATGGGCAAGAACCAAACAGCGGCTCTTACTTTTCTCAGATTAATTTTTTGCAATTTGGACAAAAGGAAATCAAAAAACAAGGCGAGCAAAGCCGCAGGAATGGCTCCTGCAAGGATCATGTTTGTGTTGTTGAGCGAAATGCCACCAAAGATGAATTCACCCAAACCGCCGGCGCCAATGTAAGATGCAAGCGTTGCTACTCCGACATTTATCACGGTTGCTGTGCGAATACCTGCGAGTATAACGGGCATGGATAAGGGCAATTGCACTTTTGCAAGAATTTGACCTCGCGTCATGCCCATTCCTTTGGCTGCTTCAACTACACTTGCATCAACATGTGTTATGCCGGTAAATGTGTTTCTCACAATCGGAAGCAGTGCATACAAAAAAAGCGCAATGATTGCCGGCACAACTCCGATGCCGAAAAATGGTATCATAAATCCCAATAAAGCAATGCTTGGAATGGTTTGCAGGATTCCCGTAAAACCCAATACCGGGGCTGCCAACTTTTGTTTCCTCGTAATAAATATTCCAACGGGAATGCCGATAAGAACCGCGATCAACAGTGAAATAAACGTGAGTCCGATATGTTGCAGCAACTGGTCAAAAATTTTTCCTGACTGGCTTTGCATAAACCTGAAGAGCCTTGAAATATTATTCATCGCGACTTTGTTTTAAAGCCTCAAGGCCGGTAAATAAAGAAGAGTAATCGATTGTTTTCACTGTTCCTGAATGAAATTCCTTTACGGTCATTTTTCCAACGTCATTTGTTTGCAACAACTCAATCGTTTCCCATAGTGATTTGTTTTCATCAATCGATATTTTGCCATTCTCTTTCTCTGCAGTTTGCAGAAATTCCCAAATGTCTTTTATGTAAACAGTTTGCAATTCAAGCTGTATTCTTTGTTTGGAAAAGAAATCGGAAACAAAGTCAGTTTTGGGATGAAACAAAAGCTCTATTGCTTTTCCTTGCTGCACAATCTTTCCTTTGTCCATCAACAAAACGCGGTCAGCAAGTTGAAACGCTTCGCTAATATCATGTGTCACAAAAATGATGGTTTTATTCTTCAAAACCTGGAGGCCTGAAAACTCCCTGGTAATATTATTTCTTGTGATGGCATCGAGCGCGCCAAAAGGTTCATCCATTAGCAAAACCGGCGGATCGGCCGCGAGCGCTCTTGCCAAACCAACGCGTTGTTGTTGACCACCACTCAATTGTTGAGGATAAAGTGAAAGTATTGTTTCAGGAAGATGAACCTGTTGCAACAATTCCAATGTCCGTTGTTTGATTTCTGTTTCGGGCCATTTTAAAAGCCGGGGTACGACAGCAATATTCTCAGCGATTGTGTAATGAGGAAAAAGTCCATGATGCTGAAGTACGTATCCCATTTTTCTCCTTAATTCTTCCGGGGGAATCTTCATAATATTTTTCCCATCAAATTCAATAACGCCTGAAGTAAGTTCAGTAAGGCGGTTGATCATCCTGAGCGTTGTTGTCTTGCCGCAGCCACTTGTGCCCAGTAAAACAACATTTTCTCCATCTTTTACTTCAAATGAAACGCCATCGACTGCTGTGGCCTTGCCAAATCTTTTGACTACATCCTTGAGTTTGATCATTCAAAATACTATGAGGTGGAAAAATTGTTAAGTGCTTTCTGAAAATGAATGTACAAAAAAATGAGCAAGGTTTTTGATGAAGAAAAGTTGAAAGTGTTGCAACAATTTTTCATAATGCCATGAGGGAAAAAATATTTTTACAGCAAACAAACCTTTTTCTCTTTTTTTTATTTTGATGAATGTAATTTTTTATTGCTGTAAATCAAATGATGATTATTTAATTTTGACAACGCTTTTTCGACTTTTTTCCATTTTGAAAAAATAAAATTTACGATCATGAAAAAGAATTTTCTCTTTTCGTTCCTTGTCATTGCCATTATTTTGATTGGCATTTTTTCTTTCAGGAATCGAGGACCAGTTCAAACTTTACCAAAGGCAGATGCAGATAATGCAGGACTAACATTGCCTTCAGGTTTCAGCGCGATGATAGTTGCGGATAATACCGGCGAAGCGCGGCACCTTGTTGTTACTGAACAAGGAAACGTTTATGTAAAATTGGGCAGCGCCAAAAACGGCAATGGAATTCTTTATTTGCAGGATGAAAATCACGATGGAAAGATGGAAAAGAAAACGGGTTTTGGTGATTATGGCGGAACAGGCATCGGGATTCATAACGGTTATTTATACGCTTCTTCCAACACCGATGTTTATCGTTATAAATTAAATGATAAAGACGAGGTAGAAAATCCGTCTCAGCCGGAAACGATTGTCACTGGCTTACTGGATCACGGAGAGCATAATTCCAAATCCATCACTTTTGATAATGCCGGAAACATTTATGTAAACGTGGGCGCTTATTCCAACTCTTGCCAGGCGCAGGATCGCGTGCCGGGATCAATGGGTATTCCCGGTTGCCCGATATTGGATTCTGCCGGTGGTATCTGGCAATTTAAAGCCGACAAATTGAACCAGCATTATGGCGATGGCGTTCATTATGCAGCCGGTTTGAGAAATGTGGTTGGGCTCGATTGGAACAACCAGGACAATGCGCTTTTTGTGATGCAGCACGGCCGCGACCAGCTTCACGATCTTTTTCCAAAATATTATACAACCAAACAATCAGCAGTTTTACCGGCAGAATGTATGTATGAAATTCATAAAGGAGACAATGCCGGCTGGCCTTATATTTATTACGATCAGATCCAGCACAAGCAAATCCTCATGCCGGAATATGGTGGCGATGGCAAAAAGACTGCCGACAAAAAATACCTCGATCCCGTCGAAGCATTTCCCGGGCATTTGGCGCCGGATGGATTGTTGTTTTATACGGGAAATCAATTTCCTGAAAAATATAAGAATGGTGCTTTCATTGCTTTTCATGGTTCATGGAACAGGAGCCCTGAACCGCAAGCCGGATATTTTGTAGCCTTCGTTCCTTTTAAAAATGGAAAGCCAAGCGGGAAATGGGAAATCTTTGCCAATGGTTTTGCCGGCGAAAAGACACTTTCCCCTGGAAGTGCTAAACATCGCCCTTGCGGTTTAGCACAGGGCCCTGACGGATCACTTTATGTTTCCGACGATTCCAACGGAACTATTTTCAGAATAATGTATAAAAAATAAACTGATGAATAAATTGGTTGTGCTTGCCTTTTTAACGCTGCCCAGCTTTTTGCTTTTAAAAAATCAAAGTGCTGAGATCGAAAAAACACCTGTTGCTTCAATGCAGCCATCACTGAAAAATGGGGAAGCTATTTTTAAAAAATATTGTATCTCCTGCCACCAGGCGGATGGAGGAGGAGTTCCGCACATGACGCCATCACTGATCAAATCGAAATACGCGATGGCCGAAAAAGATAGTGTTATTAAAATTCTTTTGAATGGCTTACAAGGACGCGAGATCAATGGGCAAACTTATAATAATCCCATGCCGCCTTTGGGTGCGGTTTTGAAGGACAAAGAAATAGCAGATGTGCTGACTTATGTCAGGAATAGTTTTGGAAACAAAGCACCTGCGATTACTGCATCGGATGTGAAGAAAGCCCGGAGTAATGCGAATACAGCTTCAAATTAGAACCGCTTTTTGGGTATCGGTTCTTTTTATAGTGAACGAATAAATAAACCGCTTTTTTGATTTATTCCGCAGAACAAAATTTTGTAAAAATTCTTCGTTCACTGTAAAAAAAGTTTTCCAAACAAAATCTCAAATCTATTTATACTATTTTGTATAAACAGCAAAACCCAGTATCTTTGCCCTCAATAAATATAACTACTGATTAAAAAATACAGGGTAGAATGAAAGAAGAAATGGATGTTTTGGAAAAAACCGTATCAAGTGAATATAAGTACGGTTTTGTTACCGAAATAGAAACAGATAAAGTGGCAAAGGGACTGAGTGAAGACACCATCCGGCATATTTCAGCCAAAAAAAACGAACCTGAATGGATGCTGAACTGGCGCCTGAAAGCCTATGCGCACTGGCTTAAAATGGAAGAGCCAACATGGCAAAATGTACATTATCCGCCAATTAATTACCAGGACATTATTTATTATGCTGCCCCAAAGAAGAAGAAAGCATTGAATGGCCTGGATGAAGTAGATCCTGAATTGTTAAAGACATTCGAAAAACTTGGTATTTCTATAAACGAACAAAAAAGATTGACCGGCGTTGCTGTTGATGTGGTAATGGATAGCGTTTCTGTGGCCACATCCTTTAAAAAGCAGCTTGCAGATGTTGGCATTATTTTCTGTTCTATCAGTGAAGCAATTCAGAATCACCCGGAACTGGTTAAAAAGTATTTGGGTTCTGTGGTGCCAATGACCGATAATTATTTTGCCGCATTGAATTCGGCAGTTTTTACAGATGGCTCCTTCTGTTACATTCCAAAAGGTGTTCGTTGCCCGATGGAATTATCCACTTATTTCCGCATCAATACCGAAAATTCGGGGCAATTTGAAAGAACGTTGATCATTGCCGAAGACGAATCTTATGTTAGTTACCTTGAAGGTTGTACCGCTCCTAAGCGTGATGAAAATCAGTTACATGCCGCAGTGGTTGAATTGGTTGCCTTGCGCAAAGCCGAAATAAAATATTCAACGGTTCAAAACTGGTATCCCGGGGATGATGAGGGAAAGGGAGGTATTTACAATTTTGTAACTAAGCGCGGTATTTGTCAGGGAGAATATTCTAAAATTTCATGGTCGCAGGTAGAAACGGGCTCCGCAATTACCTGGAAATATCCGAGTGTGATTTTGAAAGGGGACAATTCAATTGGGGAATGGTATTCAGTTGCATTAACCAATCATTTTCAGCAGGCTGACACCGGAACCAAAATGATTCACATTGGTAAAAATACACGAAGCAGAATTGTATCAAAAGGTATTTCTGCTGGCAAAAGCCAGAATAGTTATCGTGGACTTGTCCGTGCAGGCAAGAATGCCGTGAACGCAAGAAATTATTCCCAATGCGATTCATTATTGCTCGGCGATAAATGCGGCGCCCATACATTTCCTTACATCGAATCAAAAAACAGTACGGCCATTATCGAACACGAAGCAACCACTTCGAAGATTGGTGAAGACCAGCTTTTTTATTGCCGTCAGCGTGGCATTGATACAGAAGCTGCCGTTGCATTGATCGTTACAGGTTTTGCAAAAGAAGTGATGAATCAACTGCCAATGGAATTTGCGGTTGAAGCGCAAAAATTGTTGGCGATCAGTTTGGAAGGAAGTGTTGGATAAATCGGGAATTAAAAATTACGAATTACGAATTAAAAATTAAGAAATAAACAATTAATAAGACAAATGTTATCAATTAAAAACTTGCATGCTTCTGTTGAAGGAAAAGAAATATTGAAGGGCATAAACCTACAGGTAAATGCCGGCGAAGTGCACGCCATCATGGGACCGAATGGTTCGGGAAAAAGTACGCTGGCTTCAGTGCTTGCCGGGAGAGAAGATTATGAAGTTACCGAAGGTTCTGTTGAATTTGACGGAAAAGATATGCTTGAATTATCACCTGAAGATCGTGCTCGCGAAGGATTGTTTCTCGCTTTTCAATACCCGGTGGAAATTCCCGGTGTGAGCACCAATAATTTTATAAAAACTGCCCTGAACGAAAAAAGAAAATACCACGGACAGGAACCCTTGGACGCGGTTTCTTTTATGAAACTAATGAAGGAAAAAATCAAGTTGGTGGAGATTGATAAATCGTTGTTGACGCGTTCTATCAATGAAGGATTTTCAGGTGGAGAGAAAAAGAAGAATGAAATATTTCAAATGGCGATGCTCGAACCCAAATTGACCATATTGGATGAAACGGATTCTGGTTTGGATATTGACGCACTTCGGATTGTGGCAAGTGGTGTCAATAAATTGCGTGATGAAAATCGTGCAATAATTGTGATCACCCACTACCAGAGATTGCTGGATTATTTGCAACCGGATTTTGTGCATGTTTTGTTGGGCGGAAAGATCGTGAAGAATGGTACCAAAGAATTGGCACTGGAGCTTGAAGAAAAGGGATATGATTTTATCAAGGAAGAATTAAATCCTTCTGTTTTAAGTTGATAAGAATAAAAATGGAACCAATCAAATTAGAATATTTCGACAAAGAGTTTAATTACTTGCAGGATTTGGATCCGGTAGATTTCTTATCCAATTTCAGGAAAGAAGGCTTTACTCTTTTTAATGACAAAGGCCTTCCCACGCATAAAAACGAAGAATGGAAATACAGCGGACCGGTAGTAAGTAATTTGTTCAAAAAACAATACCAGCTTCCGGAGGATCAACAAATTTCCGGCGTTTCAAAAGATGATGTTGATGAAATGAGATTACCTGGATTTGAAAACGCCAATGAAGTGGTTT
This sequence comes from Ginsengibacter sp., assembly GCA_051960475.1. Taxonomy (GTDB): domain Bacteria; phylum Bacteroidota; class Bacteroidia; order Chitinophagales; family Chitinophagaceae; genus Ginsengibacter. Next base: position 11,419 of record JBQCEG010000143.1, read on the forward strand.
TTGTAAATGGAAAATTCGCACCCGAGGTTTCAACCATTCGCAGCAGTGCTGATCAATTGGTGATCATGCCGTTGGAAAAAGCCTTGCAAAGTGAATATGCAGATCTGGTAAAAGAAAACCTTGGCAAAAGCAACGTCTATATCAATGATGGCATTTATGGGCTTAATTCGTCGTTTGTTTATGGCGGTATTTTTATTTATGTGAAAAGAAAGCAGGAAGTACGCGAACCGGTTTATCTATACCACATTTCAAATGCAGCCGAAAATCACATCCTGGCTCAACCGCGCAGTTTGGTTTTTGCAGAGGAACGTTCCAAAGTTCAAGTGATTGAACATTACAAGACAATGGGCGCGATGGATAGTTTTACGAATGAAGTCCTGGAAATAGTTGTAAATACGGATGCGATTCTTGAATATTATAAGCTTCAAAACGATAAAGTTACTGCAAGCCAGGTAGCAACAACACACATCCGGCAGGTAGGAAAAAGTTTTGTACATACATTGGTGCTTTCACTGAATGGAGGAACGATCAGGAACAATACCAACATCATCATGGAAACAGAAGGGAATGAAGCCCACATGTATGGATTGTATCTTTTGAAAGGGAAAACGCATGTTGATAATCACACTTTGGTTGACAACAAAATGCCGAATTGCTTCAGCAATGAATTGTACAAAGGTGTCATCGACGGAAGCGCTACCGGTGTTTTCAGTGGTAAAATTTATGTAAGACCCGATGCGCAAAAAACAAACGCCTATCAAAGCAACAATAATATTTTATTGAGCGATGATGCAAGTGTGAACAGCAAACCGCAGTTAGAAATTTATGCAGATGATGTGAAGTGTTCTCACGGTTGCACCGTTGGCAGATTGGATGAAGAAGCTTTGTTTTATTTAAGAGCGCGTGGCATTTCAAAAGAACATGCACAGGCAATGTTATTGCAGGCATTTGCATCGAATATTGTTGAACAAATTAAAATTGAGCCCTTGCGTGAATATGCTGAAACGCTGATCACTGCAAGACTTTCAGATGAAATAGAGGAGGAGTAAACCATGGAAACAACCACCATAAAACCGACATTTGATGTAAACGTGATCAGGCAATCTTTCCCTATCCTTGAGCGGGAAGTGAATAATCAATTATTGGTTTACTTAGATAATGCGGCCACTTCTCAAAAGCCACAAGCCGTTATTGATGCATTGAATTATTATTATTCAAATTACAATGCCAACATTCACCGCGGAATTCACACATTGGCAGAAGAAGCGACCTCGGCTTATGAAGCTACTCGTGCCACTGTCAGGAATTTTCTTAATGCAAAATCAACCGATGAAATTGTTTTTACCAGGGGCACAACTGAAGGTGTAAATTTGGTTGCTTATACGTGGGGAAGAAAAAATATTTCAGAAGGAGATGAGATCATCATTTCGGGAATGGAACATCATTCGAATATCGTTCCCTGGCAGATTTTATGCAATGAAAAGAAAGCAGCATTAAAAATTATTCCTGTAACCGATGAAGGTGAGCTGGACATGAATGAATACAACAATTTGCTTTCTTCAAAAACAAAATTGGTTTCGATCGTTCATGTTTCCAATTCTTTGGGAACCGTAAATCCGGTTGAACAGATCATTGAACAAGCTCATAAAGTTGGTGCTTTGGTTTTTGTAGATGGTGCACAATCTACTGTTCATCTCGATATTGATGTGGAGAAAATGGATTGTGATTTCTTTGCCTTCAGCGGACACAAAGTTTATGGACCTACGGGAATTGGTGTCCTGTATGGAAGGAAAAAGATCCTTCAGGAAATGCCAGTATTCATGGGCGGCGGTGAAATGATCAAAGAAGTGACTTTTGAAAAAACGACTTTTAATGAATTGCCTTATAAATATGAAGCTGGCACTCCGAATATCGCTGATACCATTGCATTGAAAGTGGCTTTGGATTTTGTAACGGAAACAAAAAAGAACATCATTCGCAATCATGAAAATGAGCTGTTGCAATATGCTACTGAACAATTAAATGCGATTGAAGGATTGCGAATAATTGGCACTGCAAAAAATAAAGTAAGCCTTGTTTCTTTTGTGATAAAGAATACTCATCCACAAGATATCGGTGTATTGCTCGACAACCAGGGAATTGCTGTGAGGACAGGACATCACTGCACACAACCATTGATGAAACGTTTTGGTGTTCCGGGAACAGTAAGAGCTTCATTCGCAATGTACAATACAAAGGATGAAGTGGACAGGCTGGTAATGGCTTTGAATAAAGCGAAAAAAATGTTGACATAATGGATAACAGATCAATAAAAGAACGGGAGGAAGAAATAGTTGAAGAATTTGCATTGTTCGACAGTTGGGAAGAAAAATATGAATACATCATCGACCTCGGCAAAAAACTGGAGCCGCTTGATGATAAGTTTAAGAAAGAAGAAAATATTATCAAAGGTTGCCAGTCAACAGTTTGGTTGGTTTCTGATTTTAAAGATGGCAAAGTTTTCTATGAAGCTGACAGCGATGCAGTAATTGTAAAAGGATTGATCAGCATGTTGATAAAAGTTTTGTCCGGTAACACGCCTGGGGAAATTTTGGATGCGAAACTGGATTTTATCAACAAGATCGGGATGATGACGCACCTTGCTCAAACCCGCTCCAACGGTTTGCTGGCAATGATCAAACAAATGAAAAATTATGCATTGGCCTTTAAAACCGTGAATGCACAAAAAGTATAGTAATGGAAGCAGAAGAATTAAAAGAAAAAGTAATTGCAGCGTTGCATGAAATTTACGATCCTGAAATTCCTGTAGATATTTATGAACTGGGATTGATCTATGAAGTGGAAATTTTGCCCATAAACAATGTTCAGATCGTAATGACCCTGACTGCGCCAAGCTGTCCTTCTGCACAGGAAATCCCGGTAGAGGTTGAGGATAAAATAAGAGCGATAGAAGGAGTGAATGACGTTCATGTTTCCGTCGTTTGGGATCCGCCATGGGACAGAAGTATGATGAGCGAAGTAGCGATGTTGGAGTTGGGATTTATGTGAGGTAGGAGTGGTCAGTAATAAGTAAAAGCTGATGAGCTTATAACGGTTAAGGTTAAACGAAAAGGTAAATATCGGCCAATTCGTGTAATTCGAATAATTAGTGTTTTCCAAATAAAAATAATTCATCATGAAGATCACATCACAGGAAGAATACGGCTTGCGCATCTTACTGCGAATTGCGAGATGCCATGACGATGAAAGCATGAGCATACAGGCTTTGAGCATTGCCGAAGGCTTGTCAACAGCTTATGTTGCCAAAC
>JBQCEG010000144.1:0-40154 GCA_051960475.1 Ginsengibacter sp.
TAAAAGAGAGAGCGATAAAAAAATGGTTGTTAATGGAATAAAAAGCCTCTTTTTCTTGGAATCAGACATTTGCAATTTTTGGATTTAAATGGGTCAATACAATTCTTTACTAATCTTCACATTACCTTAATTGGATTATCTCTATTTTTGTTGCCTTACTGCTATGCAAAACAGAAACGAAATTTGCCCTAAGAATATTTTACCGTTTGCTCTTACAGCTTTCCTATTCTTGTTTGCAAATGCAGCAGTGAAAAGCAAAGACCACGTTTCACAAAAACATATTTTCTCCGGCGGCTTCAATAATCCAGGCGCACAATTAATTTCTTCAAAGGAAAATATTTTTTCTGTTTCAAAAAAGCAAAAATTCTCAAATGATTCGATCCCGTTAAAAAATAACATTTCTGTTGATTCTTCACAGCTAAAAAATCGCCTTTCTGAAGATTCAGTTCCGGCACTCAAAAATATTTCCGCTGATTCAATTCCTGTTGCAAAGAAAGATTCCCTTCAACGAAAAGACAGTGTAACGAAAAGTGCAGACACCATACATTATAATCTTGCAAAAAATGCGCTTGAAGCTCCGGTAGATTATTCTGCCGATGATTCGATGGTGATCAATGTTGCTGCAAAAACGGTTACACTTTATGGAAATAAAGTGACCACCAATTACAAAGACAATAAACTCACCGGCCCGATCATCTCTTATGATGAAGCATCCGGCGATATTATCGCTTCGGGCAAGCGGGACAGTACAGGCAAGGTCGTAGCATTTCCAACTTATAAATCTTCTGATTTCACTTCAGAAAGTGATTCAATCCGTTTTAATATGAAAACCGGAAAAGGATTAACGAAAGGAACTTATACACAACAGGGAGATATGTATGTTTATGGAAAGGTGATCAAGAAAGTGAGCCCCGATGTTTTTTATGCGCTGCGCGGCAGATTTACCACCTGTAATCTTGATACGCCTCACTTTGCTTTTGTAGCCAATAAAATAAAGTTCATCAATAACAAGGTGGCCATCTCCGGGCCGGTTCATCCTGAGTTTGAAGGAGTGCCTATTCCCATTTATTTTCCATTTGGGATTTACCCGCTGAACCAGGGACGGCATTCGGGATTCTTGTCGCCCAACTTTACAGTAAACCAACAAAAAGGCCTTGGTTTGGAAGGCATTGGTTATTATAAAGTGATCAGTGATTATTGGGATGTTGTGTTGCGAGCGGACATTTATTCTTATGGCGGATGGGCATTTCATATCAATCCGCGTTATTCCAAAAAATATCATTATTCAGGAAATTTTGCGCTTGACCTGCAACAATTCAACCTCAATTTTAAAGGCGATCCGGACTTCCAGAAAAATAAATCCTTTCACATATTGTGGACGCACAGTATGGACAGTAAGGCAAGACCCGGTGTTTCATTTTCGGCAAATGTCAATGCCGGAAGCAGTACTTATAACCGGCAGGTGCAGAACGACCCCATCGTTAACTTTCAAAACCAGCTTCAGTCATCTATATCTTTTTCGAAGCGATGGATCGACCTTCCTTTCAACCTGACACTAAGTGCGAACCACAACCAAAATACCAATAATAAAGAATTCAATATTAACTTACCAACACTTGGTTTCACAATGACGACGATTTATCCTTTCAGGAGAAAAGATGCCGTCGGGCAATTGAAATGGTATGAAAATATTGGGATCGGATACAACCTGGATGCAAAAAACCAATTTACCTTCAGTGATTCAACAGGAAACCCGGGAATCGTAAGGCAAATTCAAAACAATCTTCAGTGGGGCGCTCACCACCAGGTTCCGATAAGTTTGTCGCTTCCGCAAATGGGTGTTTTTCAATTATCACCTTCAGTGAGCTATGACGAAACATGGTACCAGAGCAAAGTGACAATGGGTTATGATACTGTAAGGAATAAAATGGACACCAGCATTCAGAAAGGTTTTTATACTGCAAGGCATATGGGATTCGGTTTGGGTATCGCAACAAGGATCTTCGGTATGATAACAGCAAAGAGCAAGGCGGCGAAGATCCAGGCAATCCGTCATGAGATCAGGCCTTCGATAACCCTTAGTTACCAACCCAATTTCAACAGGAATAATTATTATTCTGCAATCGTCGATTCAACAGGCAAAAGATCTTTTCTCCCCTATTTCCCATCCGGTATCAACCTGAATGGTCCGTACACAAACGGGCGTTTCGGTGGTTTTTCATTTGGTCTTGATAACAATATTCAAATGAAAGTCCGCGATAAGAAAGACACCGGAAATGCACTTAAAAAAGTCTCCCTTTTAGACGCTTTGAGCATCCAGGGAAGCTATAATTTTTTCCCTGTAGATTTCAGGCATTTTTCAAATATTTCGGCGGTAGCCTCCACCAATTTGTTTAACAAGGTCAATTTTACAAGTAATGCAAGTTTCGACCCATATGAAGTGGACAGTTTGGGCCGCGATATTAATCTTTTAGTCTGGAAAAGAAAACCAATTTCTTTAGGCCGGATGACTCATGCGTCAGTTGCGCTTTCAAGTTCGTTCAAAGGGGGCAACAAAAAGACCGGGGAAAAAGCGGGTGTAAAACCGGATCAAACTATAGAAGATGAAGCATTGTATGGACAGGATCAATACAACAGTGACCTGGCTTACATCAGGAATAACCCCGGCGAGTTTGCAGACTTCAATATTCCCTGGTCGGTAAATCTTTCCTATTCTTTGGATTACAGTAAAGTCTTTGATACCAAGAACCAGGGTTTCAAGGGAAATCTTACACAAAATCTTCAATTTGGAGGAACCTTAAATATTACACCTAAATGGCAAATGGGCGTGCAGGGATATTTGAACGTTTCGGAAGGAACGATCAACCCTTTAACGATGTCGATCTCGAGAGACTTGCATTGCTGGCAAATGTCCATCAGTATTAGTCCATTAGGGCTCAACCGTTATTACAGTATCAACATCAGTCCCAAATCACCCATCCTCCGCGACCTGAAAGTAAACAGGACAAGATCATTTTACAATGGCCTTTAAGAAAAATAATTACTGAAATTGCCTGTTTACTATTGTCGCTTTTCTGAAAGAGAATATCCAAATTAATGATGCGGCGCTGAGACAGGTGGTTGCGCTGCCGGCACCACGTTATGGACAGGTTTTATCGTTTTCAAATAAGCAAATATGGCTCTTGTTTCCGCATCAGTCATGTGGCTGAATCCCTGCCAGGGCATCGGAGGCAATAATTGTCTTCCATGTTCGGATCCCATAAACATTCCATGCCTGAAAGCCCTGTCAAACTGTTCAAAAGTCCAATTTCCGAGACCCGTGTTATCAGGTGTAAGATTAGCTGCATAACTTATTCCCCAGGGACCAACCCAGGCAGTCAGATCATTGGTGGCGGCGATTCCTTTCGACTCCATCTCTTTCCTGTCAACATCCGGCGCAGGCATTTTTGAGGGATGGCCTGAAAGGAAAAGTGCGGTATCAGGAGCCGGCCCCATGGCGGTAATTTTTTTCGGAGTGTGACAATCATCACAACCTACAATTTGAACCAAATGCCCGCCCCAGGCAACCTGGCTTTTAAATCCTCCATATTGTGATGAAGAATCGCCGGCAACCACCGGGGCAGAACTTTGGGTTGAAGCAGAAGTTGTGGAAGAATCAGTCGTCGCGCTGTTTTCCGCGCTTTCGTTTTGGTTACAGGCACTAAGCAGAAAAACAGAAACCAATGCCGAAAGAAAAAATAGAATTTGCTTTTTCATTGTTGTTATTATTACTGGTGATTAATAGCAGGTTGAAATTAATGATAGGTTAATCCCTCAAGAGCAATCGAATATTGCTGGCTTTTGTTGTCGAACGTTAAGTGCATTGTTGTAGGATAATACCCATGTTCCTGGTATTCCTGCGGCTGTTTTACAGGGAGGACAAAATCAGGTTTCGTTTCCAAAAAAGCTTTGGTGATCATTGGTTCCAGGAAGGTCATCTTTCCGTGATAAATCCCATAAATAAATGTTGCAGTAAATGGCTGACCGTTAAACTCAGGTGCAGTGGTATCAACCCAATGAGTGCCCATATCAGGAACGGCAATTCCTCCACTTACATAATCTTGCGGAACATATTGTTGTGGAACGTTTACAGTATCGGGACCGGGAACGACAGCAGCTTGCTCTTCTTCGGAGATCTTGTAAAAATGAAAATCGAAATGGGGAACTCCATAAGCAAAAAGAGGATCATGTCCATTTGGATTCCAATCCACTTCACAATGATCAAATCCGAGCAACTGGCTTTGCGGATGCAGCTTAAGCATAAAACTGTATTCCGGATCTTTTGAAGGCAAACCTTTCAATGCTGCAGCATCGAGCAAAATACCGATTGACTGCGGTTGCGTTCCTTTCATTTTAATAAATGTACGTGCTTGTCCGTCACCAATTTTTACCGGCGGAGCCAGGAAGGTTTGAACATTGTCGTTGTGCTTTTTGCAGGAAGTAAATCCTGCGACTAATGCAACAAACAAAATGGTTAGCGTCTTTTTCATAATTAAAGTTTTAAGTTTTAAAATCTGGTTTTTTAATTTGTCAAAACTATAATCAGATCAGGGGCAAGGCAATAGAACAAAAGTTATAGTAAAGGAAGTTTTAATAGGAATTTTTATTCCCGGGGAAAGGAAATTTAACGGTGGCCGTAGAATTTATTGAGCGCTTCAGTACGATTCTGAACGTGCAGTTTTTCGTAAATCTTATGGATGTGCTGTCGCACTGTGCCAGTAGAAATAGACAATTTATCAGCAATCTCTTTGTATAAAAAACCTTTGGATAAAAGTTCAAGCACTTCTTTTTCACGGGGCGAAAGAATACTTTCTTCCTCATTTTTCGGCTCGCCCTTTTTTTGAAAATAAGCAACCACCTTTCTCGCGATTTGCGTGCTCATCGGGGAGCCTCCTTCGTATAATTCTTTAAGTGCTTCCTTCAATTGATCGTGAGGTGTCTTCTTCAAAAGATAACCACTCGCGCCAGCGGTTAGCGCTTCAAAAACCTGGTCGCTGTCTTCGTAAATAGTAAACATCATGAACAGGATCTGCGGCGCAACTGCCTTCAATTTGCGCATACATTCTATTCCACTCATTCCCGGAAGATTAATGTCCATCAACACAATATCCGGCATCACTTGCGGCAATTCTTTGCAGGCATCTTCCGCTTTATTGTAGACGCCTGTGCACATGAACTCCTCTGATTCGTCGAGGATCGTTTTCAATCGAGTTCTTATCTCATCAATATCTTCCACAACACTTACCGCGATCAATTTTTTCATGCTTCAGGTTTTAAAATTGGAGAATAACAAATATATACCTGCAGTTGCTTCGCTTCAATATAACCTTTGTTATATCAGCCTTTTATTTACTTCAACAGGACAAGTCAATTGTATCAATGTTCCTTCATCACAATCAATTTTGAAGGTTCCGCCAATACTTTCCATCCGTTGCCGCATATTTTTTAAGCCGTTCCCAAAACGCCTCCCCTGTTCATTATTTATCCCTTTGCCATTATCCCGGATTGAGATCAAAAGATCCTTTTTTATATCAAATGAAATACAAACTTTGGAAGCACAGGCATGCTTTACCACGTTGTGAAGCGCTTCTTTTATGACAAGATAAATGTTGCGCCGTTGCTCGCCGGTTAATTGCAGATCAGGAATTTCTGTTGGAATGTCAAAGTGATATTCCAAATTGTGATTTTGTAAAAACTCCCCTGAATGCTGTCGGGTGTAAGCGATAAAATCATCTACCGTGTCATAATCACTGTTCATGCTCCAGATGATCTCATTCATTTTGTCCATCACAGAAGTGGCAGTTTCAGTAATCCCTTTCAATGCTTTCCTGTTTTTTTCACCGGCGTTATTATTCAGTTCATCGGAGTGATAGAGAATAGTAGTAAGGGCAGATCCAATATCATCATGCATTTCGCGGCCAATGCGGTTACGTTCTTCTTCGCGCGCCTGCATTTTTGCTTTTAGCGTATTTACTTCGTGTTCTTTTTGAAGGGTAAGCAATTCTTGCCTGCTCAATTTTTGTTTGTGGCGGTAACTTCTGTAAGAAAGAACAAGTATCGTGATCAGTGCCAGCAGCCCGGCAAGAATTACCCAAATCAAGGTGTTTTTTCTTTGCAATGCGGAATTGGTTCTTTCAATTTTCAGTGCCTGTTGCGCAATTTCTTTGTCTTTTTGGGCGGACCTGTATTGCAATTCAAGATGATGAATGTTCGTTTGCACCTGCGCATTCGTCAAGGTATCTTTCATCGCCTCAAATTTATTTTTGAACGCCATCGCTTCATCCAGCTTCCCCATTTTTAATTTGATCACCGCCATCGTATCGTACATTTCGGCCAGTTCATCTTTAGTGTTTAAATCTTCTCCAATTGAAATGGCACGTGATGCAAGCTTTTCTGCCCCATCAAAATCTCCTTTTTCTTTCTTAAGCACTGCCAGTTCGAACAAAGCATAGAGTTGCTCAAATGGAAGGTCGTATTTTACAGCAATGTTTTCCTGCTTTTGGTATTGTTCTTCAGATTTCTGAAACTCTTGCAGATCATAATAAACCAAACCTTTGTCAGATAAAGCATCTGCAACTAAAGTCATGTCCGGTTCCCGGTACCCAATCTTTTCAGCTTCAGAAAAATTATTTAATGCCTCGTCATAATGTGTTTGATGAATTTCTGAAATTCCCATATTAATCAGGCAATCTCCCATAACAGTTGTGTCTTGTGCATCGTGGGCAAGTTGATAGGCATTGGCAGAATAGCGGTAAGCTGTTTTGTAATCCTTTAGCGAAATAAAAACTGAAGAAAGATTGTTGTTAATAAGCCGCTGCATTCTTTGCTGATGCAGGCGTCCGGCCAATTTGAGCGCTTGCAAATAAAATTGTGTTGCAGACTGAAAATCCCCAAAATATTGTTCTTCATTGGCCACTTCGTTGCAGGCAGTCATCAGTTGAAGACTATCATTGTTTTTCTCTGAAAGCGCAACATGCTGCCTGGCAAGTGTAAGACCTTCTTCAAATAGACCTTTGTGGCTCAGAAATCTTATGTACCGGGAAAAATAATCACTTATCCCTTTTTTATCCTTTATACTTTGAGCCAGCAAGCCCGCTTTTTCATAGTAGTAAATGGCAGAATCGGGTAAACTGTTTTCGTATTTTTTTGCAAGGGCAATTAATTGCCGTACTTCTGTTGAATCCTTTATGCTCTTTCCTTTAACATGGGCAGCGGTTTCAATCTGTGCGTTAGTACAAAAGGTTAAGCAACAAAAAAGAAAAAGAAAATATGAAACTCGGGAGTAAAACATTTCTATTTCATAAATGGATTTTAATAGCCAATCGTGATTAGCAAACGTCTTAACAAATATAAGGATTCACAGGGCAAAACATTGCTTCATTTATAACTTCATTTGATAAAATAAAAATGATTCCAGTTTACTGGTTCACTCTTGCAGGATCATCAATGAAAAACTAAAAGAAAAAATTTGATTCCTCCTTCGTTTACTCATACCCGTTATATTTCAAATCAATGCAATGGTGGCCCGGCAATAATTATGTGGTATTCAGCAGCTTTGTGCGTTAATTCTTCTACTTCTTCATTAGAGGGAGCGCCATGCTTTTTTGGCAATTCAATTTTTCCGGCAGGTCTTCCGATCGCTTTTACAAATTGCTCAAAATCCTTTCCGGAAGTGATCGTCATCCACCTGCCACCTTCGGCTGATTCAATTTTATAAGTATGTGGAATTCCTTTTGGTGCAGTTAATATATCTCCTTTTTTTAACCTGAATTCTTCTTTATCTATTAAAAAACGGAACTCGCCCTCCAACACATAAAAGATCTCATCCTCATTTTCGTGAATGTGCTGTGGCGGAGAATCGTTTTGATAAGCCCTGTGTTCAAGAAGCGAAATTCCATCTGGATTTTCTCGTTCAGAAACGCGGATATTTACGAGCGAATCGAGGAACCAAACAAAATTGTCTTTGCTTTTCATTTTAAAAAAATTGAAGGAAAAAAATGCTGAGTAAAATTATTCCAATAGAACAACTGCTCAAATAGAACAAATGTTATAGTCAAAATGAATTCAACTATCTTTTATGAAAAGGCTTTTCAAAAAACTCACTTACTTCTTTATCGAAATCTTCTGTATGTTCTATCAATGTTCCGTGACCTGAATCCGGCAAAACCCATAAATCCGCCTCAGGAATATTTCTATAAATCTTAATGGTATGCTGCAGCCTGATCAAATCATGATCACCACTTATGATCAAAGAAGGACAACGAATCGCATGCAAAGCCGTTAAAGGAATATTTGGTTGTAACCAGTCGAGCATAAATATTTTCCAATCATTTTTTTCTTTTTCCGATATGCTTTTTTTTGAATGTGCGGAATCGTAGTAAGATTTTTCATCCTTCCATAATGAAGGAAGCAAAGCAGTTGAATCAGGCCAAAGATTGGCACCTGTTGATGCCAGTTTGATCACTCTGTCCGGATGTCTCATAGCCAAAACCAAAGCTACGATTCCTCCATCGCTCCATCCAATTACATACGCAGAATCGATGTGCATTTTTTGGAGCAAGGCCGCTTCATCATCCGCCATCATTTCAAAGCTTAATGAATCACCGGTGTCAACTGATTTTCCTTGGGCGCGACTATCGGTGGCAATTACTTTATAATGTTTCGAAAAATAAGGGATTATACTTGCCATCGATTTGATGCTGCCTCCATTGCCATGGATCAGCAAAAGAGGTTTGCCTGTTCCGTAAGTTTCTTCGTACATCTTAATTCCCCGCACATCGTAATATCTTCCGGCTTTTGGATTATTGCCGTAATCAATGTTTTGCTGGCAGAAAGCGGGTTTTACAAAGGCAAAAAGAAAAAAGAGTATACAGCGATTTTTCATTCTGTGTTGATTTAGAAAATACAAAACCGGATCAGAAATTTTATCAAAGATATTGTACTTACTACTTTTCGCATTAATCCAAATGATAAAGCAGGGAATAAAAATTTCAATTATTTCTTCGTTCATTATTTTTTGAAGACCATCTCAAAGGAACCAGGCAGAATTTTGTCTTTTCAATCTTTGCCTTATTTTTACTACAGAAGACTTCAACATCTGATTGAAGACCAGTGGCTGACTTTTAAATTCAAGTTCCGGCTTATTGAAAAACATGATGACACAGGATCATTTTCCAGGGGTCCTGAATTATTGTTTTAAATAACAAAGTATTAGTTTGAAATTAATTGAAAAAGACGGACTAAAAGTTTGGGGGCTCACAGGACTCTTTTGCTTTCATTTCTTATTTGCCTCCGGTCAACTTTGCACAGGCACAAAAGGGGATCCAATAGTCAATGAAACTTTTGGAGTTGGACATGCACCATTGCCGGATGGTACTACTACGTATGAATACGCAAGAGGTTGTCCGGCAAAAGGGCAATACACCATCAACAATTTTTTGTTTGGTTGTGGAGGTAATTGGATTGCAATGACAGGTGATCACACACTGAACGTTGATGGAAATTATATGATGGTAAATGCAGAAAACACAGCGGGAACAGTGTACATGGACACAGCTTCCGGTTTATGCTCAAACATTACGTATGAATTTGCCGCTTTTATTACCAACGTGATGCAATCACCCATCACTTGTGGCGGCCATGCAGTTTTACCCAATCTTACTTTTAGTATTGAAAAATTGGATGGCACTTCGTTAGCCAGTTATAATACGGGTGACATTCCAATTACCAATATGAAGTCCTGGAAACAATATGGAGTCACTTTTACCAATCCGGCAGGAAATGACGTGGTCGTTTTAAAACTTGTAGCAAATGCCTCACAGGGATGTGGTAATGCTTTCGCACTTGATGATCTCACTTTCAGGCAGTGTAGTCCCATTTCAGTAAACGTTACCATTGATGGAAGCACGGGACCGGCGAATGTTTGTGCTGACTATAAAGACCCTTTTATTATGAGAGGTACTTTCTCAGCCGGCTTGACTGATCCTGTTATCGTTTGGCAAAACAGTCTTGATTCCGGATTAACATGGAATGACATTCCCGGTGAAAACACGACAACCTATCACGTTCCTCACAGAACTTCGGGAACAATATTATATAGGATGGAAGTTGCGGAACGGGCAAATATTAATTCACTTCTTTGCCGGATTCCTTCAAATGTTATCTACACAGAAATTCATCCTGTACCTGAGCACCTTTCTCCCCAGGATGTTCTTGGTTGCCTGAGCCAGGATCTTTTTATGCCAGCAGCAGATCCAAAAGCACTTTCAGTAAGATGGACCACGCCCAATGGTGGCACTTCCAACGATTTTAGTTTGGCAATTCCAAATCTGAAAATCAGCGATACAGGGCTGTATACTTTGCAGGAAAATTTCTATTACGGTTGTGTCAGGCTGGATACAATTTATTTATCCGCGTTTCCGGGAATCAGGATTTCCGTCGCACCTGCTCATCCTCTTTGTGAAGGTCAAACAGAAACGCTTTCGGCATCTTCATCTGTTCCCGGAACTTTTGAATGGACGCCTTCTGATGGCTTATCAAATGATGCAGTTGGCAATCCGGTCGCTTCTCCTACCCGAAATACCAACTATAAGGTAACAGTAACTAATTCTTACGGATGCAAAGATTCTGCTTATGTTACCATAAATATTTACAAAAATCCTGTAGCTGACGCTGGCCCTGATAAAGTCATATTGGCCGGGGATACCGCTTTCTTAAAGAGTACGGTGGCAGGCACAAAGGTGAATTTTTATTGGTCACCTTCTATTTATATGAATGACTCCCGGTCATTAAACCCTTATGTTTATCCGCCGGAAAATATTAATTACACATTAAATGTGGTTTCAACAGTGGGCTGTGGCATTGCTACTGACGATGTCAGGATCAGCGTTTATAATGACATATATATTCCGAATGCATTTACGCCTAATGATGATGGAATTAATGATGTGTTCAGTGTCATTCCTTATGAAAATTACAAAGTAAACAAGTTCAGCATTTATGATCGTTGGGGCAAAACGGTGTTTGAAACAAACGATGCGCACAATGGATGGGACGGAACATTTAAGGGAGCGCCGATGCCCGCCGGAACTTATGCTTATTATATAGAACTTCAAACCCATCAAAAAAAGATTCATAAAAAAGGAACCGTTTTATTATTGCGTTAGCAGCTTGAAACAGTATGCAAGCAAAGTAAAACTGACAAGGAAGGTGATTTTTTGATAAGGCATTCAATTCTGAAAACCCGCTTCGTCGCTGTTTTCCCCGCCTTTGTCGCAGATTTTAAGGATTGAAACAGTAATATTATTAAGTTTGATTTCTTTAAAGTCACTATTCGTAAAATGGAAAAACCCTGGTACAGAAAAAAATGGATGACCGTGCTGATCCATGCCGCAGCATGGGTATTGTTATTTTCCCTTCCGTCTTTGCTAAGACCCTCACACAATCCCAATGCAGCGGATGTTGCGAAACCGGTAAGTTCAAATGCATTGTTTTTCATTTCCCGCGCCAGCGACTTTATGCTTGTTGTGTTTTTTTACCTGAATGCCCTTGTGTTAATTCCCCGTTTTCTGTACAAGAGAAAATATTTGGTTTATCCCCTCTCCATCATTTTTTACTTTTTACTTTATGTGATGATCATGTGGTCCCTTTGGATCAATTTTACACAAGTTGGCCATCACATGGTTTTTAAGACACACCTTGTCGTCAGCATTTTTATTTTCGTATTTATTCTTGCCTGCAGTATTGCTTACAAATTGATTCGTGATAAATTTATTTCGGATCGTATTGCAAAAGAAAAAGAAACCGAACATCTCAAGACCGAATTGTCTTTACTTCGTTCCCAGGCCAGTCCACATTTTATGTTCAATGTGCTGAACAATATGGTCGCGCTTGCACGTAAACATTCTGAAGAACTGGAACCTTCGCTCATCAAGTTTTCTTCGCTGATGCGTTACATGCTTTATGAAACAGATGAAGAAAAGGTTTCGCTCGAAAATGAAGAAGAATATTTACAGAGCTATATCGATCTGCAGCAACAAAGATTGAGTAAGAAAGTGGTGATTAAAGTTTGTTTAAGCAAGCCTGACAAACACTATGAGATTGACCCAATGTTGCTCATTCCTTTTGTTGAAAATGCTTTCAAACACGGAACCGGTTTTATTGAAAATCCTAAAATTGAAATTGAATTAAAAGCAGAAAATAACCTATTGTATTTTCGCGTAGGCAATAGTTTCGATGCTCAATTGCAGCAGGTGCAGGACAAGGCAAGCGGCATTGGGCTTGCGAATGTGCGGAGACGGCTGGAGCTTTTGCACCCTGGGAATTATTCTCTGGATATTTCAAAAGAAAATGGCTTGTTTACTACCCTACTTAAAATTAATCTTAAACCATGATCCGTTGCCTTGCCATTGATGATGAACCATTAGCGTTGGAATTGTTGGTTGACAACATCAGCAAAGTTCCATTCCTGGAGTTGGTTGCCTCGTGCGAAAGTGTTGCAGATGCGATGAAGGTAATGGCGAAAGAAAAAGTGGATTTACTTTTTTTAGATATTCAAATGCCGGGATTAACGGGCATACAATTTATTGAAAGTATGACCGAAAAGCCAATGATCATTTTGATAACGGCTTACAAGCAATACGCGCTTGATGGATACAACCTGGATGTAACGGATTATTTGGTAAAACCGGTTTCTATCGACCGTTTCATCAAAGCCTGCAATAAGGCCAAAGAGTTGTTTGAATTAAAAGCTGCTCAAAAAAATAATAATCATTCAAAAGCAAGTACTGAATTTATCTTCGTAAATGCAGATTACAGTCTTGTCAAAATAAATCTTTCGGACATCATCTTTATCGAAGGTTTAAAAGATTATATCAAGATCCATCTGAAAAGCGCCAAAAATCCGGTGATTACAAGAATGCCAATGAAGACCATCGAAGAACAATTGGCTGCTTCGCAGTTCATTCGTATCCATAAATCTTATATCGTTTCTGTAGCTTTTATTACCTCAATTCGAAAATCAAGCGTATTTGTTGATTCACTGGAATTGCCTCTTAGTGATACTTATAAGGAAAATCTTTCCGCTCTAACCGGGAAGTTCTAGTCGCGTTATTCCTTTTGTAAAAAATCTTCCTCATTTCGTCGCAACATTTTAACCGCTCATCGCAATTACAAAAACGGTGAATAACGCCACAATAAATTTGTGCACAAATATTAAAGAAAATGAAAAAGTTATTTGTGGCTATTGCGGTTTTATTGAGTGCAAATTCTTTTGCGCAATACCGTCAAATGCCTGCCGCGATGAAAAACAGCGGGCATGTTTATGGAAAAATAGTTGATGCGGAAGGCAAGCCAATGGAAGGTGCTTCTGTTTTGTTGCTCCACCAGCAAATGGATACAGCCACCAAAAAAATGAAAATGAATTTATTGTCCGGCGTTATTACCAAAAAAAATGGAGACTTTGATTTTGCTTCAGTTCCTGTTATGGGCAAACTGGAACTCAGGATTAGCAATACCGGCTTTAAATCCAAACAACAGGATTTTTCATTATTCACCAAACCCGTTCCCGGCCAAATGCCTTCTTTTGAAAAAGACCTCGGAAATATTCAATTGGAAACTGATGCAAAAACTTTGGCCGCTATTACCATCAAAGGTGCTGATCCGGCTTTGAAAATGGACATTGACAAAAAAGTTTTTAATGTGGAAAAAAATATCGTGAGCGCCGGAGGAACAGCTGTTGATGTAATGAGAAATGTACCTTCTGTGCAGGTAGATATTGATGGAAATGTAAAACTGAGGAATGCCGCGCCGCAAATTTATGTGGATGGCAGGCCTACCACGCTTTCGCTGGACCAGATCCCGGCTGACGCTATTCAAAGTGTTGAAGTGATCACCAATCCTTCCGCAAAATACGATGCTTCAGGTGGCAATGCAGGGATTCTGAATATCGTTTTGAAAAAGAACAGGAATACCGGGTATAACGGAAATATTTCTGCCGGAGTTGACAGTCGCGGAGGAATAAATGCAGGTGCTAATTTCAGTGCAAGACAAAATAAGATCAACTTTTCTGCTGCAGGAATGCTTCATCAAATGAGAGGAAATACAACCGGAACTACAGACAGAACTAACCTTGGTGATACCCTGACAAAAGTTACCCAAAGTGATTTGAACAAAACAAACGGCCAGTTTATTTTTGGCCGCCTCGGTTTGGATTATTACATGACCAACCGCGCAACGCTTTCGCTTGGGTTAATTAAAGTTCATGGACAATTTGATCCAAACGAAACGATAAACGCCAGGACAGACAGTCTTCTTCCTTCCGGAACAAAAAGCATGAACAGCGTTCGCTACACTTCAGGTTCAAGAACTTTTGACGCAAATGGTATGCAACTGGATTATGTTTATAATTTTCCTAAAGAAGGAGAACAGTTAACTGCCAACGCCAATTATTTTTCAGGAAATAATACAGGCAATTCCTTATACGCAACAAATTATTTGAATGGTGGAAATATCTCCGGCACTCAATTACAGAAAGTACAAAACGACGGGAATATTGATTTCCTGACCGTTCAAACTGATTACACTTTGCCTTTTGGAAAACAAAAACAATCAAAGCTGGAAGCCGGTTTAAGAGCGCAACAACATAAAACAACCAATAACAGTGATAACTTTACCGGCTCTTCTTCAGAAACTTTAGTAAAGGTTCCGGCCGGCACAAATGATTATAAAAGTACCGACCACGTTTATGCAGCTTATGTGGATGTGAAAAGCAGTATCAGGAATTTTGGTTACGAAGTTGGTGTGCGGGCAGAAAGTTCTGATTACAATGGCCAACTTTTGAATACAGGAGAAAAATTCAGCAATAATTATCCTGTTAGTTTGTTCCCGTCTTTGTTCCTGAGTCAAAAGCTTAAAAACAAGCAGGAACTGCAATTGAGTTATACAAGAAGGATCAACAGGCCTAATTTTTTCCAACTGATCCCTTTTACAGATTACACAGACAGTTTGAATATCACGCGTGGTAACCCTAACCTTGTCCCTGAATTCACCAACTCACTGGAAATGAGTTACAGCAAGACTTTCAAAGGTGGAAACAATTTATTGGCTTCCATTTATTATAAACATTCAGACAACCTGATCACGCGTTATTTAAGTCCCGGAACCAATCCATTTACGGGAAAAGAAGATATTATCAACACTTACATAAATGCGAATTCAAGTTATTCTTACGGAGCAGAATTGACTTCAATTAATAAGTTGGCAAAATGGTGGGATTTAACGACCAACGTGAATGTTTATCAATCAAAAATCAATACTTCTAATATTGCAGCCACAGCTTCGCAAGATGCGATGTTGAGTTGGTTTGGCAAACTGAACAGTACTTTTAAATTGCCCGCCTCTTTTAGCATTCAATTGTCTGCAGATTATCAAAGCAAAACCAACCTGCCGGTCAATAATAACCAGGGCGGCCCCGGTCGTGGTGGTCCATTCGGCCAGGCTCAAAGTTCTTCACAAGGATACATCAATTCTTATTGGGGAACCGATGTCGCCGTAAGAAAAAGCTTTCTTAAAAACAATGCGGCAACCGTGAGCGTAAGCATGAATGATATTTTCCGCACACGCACGCAAGACCAGTATTCAGAAAGCCCTTATTTTATTCAGAATTACTCCCGTTTAAATAATCCCCAAATGGTTCGCGTAAACTTTACTTATCATTTTGGCAAAATGGATATGTCATTATTCAAACGCCAAAACAATAAAGCCAGCGGAACACAGGATGTTATGCAAATGGCTCAGTAATTAGGTTCATTAAAGTTTAGAGGCCGTTTCAATTGAAGCGGCCTCTTTTTATGAAAAGAAAAATCAGGAAAATTGTTGATTTGCTAAAGTTGAATCGTGCTCTTTAGAAAAACGCTTTTTCTTGTAAACCTAAACCGGTAAATAATCTTTTACCGATACTTTCTTTGATAGTTGTCCATTCGATTTTTTTTGAGGATAAAGGATTTTTTCCCTTGGAAATTCCAGGGCAGCATGGGCCGCAGCCAACCTTGCTATCGGAACTCTAAACGGTGAACAGCTCACATAGTTCATTCCGATACGATGACAGAATTTCACACTTTCAGGATCGCCGCCGTGTTCTCCGCAAATTCCTACTTTCAATTTTGGTTTTGTTTCCCTTCCTTTTTCAGTTCCGAACTTTATCAACTCTCCTACGCCGTTTTGATCAATGGTTTGAAACGGATCGTCATTCAGAATTTTCAGATCAAGATAATTAGGGAGAAATCCGCCGATATCATCACGGCTAAAACCAAAACTCATTTGTGTGAGATCATTAGTTCCAAAGCTGAAGAAATCCGCTACCGTAGCCATTCTGCCTGCTTTTATCGCAGCCCTCGGCGTTTCTATCATTGTGCCGTAGAGGTACGGAATTTGTTTCAATTTAAATCTTTCACAAACTTCCCTGTAAACCGCATCCACAATTTTTTTCTGGTGAATAAGTTCGTTTACTGTACATGTTACCGGTATCATTATTTCCGGGAAAGCTTTTTTGCCTGATTTTATTAATTCAGCAGTTGCTTCAAAAATGGCCCGTATTTGCATTTCAGTAATTTCCGGGTAACTGATACCGAGTCTTACGCCGCGGTGACCCAACATCGGGTTGTTTTCGTGCAAAGCCAACACACGTCTTCTAAGCAGGCTCATGCTGATACCAAGTTCCTTGCTCAACTGCTGAAGCTTTTCTTTGTCATGTGGAACAAACTCATGCAATGGCGGATCGAGCAGGCGGATTGTTACAGGGTTTCCATTCATTACTTTCAATGTTTCTTTCACATCTTTCTTTACAAACTCAAACAACTCAGCAAGTGCAGCTTTTCTTTCATCCACATTTTTGCTAACGATCATTTTGCGTAGCAAAAACAAGGGTTGCTCACTTCCTTCACCATAAAACATGTGCTCGGTGCGGAAGAGTCCAATTCCTTCCGCGCCAAATTTCATTGCCTGCTTTGCATCAGCAGGAGTTTCAGCGTTCGCTCTCACGCCAATCTCTTTCACTTTGTCCACCAATTTCATCAGGTCTTTATAAGATTGGTTTTTCCCGAGGTTAATGTCGGTTAACGGAAGACTTCCTTCATAAGCCAATCCTTTTGTTCCGTTAAGGCTGATCCAATCTCCTTCCTTAATTACAGTTCCGTCTTTTGAATGAAAAGTTTTTGCCTCAGAATGGATTTCAATATCCCCGCAACCAACAATACAGCACTTTCCCCAACCTCTTGCTACCAATGCCGCATGAGAAGTCATACCTCCTTTAGTGGTTAAAATTGCCTGTGATTTGTGCATACCATCCACATCTTCAGGTGATGTTTCTTCTCTTACCAAAATCACTTTTTCACCTTTCGATGCCCATTCAACCGCATCATCAGAAGTGAAAACTATCCGTCCTATTGCACCACCCGGACCGGCAGGCAATCCCTTTGCAATCGGTTTTTTCAATTGCTCAGCTTTCGGATCAAGCATAGGCAGCAACAATTCGATCAGTTGGTTTGGCGCAACTCTTTTCACAGCTGTTTTTGCATCAATCAATTTTTGCTGATACATTTCTGTTGCCATCCTTACGGCCGCTATTCCGTTTCGTTTTCCCACACGGCACTGAAGCATATAAAGTTTCCCTTTTTCAATGGTAAACTCAATATCCTGCATGTCTTTGTAATGCTTCTCCAGCTTCGACTGGTATTTGTACAATTCCTTATAAAGAGGAGGCATCTTTTGTTCCAGGGTTTTCAAATGTTTGCTCTGTGCATTTTTTGAATATTCATTTACCGGCGCGGGTGTTCTGATTCCGGCTACCACATCTTCTCCCTGGGCATTTACCAAATATTCCCCGTAAAACTTATTTTCACCCGTTCCGGGGTTTCTTGTAAAACCTACACCGGTGCAGCTGTCATTTCCCATGTTTCCAAAAACCATGGATTGAACATTGACCGCTGTTCCCCACTCGTCAGGAATTTTTTCGATACGGCGATATTCTTTAGCACGCTTTCCGTTCCAGCTGCTGAAAACCGCTCCAATCCCTCCCCACAATTGTTTTACCGGGTCATCAGGAAATTCTTTTCCCAAATTTTCTTTCACGGTCTTTTTGTATTTTGCCACTAGCTTCTTCAGGTCTTCAACTCCCAGGTCGGTATCACTCTCATATCCTTTTTTGCGTTTAACCTCATCCAATTCCTCATCAAGTATTTTTCTTATGCCTTTGCCGTTTTTCACTTTTACACCTGCCGCTTTTTCCATCACTACATCCGCATACATCATGATCAATCTTCGGTAGGCATCATAAGCAAATCTTTCATCCCCACTTTGCGCAATCAATCCATTTATTGTCTTTTCTGTCAAGCCAACATTCAAAATAGTTTCCATCATCCCCGGCATACTTTTGCGGGCACCGGATCGCACGGACACCAGCAACGGATTTTTTTCATCTCCGAATTTCTTACCGGTAAGCTTCTCCATTTTGGAAAGTGCTTGCGCAGTTTCCTCTATTAATTTTGCCGGATAGGTTTTGTTGTTTTTGTAATAATAAGTGCAAACTTCAGTAGTGATCGTGAAGCCCGGAGGTACGGGTAGCCGCAGGTCAGGATGCCCTGCCATTTCTGCAAGGTTAGCACCTTTCCCGCCCAATAAATTTTTTAAAGATTCATTTCCATCGGCTTTGCCACCTCCGAAGAAGTAAACAAACTTTTCGCCCTTTTTATTCTGTGACATGATAAAATGTTTTTGGTAAATATTCTTACATAGTTACACCAGGTAACCGGTACTATTCAAAACATTGATCATGTAGGGAGTTGATTTATATCAGTGTATTTGAGTGAAATTTTTGCAATCACCAGGAGCTACAGATGAAATTGATCTCCTGACCAGATTCTCTCCTCGATGATTATTTTTTAATAGCTCTTTACCCCCGGAGCTAACACAGCGATTGTATGTTACTTTTTCTCTTGAAAGAAATAGTAACCAAAAAGATCAAGGAAAACCCGATCGCTCCGCGCGTTTTTCCTTGCTCGCGCGCTGCAAAAGCCAATAGACAATTATTAACGAAAGGACGAGTCTTCCTATATGAGAGATTTAAATTCACTGATAAATGCAACCCTCGGTTTGCAGCTCATAAATTCGTAATTCTTAATTCTTAATTTTTAATTCTTAATATCCCCAACTTTTCATCACATCCAAATCATCCTTTGCAGATTGCAACGGAGTTTTGTCCTGGTAAGATTCCTGCTCGATAATGAATTCTGTTGTGCCGCCTTTTTCCCTGAACATATCAACAATTTCTTTCACAGGAAGAATTCCTTTTCCCAACACAGTACTTTCATAATTATCGCCCATTTCACCTTTACCATTCGATTTGATCTCGTCTTTCACATGCATACTTGTAAATCTTCCCGGATGCTTTTTGAGGATTTCCAATGCGCGGCCTCCGGCTCCGTACATGTTGCCAATATCAATTTGTTGCAGTACAAGATCAGGATCAGTCTTTTCTAAAATGATATCGTAGATCTGCTTGCCATTTAAAGAATATTTGAATTCAAAATCATGGTTGTGATAACCAAACTTTAATCCTGATTTTTTACAAAGCTCCCCGGATTTATTGAACACTTCCAGGAATTTAACCAACTCATCATAATTCTGACGAAGGCTTTCATCCAGCCACGGACTAATCACGTACATCTCTCCCACTTCGGCCGCATCATCCACGGTTTGTTTCCATTTGTCCGTAAAATCATTTTTAGAACTGTCCCAGTCATCCCCTGACATTACAGTATGGCCACTCGGCATATTCAAACCAAGATCATCCAACACCTTTTTAAAATCTTTGGCCGAATAGCCATAAAATTTCCGGTTGATGTAATTGGCATGTTCCACATTTTTATAGCCCATCGCTTTCAATTGTTTCAGAGTGCCCAAAGGATCTTTTTGCATATCATCACGCACAGAATACAATTGAATTCCGAGAATATGGTCAGATGCTTTCGTTTTCGCAAAAATAAAATCGGGCAAAAACATTGTACCGGCAAGTGCTACAGAGCTGTTTACGATAAATTTTCTCCTGGTAATTTTCATGATCAGTTGATTTTTTGAAATGAAAAATGAGTGATGATTGATTTGTTAACTGCAATACGTTTTCGTGAATAAATTTAATGAAGAATTTTGAAAAAATAATTTTTGATTTTGAATGGATAAATCAGAAACAAAAAATTTTGTTTTTTGTTGGTTTGCTGCGAAAGCTAGCATATTATAAACCGTTGAAACGGTTTTATGTTGCCGCTGAATTTATAGCCCACGGTTTAAAATCGTGGGCTACTTTGTAATATTATTAATAATGGTTTTAACCATTTTCATTTAAATTCTAATTCGATTTCTGCTAAAGAGTAAATCTCTTACAAAGCATTATTTTTACCCAAAAACTTCCTAATCATTACCATGAAAAAAATTATTTTCCCTGTTCTGTTTGTAACGTTGATGTCTACACGCAGTTTCAGCCAGGCAAACATTCATTATGAAATTTCGTTTCCCAATTACAGGCATCATGAAGCGCAGGTGCAGTTAGTAGTTAACAAACTCACCAGCGCTCCTGCAATTTTCAGAATGAGCCGCTCTTCAGCGGGAAGATATGCTACTGCTGAGTTTGGGAAGAATGTGTATGATGTAAAAGCATTTGATGGACAAAACAATCCTTTGGATATTGAGAGAATTTCAGGGGATATTTATAAAGTGCCTCATCATCCTTCCGCAGTGAAAATCACTTACACATTGTATGGCAATTATGGTGACGGAACTTACGATGACATTGATTCTTCTGAGGCACATTTGAATATGCCTGCTACTTTTATGTGGATCGAAGGGCACAACCAGGAGCCCATCACTTTTCAATTCAATATGCCCGAATCACTGCATTGGAAAGTAGCAACTCAACTAAAGCCATTGGCTGCAAAAAATACATATTACGCACCCAATTTTCAATACATGATGGATTCACCGACCGAGTTAAGTGATTATCATTTACGCACATGGACGGTAAAAAATCCGGATGGGAAAAATGAAGAAATGCGATTGGTGATGCATGCAAAAGCTTCTGACAGTCTGATCGATACTTATGCAGCAATGGAACAAAAAGTAGTGAAGGAAGAAGAAGCTATTTTTGGAGAATTACCTGATTATGATTACGGCACTTACACTTTTATTGAAAATGTAAATCCTTTTGTGCATGGCGATGGAATGGAACATCGTAATTCCACTTTTATAACTTATCGCGGACAACTGGCAGAAAATGTGATGGATGTATTGAGCACTTCTTCCCATGAATTTTTTCATTGCTGGAATGTGAAACGTATCCGTCCGCGCGACATCGAACCTTTTGATTTTAAAGAAGCCGATATGAGCAGCAGCCTTTGGTTTGCCGAAGGCTTTACGCAATATTATGGAGAGCTGGTTTTGCAGCGCGCGGGTTTCAAAGACCTCAATGAATATTGCCGCATACTTGGTGGCATGTTGAATTATGTTTTGAACAGTCCCGGTTCAAAAGAGTTTTCGCCTGTTACCATGAGCAACCAGGCAGTTTTTACAGATGCAGGCGTGTCAATTGACCGCAACAATTATCCTAATATTTTTACGACTTATTATTATTACGGAGCGGTTACCGCTTTGGCACTGGATGTTAGACTGAGGACCAATTATCACCTGACATTGGATGATTACATGCAGGCGGTTTGGAAAGAATTTGGCAAGCCTTACATTCCTTACACGAATGAAGGACTTGAAAAAGTGCTTGGTGAAGTAACCAAGGATCCTTCATTTGCGAAAAGCTTTTTCCAAAAATACATTTACGGAACGGCAAAGAATGATTACGTTTCCTTAATGAAAAATGCAGGTTTGGATTTGGTAAGAGCAAATCCGGGAAATGCGTGGATAGGCAATTTCAGAAGTGAAAGTGTTGAAAATTGTTTGCAAATAACTTCCAATACTTTAAAAGGTCAACCTGTTTATAATGCCGGGCTTGATTTTGATGATGTGATCACAGAAATAGATGGAAAACCGGTTGCTAATTCAGATGACATTGAATCAATTTTATCATCGCATAAACCCGGAGATAAAATTGAAGTAAGCTTTATTCACCGGGAAGTTCTGAACAAAGTGATGGTTACATTACAGGAAGATCCTTCGTTAAAAGTTGTGACTTATGAGCAAGAAGGAAAGCCGGTAACACAATATGAACAGGAGTTTAGAAATGCATGGTTGGGAAGTAAGGTTGGAAAATAGTCGTATTTGCAGTAAATCAACAATAAAAGCAATTTTTATTTTAGTTGGAAACCATTGAAACGGTTATCGACACAATTTTATATCATAGCCCACGGTTCAAACCGTGGGCTACTGGCCGCCAGCTACTTTGTGCTGCAGTTTTAAAACAGGTTTTTTCTGAACTTCCTTTGTTATTGAATGATATAAATTTTCCCCCGCTTTCTCATACTTATCTCCCTTTACCCATGTGGGTTGAGTCGAATCATCAGCAATATTTTTTGCGGCGAGGATGTAAGACTTAATGTATTTCATCACGTAACTCAAATTCATATTTCCCACTTCATCGCTCACATGATGATAATGCTTCATTGTTTCTGCATCAAATTTTGTAAAGCCCAGGCTGAAAGTCGGCGCGGGAACACCTTTCTCGGCAAGGTTTACATTATCACTCCTGTCAAACAAATCCTGTTCAGGTGCCGGATCCGCAATAGCTTTTAACCCAAATGCCTTGCAACCTTTTTGAATATCTTCATCTGCAGAAGTCCTTCCCATGCCTACTACTGTAATGATCGTTGTATCATTATAATCACCATTATCAATGTTCATATTGTAAACGATTTGATTTAATGGAATAACAGGATGCGAAGCAAAATATTTGCTGCCAATTTCTCCTATTTCTTCACCTGTATAGGCAACAAACATGACCGACCGTTTTGGAGGATGTTGCACAAAGTAGCGGGCGGCATCCATCACAGCAGTTACACCGACCGCATTATCGCGTGCACCGTTGTAAATGCTGTCCATTTTTCCATCTTCTTCTACAGGCGTCTTAGCTACACCCAAATGATCATAATGTGCAGATAAAACTATGTATTGGTTTTTCAACTGAGGATCAGTTCCTTCAACATAAGCCATAACGTTTTCTGCAGGTATTGATTTTTGTAATGTACCCGTTACCGTTAGTTTGGCAGTTGAAGCCTGATTCTTTACTAATTGCTCTAAAGAATGATCCGAATCCTTAAGCCAAAAGACTGGTAATGTATCAGATTCGTTTTGCCTGGCTAGGCGTTCCTGCGTTGTATAATGTTGTAAAGCATTCCATGGGACATCCGATCCGGAAGAAAGTCCTACCAGTGCGGCTGCTCCATTTTCTTCAGCCAGCATTCGCTTTGCTCTGGTTTTCGAAAATGCCTGCCTGAATTTGGAAGAATCATTATTTCCTGCAAGCGTGATTACAATTTTGCCTTTTACGTCAGCTTTTTCAAAATCGTCTTTGCTTCCATAGTTCACAAAAACAACAGGTGCATTGAGATTAACATTCCCTCCATTTAATTGTATGAGGCTTTCCCCTAATTGAAAAGAATGTTCACCAATTTGCAAACTCCCTTTTTGTGGAGGCGTAATCATTTTGATCTCGAATTTTTGAAAATAATCTTCTGTTCCGGGACATTCTTTTAATTGCAGGCTGCGGAAATCTTCACTAATATACCGCGCGGCAATATGAATTTCGGGACGGGCAGTTGCTCTTCCTTTCAATTCGTCAGAAGCAAGGAAACGCAAAGGTTCCAGGGCAACAGGTGGTTGTTCAATCCGGTTGATTTCCTGTTCAACATTCGATTGCGCGTTTACCGTTACTGAAATTACAGGCAGCAGGATCAACAAAAACGATTGAATAGAAATTATTTTTTGCATATTGATGTGATATCGATGAAGGCGTAATGTAAAGACAAATGATGGAATGAACTGTCATTTTCATTAGATTTTTATGAACGGAAAAAATTTTTGATCAGAGGATGGAGAGCGTTTTAATTAGCCCATGTTTTAACCATGGGACAAATATCCAGCAGTAAATTCCAATGGCTTCAGCCATTTTATTACATCGAAAATTTTCATTGATAAATTATTGTAAACCGTTGAAACGGTTGTTTGACGCTGTGGAATTAATTTCCCCACGATTGAAATCGTGGGCTAAATTGAAAACGTGGGCTAAATTGAAATCAGGGGCCAAATTGAATTCATGGGCTAAATTGAACTCGTGGGATAGATTAAATTGGGGAGCCAATTGAATTCCAACGAAATGATAGATTGGTTCGAAGTTTTCAATATTCTCATTCCGTAGCAATTTTAAAAAAAAAATTCTATTGAATGAATTTGTTGTCTCGTCCCAGGTTTTACCGTAGCCCATGGTTTTAACCATGGGAAAAATATTCAGCGGGAAAAACCAATCGCTTTAGCCATTTTATTAACCCGAATTTACATTAATGAATTATTGCAAACCGTTGAAACGGTTATCTGAACCTCTTGATTTCATAATCCCACGATTAAAATCGTGGGCTAAATTAAAATCGTAGGCGAGATTGAATTTCCGTCTCATTTGATGGATTGGTTTGAGGTCTTCAACATTCTCATTCCGTAGCAATTTTAAAAAAAATTTCTATTGAATGAATTTGTTGTCTCGTCCCAGGTTTTACCGTAGCCCATGGTTTTAACCATGGGAAAAATATTCAGCGGGAAAAACTAATGGCTTTAGCCATTTTATTACATCGGAATTTTCATTGATAAATTATTGTAACCGTTGAAACGGTTAATTAACGACGCGGAATCCATGTCCTCACGGTTGAAATCGTGGGCTAAATTGAATTTCCGTCTCATTCGATAGATTGGTTTGAGGTCTTCAACATTCTAATTCCGTACCAATAAAAAACATTTTTATTGAATTAATTTGTTGTTTTGTCAGATAGTTTTACGTAGCCCATGGTTTTAACCATGGGACAAATTGTGAGCGGTAAATCGAATGGCTTTAGCCATTTTATTACATCGGAATTTTGATTGATAAATTATTATAAACCGTTGAAACGGATGTTTGAACCTCCGGATTTCACAATCCCCCGATTAAAATTGTGGGCTAAATTAAAACCGCGGGCTAGTTTGTGGGCTGGTCGCCGATCGTTACAATTTTTTGAATAATTGAAAAAAATCAATTATTGTCCAACCCATTCAATCGAATAAACTCTTCATATTCCTGCTGAAACGTTTTTTTCTGATGATGGGTCTTTTGATTCTGAATATATTTAAACACCTTTTCAAAAACTGATTCTGAAACAGAATAAGCAGCATAGCCTGTTTGCCAGGAAAACTTTTCTTTAACCAGGTTGTTTTGATTGACAAAATGGGAACTGCTTCCTTTAATTTGCTTTATGACCTCTGCAATGGGCTTATTTGGATTCAGCAGAAATAAACAATGAACATGATCAGGCATTCCGTTGATGATACCCACCCGGCATCCTTGAGAATTTAATTCAACTTTAATAAATTCATGCAACTTTTCTTCAACATTCGAATTAATAAAAGGTTCTCTTTCTTTGGTGGCCCATATAGCATGAATCCAAATCTTGTTCAAGGAATGCGACATGATTTTCTTATTTAAAATTTATCAATATTTCTTGTCCCGATCTCTTCAAATAGTAGCCGAATCAAAATAAAATTTCTGCACTATTATTCATTCACTACTTCTTCTCAAAATAAGGAATCTCGTCCTGGCTTTCATCCTCCTTCTGTTCCCAATAGGCAAGGGTTACGACATGACCATCGGGCGTTTTTAAAAGCCTTCCAAAAATAGCGTTGATGGGATTGAAAGTATAATCGGTTACGCCGACAGTAAAGGTTTCCGGAAGTTTGGGCTCTTCCGGTTCAGCAGTTGGTTCCTCTCCTTCTTTTTTTACAGGACGGGCAGGTGCTTTTGGCGGAGGAGAAGGAACAGCAACAACGGTATAGCCATTGTACTCAAGCAATTTTTTCAGGAATTCAACTCTTTCTGCAGAAACTTCTTTTTCAACGATCCCACATTTGATGCCGTCCAATTCTTCGAATAAATGATTTTTATTGATTGCCATTTTTTTGAAATATTGAATGCCGGATGTTCAATGCAATGCAAATGCAACATCACGTCAATGATTGAATATAATCGTAAACCCAACTAAATATTCCAACCAAAATTATCCCTGCGCTGCAAAGATACATGCCCAACTTTGTGCCTGGTTTTAGTTCTATCTTTTCTATCGGATGATCATTTTTATCCATAAACATCGACCGGATCACTCTTAAATAATAATACAATGATACGATCAGGTTTAACGCAACAATTGTGATGAAAAGATAATTCGCATTGGCAGCACCGGCTTTAAGCAAAAATAATTTGCCGAAAAATCCTGCAGTTGGCGGAATGCCTGCGAGTGAAAATAGTGCAAGTGCCATTACCCATGCAAGGAAGCGATTGCGCTGGTAAAAACCTTTGTAATCGCTGATATTTTCTTTTCCGGTATTGGCTGAAATAGTTGCAGCTACTGCAAAGGCGGCAAGATTTGAAAAAATGTAGATCAAAACAAAATAGACAACAGATGCGAGTCCTTCCGGTGAATTGCCGCTGATGCCCACCAAAATAAATCCCACCTGTGCAATAGACGAAAAGGCCAAAAAGCGTTTGATATTTTGCTGGCGCAAAGCAAATAGATTCCCGGTGATGAGAGTTAGCACTGACAAAAGCGTGATCAAATCATACCAGTTATTTTGAATGGGTTGAAACACTTTGTACAACACTGTAATCAGGATAAACGCTACAGCACCTTTTGAGATCACTGATAAAAAAGAGGTAGTGGGCATTGGCGATCCCTGGTAAACATCGGCTGTCCATAAGTGAAAGGGAACGATGGACATTTTAAAAGCGAACGCGGTAAATAAAAATACAAATGCAAGAATTTGTAACGAATTACCTGAGATAGCAGCAGGAATTTCAGCAAAACTAATGGAACCCGTTGTGCCGTAGATCAATGAAATGCCGAACAATAAAATGGCAGAGGAAAATGCCGAAATCAAAATAAACTTAACGGCTCCTTCGGAAGAAATTCTTTTATGCAAGTCAAAGTTAGCCATTGCAGCTACAGGAATGGTTGCGAGTTCCAACGATAAAAAGAACATCAATAAATTGCCGCTCGAAATAAGGAAAAACATGCCGAGCAAGGCAGACAATAGCAATATGAAAAATTCGGGAAGATGTTTTGTTTTCAGGAACCAATCAGAAAACAATAACGAGATGAGGTAAACACCCAGGTTCAGGATATTTTTCTGTAAAATGATCATCGCATTTGCCTCATACATATCTCCAAAAAGCTTTCCTTCATGATTGAAAAAAAATCCTGCAACAAAATTGATGAGCAACAACAATTGGATCAATGTCAATAAAGAACCATTGTTCATCCCTTTGCCGAGTTTGATAAACAAGAGCACGAAAATGATCAACGCCAACAGTAGTTCAGGTTTCATTAAGGTTATAAATTCATTCATTTTGATATTTTATTGACCTCCGGTTATTTTGTTCATTATAATTTGTGCGCCAGGCCTGATCAGATCATTCAGCCAGAAAGGAGCTACACCAATTGCTATAATTCCAAAAAGCAGGATAATTGCTGCTAATTTTTCGTTCCATGCGGCGTCTTTTAAATGAGCATAAGTTGCTTTTACCGGCCCCATGGCAACTTTGGTAACTGCCCTTAAAATATAAACAGCGGTAACCACAATACTGGCACAAGCAGCGATGGTTATGACACGATGAAAAGTATCGGTATGCTCCCAGGAGCCCATGAACACAGTTATTTCAGCAACGAAGCCACTCAATCCCGGCAGGCCAAGTGAACAAAATCCTACGATAAATAATACGGTGATGATGAAAGGCATGTTTTTTAAAAGCCCTTGCATCTCATCAATATTTCGTGTGTGTGTGCGTTGATAGATCATTCCAATCACGGCGAAGAAAAGCGCGGTCATTAAACCGTGACTTACCATCTGTATAACGGCACCAGTAAACGCAGTTTTGGTTAGCATCCCAATTCCCAATAAAACAAATCCGCAATGGCTCACCGAAGAGTAGGCATTCAGGTACTTCAAATCTTTTTGCATCATTGTTACGAATGCGCCATATAAAATGCCGATTGCGGAAAGGACAATAACAAAGTTGGCATATTCCTTTGCACCTTCGGGCAACAAATAAGTGGCAACGCGCAAACATCCATATCCTCCCAACTTCATTGAAATTCCCGCCAGGAACATGGAACCGGCTGTGGGTGCAGAAGAATGCCCGTCAGGAATCCAGGTGTGAAAAGGAAACAATCCACTGAAGACACCAAAGCCAATAAATAGAAGCGGAAAACAAATCATCTGGATGTTTGAAGGAATATGATCTCCTGCTAACTGCATTAAATCAAATGTCCTGATTGTGCTTCCAAAATAAAGTCCGAGCAACCCTACCAGGATGAGTGCGGACCCGCCCATCAGCATTAACGCAAGTTTGTTGGCGCTGTATTCTTTATTACCACTTCCCCAAATACCGATCAATAAATATTTCGGAATAACTGCAACTTCGAGGAAGAAAAAAAGCATGAACAAATCAAGCGAAAGAAAAAATCCATAAGCGCCAACACTCAACAACAAAAGAAGAAAATAAAATTCCTTTGTCATTTTTTCAATGTTCCATGAAACAAGAATTCCGGCAATTACGACAAAGGCAGTGAGCAGGATCATGGCAACCGAAATACCGTCAACACCCAAATGAAAGCCAATGTGCAAAGCAGGAAACCATTCATATTGCTGCTGGAAAAGCATCTGTTCTGTGTTGCCATTCGCAACAGCAGATTGATAGTAAACCAACAAAAAAATGGAAATAATTATTTGTACAACGGCACCAAGAAGAGAAACCCATTTTACCTGCGACCTGGTACGCACAAGCAACACGGCAATCGCTGTGAGCAAAGGAATAATGATAAGTAAAGACAAATTCATGCTTCGTCAGGTTTTATTTCCACCAATAAATAAACAAAACGGCAATAAGAATTGTGGCAAACAAAAAGTACATGCCGTATTGTTGTACTTTGCCCGATTGAAATCCTTTTATTTTTTTTGAAATGGTTTCACTAGTATTTCCTGTTGCATTCACAAGACCATTCACTATATTTTTATCAAACCATGCAGCCGGTTTTCCTATTAAATTGAAAATGATTTTTTTGGTGATGAAAAGGTATAATTCATCGAAATAAAATTTGTGAAATGCTGCTTTATAAAATCCTCCAAAAGAAGCAGCCACTTTTGCAGGTAAAGAACTTTCTTTGCTGTACATCCACCATGCAATCAAAATTCCGGTCAAACCCAG
Organism: Ginsengibacter sp.; assembly: GCA_051960475.1. Lineage (GTDB taxonomy): Bacteria > Bacteroidota > Bacteroidia > Chitinophagales > Chitinophagaceae > Ginsengibacter. The sequence goes on from JBQCEG010000144.1 coordinate 29,525, forward strand.
GAAGACAGGCAATACCGAAAACTGCCAATGAAATTCAGCTTCAATTGGTTTTCCTGTTGCAGAAACAAAATTTCCGAAGGGAATTAACCCGGCGAAAGCCGCGCCAATTGACAACAAGATCAATGGGAAGTTCATTACAAAACCGCCCTCAGCATGAGATTTTTCGTGCACGCTGGTAGCAGGCTTGTTCCAAAAAATACTGAAATACAAACGGAACATGTAAAAAGCCGTAAGACCTGAAGTGATCATCCCGATCCAGTAAATGACCTGGTTGTTTTGCGAAGCAGCCAATAAAATTTCTTCCTTACTGAAGAAGCCTGCAAATGGCGGGACTCCTGAAATAGCCAGACAGGCAACCAAAAAAGTAATGTGCGTAACAGGTAAATATTTTCTTAATCCTCCCATGTCTTTCAACTCGTTGCTGTGAATGAAATGAATGATAGAGCCCGCGCACAGGAACAGTAACGCTTTGAACATTGCATGGGTAAATAAATGAAACATGGAAGCGGTAAAACCCAAGGTAGCTTCTCCCTGGTATTTGGCAACGCCCAAAGCAAACATCATGTATCCGATTTGGGAGATGGTGGAAAACGCGAGCACTCTCTTTATATCGGTTTGCGTACACGCGATTATTGCCGCGAACAAAGAAGTGACAGCTCCCACGTAAGCAACAATGCGCAAAGCATCAGGAGCGGAAACAGCAAAAACAGGGAACAATCTTGCCACCAAATAAACACCAGCAACTACCATCGTCGCCGCATGGATCAAAGCGGAAACCGGCGTCGGCCCTTCCATTGCATCGGGTAACCATATCTGGAAAGGTAACATAGCACTCTTACCCGCACCTCCGGCAAAAACTAAAATCATTCCCCACGTTAAAGCAGAAATGCCAAGAAAAGAAGAAGCAATTGCGGTATGCAATTGGGCAGAATCAGGTGAAGTAAGCCTTTCAATCAAAGTATTAAAATCGAGTGTGCCTGAATAAAAAGAAAGAATCAGAATGCCAATCAAAAATCCAAGGTCAGCATAACGGGTAACAATAAACGCTTTTTTGCAAGCCGCTACTGCCGAAGGTTTTTCATAATAAAAACCAATCAGCAGGAAGGAGGAAATACCCACCAGTTCCCAGAAAACATACATCAGCAAAATATTGGACGAAAGTACAAGCCCGAGCATCGAAAAAGTAAAAAGGCCGAGAAAAGAATAATAGGTTGAAAACCGCTCCTCACCTTTCATGTAGCCAAGGCTATAAATGTGAACCATCAATGAAATAAAGGTGATCACTACCAACATCATCACACTGATCGGGTCAATGATCGCACCTACATCAATAGAAAGATCGCCGTAAAACTTCAACCATGGATATTGAAAAGGAATTATTTTTTGATAAACATCATTTACTTTTCCAAACTCAAAAAAATAACCGTAGGCCAAATAAATCGCGAACGCAGTTGAAGCCAGCAACAAAATCGTACCGATAATTCCTAATGAATTTTTGAAATATTTTTTCCCAAACAATCCCAGCAATACAAATCCCGCGAAGGGAAGTAAAGGAATGAGCAGCAAGACAGTCCCGTTAAGCATTTTGCGCTGTCAGTTTTTAATTTTAAAATTTCAATTCACCTGCATTGTTCACATCAATTGAATGATGACTCCGATATAGATTAATGATGATCGCAATGGCAACAGCCGCTTCAGCAGCAGCAATGGCAATCACGAAAATCGAAAAAAACAATCCATCCATTTTTCCGGCCCACAAATATTTATTAAAAGCAATAAAATTCAAATTCACGCTGTTTAAAACCAACTCAATACTCATCAACATTGTGATGAGGTTTCTCCTGGTAAAGAAACCATAAACACCAATGAAAAATAACGCTGTGCTGATAATTAAAATGTGATATAGACCTGGTTGTAACATTTATTTATTTTTTCCTTCAAAGTTTTTCTACTTCATTATTCTACATTCCTTGTTCAATATTCATTATTCACAATTTTCCTTTTAATATCGAACCAGAAAAAGGAACAACGAATGTCGAAGTTGAAGAAGTTCGTAATTCGTAATTTTTAATTCTTAATTGCTTTCATCCAATCAAATCAATCTTCTCCTCAATAAAAATTTCCGTTTTTTCTTCATTTGCTGTTTCCTCTTTCGTTCTCATTGCGATGACGATTGAACCTATCATTGCTGCGAGCAACAACATGCTTACTACTTCAAAAGGCAATGCCATTCCACCTTCTTTTGCAGACAACAATTGTGCACCAATATTTTCGACTTTAGGCGTAAGAGGAACTCCGGAAAAAGATGGAAAACTATATTGAAAAACCTGCACCATCACCAGCGCAAAGCCACAAAATGCAGCAATTGCAGAAAATAATTTCCTGGTTGGTTTTTGCTTCGGCATTTTTTCGCCGGCTTGTTGGGTAAGGAAAATCGAAAAAATGATCAGAACGGTAACACCACTTACATAAACGACAATTTGAACGGCCGCAATAAATTCATATTCCATCCAGAAATACAAACCGGCAATTCCAATTAGTGAAAACAACAAAAACACAGCTGCCCTGAAGATTTGTCTTGTTGAAACAGCAAGGATTCCACTGACCAATGTCAAAGCCGCAAGAAGGTAAAATATAATTGTTGATCCGTTCATTATTCCACGCCCTCCATAATTTTTGAACCGGGGTTGTTTAAGATTTTGGTTAATTCACTCCTGTCAAATACGCTATGCTCAAAAGTCTGGGCCATTTTGATTGCATCCGACGGGCAAGCGACAACACACAGGTTACACATCGTACACAACTCAAGATGATAAACCAGTTTGTCAATCGCTTTTTTTCGTTTACCGTCGGGAGTTACATTAAACTGCGTGATCACTTTTAAGCTTCCGTTAGGACAAGCCAGCTCACACGCGGTGCAGCCCGTGCAACGGTGTTCATTGTTTTCGTTATGCGGCATTACCACTTCACCTTTGAATCGCTCAGGAAAAACCAACGTTTCACGGTTATCAGGATATTGCTGGGTGATGATCTCCTTGTGGTGAGTAAAATAATACAAGGTTCGCTTCATGCCGATTGCCAGCGATTTTACTGCACCAAAGACATCTTGTATGTATTTAATTATAGACATGATGTATAAATATGGAATATTGAAAAAGGAACAATAAATAAAGAAGTGAATGGACTGTTCGTCAATTCAACATTCCATATTCCTTGTTCAATATTCATTATTCTAAAATTTAAAAATACCATCCTCCAATCGCCATCGCTGTTACTAATAAAATATTGAACATGCTTATTGGCAATAAATATTTCCATTCAAGATTCAACAATTGATCTATTCGCAATCGTGGGAAAGTCCACCTGAACCACATGATCACGAAAATCAGGAAGAATATTTTTCCGAAAAACCAGATCGAAGACGGAATGTAATCCATCACATGATTAAAGCCTTGCCAGCCACCAATGTGAAAAGGCATCCAACCGCCTAAAAAAAGAGTCGCTCCTATGGCACAAACAATAAAAACATTTACATATTCAGCCAGGAAAAACAGCGCGAACTTCATTCCTGAATATTCTGTATGAAACCCTGCCGTCAACTCTGATTCTGCTTCCGCCAGGTCAAAAGGCGCACGATTTGTTTCTGCGGTAACAGCAATGATGAAAATCACGAAAGCAATGATCACGGGAATGTGTCCTTTAAATATCCACCAGCCATTTTGCTGCGAAAGAATAATATCGTTGATGTTCAGGCTTCCGACCAAAACAATAACAGAAAGGATTGACAAACCGGCTGATAATTCATAACTCACGATTTGCGCGCCGGCGCGCATGGCTCCCATCAATGAATATTTGTTATTGCTCGACCAGCCTGCGATCAAAACGCTGATGACAGAAACAGAAGAAATAGCTGTGATGTATAAAACACCGATGTTCAGATTCCACATCTGGAAATTTTTGGCAAATGCAAGTGGGGCCATCAAAAGCATCGCAACCATCATCGCTATAAATGGTGCGAGATTAAAGAGAAATTTATCGGCGTGTGTCGGTGTCATCCCTTCCTTCACCATCAGTTTTATCGTATCAGCAAGTGACTGAAACATTCCTTTCGGGCCAACGCGATTTGGACCAAGCCGGATTTGTATCCATGCCGAAACTTTTCTTTCCATGATCACCAAAACCAGTCCCAGCACAGCAAACAAAGAAATAATTAAAATTCCTGTTATTACCATTTCAATAACAGTTACCCATGTGGGTGACATCCTTTGACTCAGCCACTCGTTGACAAGATTTGCTATTTTATTAAAGCTCCACATTGTAATTCTTAATTCGTAATTCTTAATTCGTAATTCTTAATTTGTAATTGCACTTTTATCTCACCTGTCAATATCCGGTATCACCGAATCCAACGTTCCCATCATCGCAATCAGGTCAGCCACTTTACTTCCACGCGCCATGTGATCCAAAACCGAGAGATTGGAAAATCCGGGAGAACGAAACTTGATCCTGTACGGCGTAGTGCCGCCTTCGCTCACAATATAAACACCCAATTCTCCTCTTGCCGTTTCCACTCTTGTATAAAATTCTCCTTTCGGCAATTTCAAAACCGCTTTTGTTTTTGCCTGGAAATCTCCCTCAGGAATGTTGTCGATCAATTGTTCGATGATCTTTATTGATTCCTGCATTTCACGCAAACGCACAAGATACCTCGCAAAGGAATCACCACCGGTTTCAATTATTTCATCAAAAGAAACTTTATCATAAACATCATAAGGATACAATTTCCTGATGTCGCAACTTACGCCACTGCCGCGGGCTACAGGGCCAGTGCATCCGTAAGAAACTGCATCTTCGGCTGATAAATATCCAACTCCTTTCATACGGTTTTGAAAAATAATATTGCCGGTCACCAACTCGTCGTATTCTTTTATTTTCCTTTTATATAAGCCCAAAAAATCTTTTACTCTTTTTTGGAAATTTGGATGGATGTCGGCCATAACCCCTCCGGGAACCATGTAGTTCATCGTTAGTCTCGCTCCACAAGTTTCTTCCATAATGTCATTAATTGTTTCCCTTTCGCGAAAGGCATAAAAGAATGGTGTGAATGCGCCAAGATCCATTGCCATTGCACCCCACCACAATTCGTGAGATGCAATACGTGTAAGTTCATCCATTAAAACTCTTATAACCTGCGCTCTTTCCGGCACTTCTACCTGCAAACCTTTTTCAACACACAATGCGCAGGCGTGATTATTAATGTGCGCAGAGAGATAATCCATCCTGCTTGTGACATAAATAAATTGGCGGTAAGTAAGGCTTTCACACATCTTTTCAATCGAGCGATGAATGTATCCCAAATGCGGTTCAACTTTTTTGATCGTTTCTCCATTCAGGGTAACAACCAAATGCAACACACCATGCGTTGCCGGATGCTGCGGCCCCATATTAATTATTATGTCACCGGCCTCAGCAACTTCCCGTGCTTTTGCATCTGAGATCCCATCCATTATTTCATTTTCCCTATACATTTTTTTGCTGCACTTTGTAGAGATTCAAACTAAAGTCTTATCATATTTACCGGGTCTTCAAAATCTTTTCTCAACGGAAATTTTCCTTCCCAGTCATCGGGTAGTATCAGCAAACGCAAATCCGGATGATTCAAAAAGATCACTCCAAACATTTCATACACTTCCCTTTCATGAAACTCGGCTGTTCGCCAAATGTTGCTCACTGTTTCTATTTGCGGCTTTTCCCTGTCCAGCTTAATTTTCACAACCATATTGTGCCTGAATTTGGTGGAAGTAAGATGATAAACCATTGTGAGGTGCGTCATCCAGTCAACACAGGTCAGGCAAAAAAGATAATCGAAAAACAAAGAGTCATCATTGCGCAATTGTTTGGCAAAATCCGGCCAGTCCTTAGCTTCAATCAAAACATTCAGAAACGATCCTCCTTCTTCAAAGGTTGATGAAGGCCACAACTCAGTAATCTTTATTTTTAATTCTTCGCCTGACATCTGGTTTATTTTTTATCCGGCTTTGGCACTTTAATTTGTTCTCTTGTCAAACCGCTTTTTATTTTTTGCTGAAGAGTTATCAAGGCATTCAGCAACGCTTCCGGCCTCGGCGGGCAACCTGCAACGTACACGTCAACGGGGATCACATGATCGGCTCCTTTCACTACCGAATAAGTATTGTAAAAAAAAGGTCCGCCACTTATCGCACATGCGCCCATCGCGATCACATATTTCGGGTCGGCCATCTGGTCGTACAATCTTTTTAAAACCGGCGCCATTTTATTAACAATCGTCCCCGCAATGATGATCACATCCGCCTGCCGTGGCGAAGCTCTTGCCACTTCAAAACCAAATCTTGAAAAATCATATTTAGCAGCAGCTACCGACATCATTTCTATCCCGCAGCAACTGGTCGCAAAAGTGAGTGGCCACAATGAATTGGAACGCGCCCAGTTGATGATGTCGTCCAATTTACTCAGCACAATTCCTCCTCCGGGAGTTTCGTGAATCTGGCCGGGAAAACCCGCCTTTGCTGTGTTTGTTTTTACATCCATTTCAAAGCACCTTTTTTATGTGCGTATAAAAATCCGGTGAACAATATAAAAAAGAAAATAACGATTTCGATAAAAGCAAACCATCCTGTATGTTTAGCTGCAACTGCCCACGGGTAAAGGAAAACCAGTTCCACATCAAAGATCAAAAAGATCAGTGCAAACAAATAGTAACCAACATTCAACTGGATCCATGTTTGTCCTTTAGTTGGAATTCCGCTTTCATAAGGCTCGCCCTTTTGCGGATTCGTAGTTGCCTTAGTAAGGATTTTAGCGATAAGGATAGCGATGGTCGAAAAGGCGAGCGCGGCTAAAATCAAAACGATCATTGATGCAGATCCCATACGGCAAATCTATTAGTTAGTAGCAATCAGAGTGCAAAGTAGTGACGAAACTTTTTTAAATTCTTTTCTTCGACATGATTCAAATCTTTACGCAGTATGATTTTTGTCATGCCAACAAAAGTGAACCGTTATCTCTTCCTCATTACCTGAATTTTTCGCGACAAATAACAGGGCAATACCAAAATGAACATTTGAGAAATTTTCATTCTATCCTGCCCAAATTTGAAATAAATATAGTAACTATTTTGGTAGCTCCATTTTTGTCTTACTGCAAATACCCAACAATAGCAATTTTGTTTTCAACAAATACTTCGCTATCTGTGCCAGGGCGCTAATTACATTTAAAAGAAAAATCTTTCATTGCGCTAATACTTTTTAGAATTTTCAGTACATGATATAAATCATGTGCCCCGATGAGTGACATCAGCAAATCAACCTGCGGATTTCATTTCTTTACATTCTATTTAAAAACAACCAATTAAATTTTATTACCAATGGCTATCAAAATCACAGAAGAATGCATCAACTGCGGGGCTTGTGAACCGGAATGTCCTAACAACGCAATTTATGAAGGGGGCGCTGAATGGAGTATCGCAGACGGAACTACTGTTACCGGAAGTTATGTATTACTGGATGGAACAGTAGTAGATGCAAATGACCGTTTAGCAGCTCTTTCAACAGATACCTATTACATTACTCCTAATAAATGCACAGAGTGCCAGGGTTTTCATGAAGAGCCGCAATGTGCATCCGTTTGTCCTGTAGATTGTTGCGTGCCCGACGAAGACCACGTAGAAACTGCTGAACAACTGCTGGCGCGCAAAGAATTGTTGCATAGTTAATTCTATTAAAATCCACCATGAACGCACTTTCAAATGGTCTGCCTAAAAATATAAAAAGCATTAAACAGGCTGATAAAATAGTTGTCAGATTCTCAGGCGATTCCGGTGACGGCATGCAACTTACAGGCATGCAATTCACTGATACCGCTGCTTTGGACGGGAATGACACAAGCACTTTTCCGGATTATCCTTCAGAGATTCGCGCCCCCATAGGAACGGTTGCGGGTGTTTCCGGTTTCCAGGTTCATTTTGGAAGCACCGAAATTTATACCGCCGGCGATAGTTTTGATGTTTTGGTGGCAATGAATGCTGCAGCGCTCAAAGTTGATCTTCCCAGGTTGAAGAAAGGAGGTATCATCATTGCCAATTTGCAGGGGTTCGATAAAAAGAATCTCGCCCTCGCTCAATATCCTGATGGTGTCAATCCTTTGGAAGATGATTCTCTTGAAAATTATATTGTTCACAAGGTTGATATAACAAAGCATACAAAAGATTGCCTGGCCGGCACCGGGCTTGGAATGAAAGAGATCGAACGATGCAAGAATATGTTTGTGTTAGGTTTACTTTTTTGGAAGTTTGATAAATCACTGGACAATACCATTCGTTTTCTTCAGGATAAATTTTCGAGGAAACCTGAAATTGCCGATGCAAATATCAAGGTTTTGAAAGCCGGATGGAATTTTGGAGACAGTGCTGAAATATTTACTACCCGCTTTAAAATTGCTCCTGCCAAACTTCCTTCGGGAACTTACCGAAGTATTACAGGAAATCACGCAACCGCAATTGGTTTGATTGCAGCATCAGAAAAATCAGGATTGCCTTTGTTCCTCGGCTCTTACCCGATCACACCGGCAACAGATATTCTTCATGATCTTTCAAAATACAAGGCAAACGGCGTAAAAACATTCCAGGCGGAAGACGAAATTGCTGCAATTTGTTCGTCCATTGGAGCTGCTTTCACAGGTAGTCTTGCGGTAACTTCAACCTCTGGCCCGGGAATGTCATTGAAAACAGAAGCTTTGGGATTGGCCACGATGCTTGAATTGCCTTTGGTAGTAATTGACGTGCAGCGGGGCGGCCCTTCAACCGGGTTGCCAACAAAAACAGAACAGGCTGATCTTTTAATGGCAATGTGCGGCAGGCATGGCGAAGCGCCTTTGCCTGTTTTGGCCGCCTCCTCTCCTTCTGATTGCTTCGAAACTGTTTACGACGCAGCAAAGATTGCTGTGGAACACATGACACCTGTTATCGTTTTAAGTGACGGCTATATCGCCAATGGTTCAGAACCATGGAAGTTTCCCGCGGAAGAAGAGCTTTCTCCTATCAAAGTAAAATTTTTGACAGAACCGAATGGCCCCGAAGGAAAAGTCTTGCCCTACAAACGGAATCAGGATTTTGTGAGGCCCTGGATAAAACCGGGAACCAAAGGACTCGAACATCGCATCGGTGGATTGGAAAAAGAAAACATTACAGGAAACGTTTCTTATGAAGCGAAAAACCATGAGTTGATGGTGAAATTACGCGCCGAAAAGATCAAACATATTCAGCAATTTATTCCGCCGGCAAAACCTGATAATGGTAAGGAAAGAGGAAAGTTGTTGGTATTAAGTTGGGGTTCCACTTACGGTGCAGTTAAAACCGCTGTGAAAGAATGCATTGAAGAAGGATTTGACGTTTCGCATATCCATCTCCGTTATATTAATCCTTTGCCTAAAAACCTGGGTTGGTTGTTGTTTGGTTTTGAAAAAATACTGATACCAGAAATGAACAGTGGCCAGTTGTTGCAAATGATAAGAGCAGAATTTTTAATTCCCGCAACCGGCTTTTCAAAAGTGCAGGGATTACCCTTTACCACCAATGAAATAAAAGAAAGAATCACCCGGATGTGTTAAATCTTACAATGGAAAACTTTAAAATAAATATGGAAAATGACAGGCTCGCACCCAAAGATTTTTCTTCCGGAATGGATGTAAAATGGTGCCCCGGTTGCGGTGATTATTCGATCCTCAAACAGGTACAATCAATTTTACCTGAATTGGGTGTTGAAAAAGAAAACTTTGTATTTATTTCCGGCATTGGTTGTTCTTCCAGGTTTACCTACTATATAGATACTTACGGAATGCATAGTATTCACGGGCGTCCGGCAGCAGTCGCGTCAGGTGTAAAAGCTGCTAATCCCGAACTGGATGTATGGGTGGTTTCCGGTGATGGCGATGCTTTTTCCATTGGCGGTAATCATTTTATTCATTTGATGCGCAAGAATTTCGATTTGAATTATCTCGTCTTCAATAACCAGATTTATAGCCTTACCAAGGGGCAATATTCACCCACTTCCGAAGTTGGAAAGATCACCAAATCTTCTCCTTTCGGAACAATTGAAGAACCTTTTAATCCCTCAGAACTCGCGCTCGGGGCGAAAGCTTCTTTTGTTTCACGTACACTTGACCGTGATCCCAAACACATGCAAAGTATCCTGAAGCGCGCACATGCGCATAAAGGCACTTCCTTTGTGGAAATTTACCAGAACTGCCCGGTGTTCAACGATGGAACATTTTTTCCTTATTCGGATAAAGAAACAAAAAAGGACCAGGCACTTTTTTTGGAAGACGGCAAGCCGCTCCTCTTTGGTATGAATGAAGAAAAGGGCATTCGGCTTGATGGTTTAAAGCCGGTAGTTATTGATCTTAACAGCAATGGTTATACTCCTGATGACTTGTGGATACATGATGAAAAAGACAAGACAAAAGCGAACCTTATTGCACGTTTCTTTGATACTTCATTTCCCGATAATCAATTTCCAAGGCCATTTGGTGTTATATACGCAGAAGAAAGACCGGTTTATGAAGAAAAGCTCGAAGAGCAGATTGAAGAAATGGC
>JBQCEG010000145.1:0-95224 GCA_051960475.1 Ginsengibacter sp.
TGAGTAATAAACGAGCTTTATGCACTTTTATTTGATTTGATCTAATAATTTTTACAACCAAATATTTTTCTTAATGAATAAAATTGTTGTTGCCATTTCCGGAGCCAGTGGTTCTATTTATGCAAAATTATTGTTAGATAAGCTAACCGCCATTAAGTCTCAGTGGTCGGATTTGAATATAGTAATCACAGATAATGCCAAAATAGTGTGGAAGACTGAGCTGAATAATGATAGCTATCAAAATTATGAAGCAACATATTTTGACAAGAACAATTTTATGGCGCCGTTTGCTTCAGGATCAGCCAATTTCAACATTATGATCATTGTCCCATGCAGCATGGGAACGATTGGGCGCATTGCTTCCGGAATTTCAAATGATCTAATCGCACGTGCAGCGGATGTAATTCTTAAGGAAAGACGAAAGTTAATTTGTGTTGTGCGCGAAACGCCTTACAGCCTGATTCACCTAAAGAATATGGAAACAATTACACAAGCAGGTGGAATTATTTGCCCCGCTTCTCCTTCATTTTACAGTAAACCAAAAACGATTGAAGAAGCTGCTGGCACTGTGATAGATCGGGTAATTCATTTGGCGGGCTTAAAGATCGATTCTTACAGCTGGCCACAATAAAAAAGCGCCTCATTGAAGCGCTTTTTCAAATAAATTAGAAAGTGATTTATCGCAAGTCAACCACTTCTACATTTGGATGTTTTTTCGCATCGAAAGAAAACATAGTTTCAGGAATGGTTGTGTTTGTTTTCATTGAATTAACGGTATAAATAAAACGGTCTCCATTTTTTTCAAACACTTTGCTCGATACAATATTGTTTGTTGCTTTATCCACATATACCAGCACTTTATAAAATGTTTTTGTTTTATCAACCGGCGTTAATTCGATCTCCTGCACTGTCTTATTTCCCTGTTTGGAGGTACCATTCAACTTATACAAAAAATCTTTGTCGTAAAAATTGGTAAACAATTTTTGGGGTGTAATGGTATTGGAAGAAGGATCGAATTTGGTAAGCTGCACTTCATTAGCTGATTTGTCGAAAGTCCAGATATTATCACCATCACTATAAATTTCCTGGCCGGGAATATTTACCCTGTATTTCGGGCCTTTCATATAAATGGTTCCTTTCTTGGTTCCTTCCACTTTTCCGCTGGCATTGGTGATGCTCAAAGTAAAATCAGCGGTAACGGTTTTATAAGTCTTGAATTTCGCGCTTACTTTGTCGAGGATCACTTTTGCATCAGGATCGCTGACACCCAGTTTATTATCCTGGGAAAAGGAAGTGGAAACACAGAAAGTAAAGAAACCTATAAGTAATAATTTCGTCATATCATTTACTTTTTATAATATATAAAGGGTGGCAAAGATACATTATAGACGTAATTATTACCCCTTACGTTTAATGAAATGGTCTGCAAAACTGTTAATAATCAAAGGCAATCTATTAACTAAGCTTCAACCCGTGACATTTCCGGTTTGTCCTGGTTAACTTTTGTAAACTCCTTGGCTGCTTTTATGAAATGAACAAATAAAGGATGTGGATTTTCAACCGTACTTTTTAGTTCTGGGTGATATTGAACGCCAATGAAAAACGGATGATTTTTTATTTCCATTATTTCCACCAACCCACTTTCAGGATTGATTCCGCTTGCGATCATTCCGGCCTGTTCAAATTGAGAAAGGTATTTATTGTTGAACTCCCAGCGATGGCGATGGCGCTCGTGAATTTCAGTTGTTCCATAAATTGAATAAGCCAAAGTATCTTCCTTGATAACGCAGGGATAAGAACCCAAACGCATTGTACCGCCTTTCATCGTCACTTTCTTTTGTTCTTCCATCATATCGATCACGGGATTTGGCGTGTCAGGATTCATTTCTGTTGAATCTGCATCGGGAATTCCTAAAACGTCTCTTGCAAATTCTATTGCCGCCATTTGCATTCCCAGGCAAATTCCAAAAAAAGGAAGATTGTTCTCGCGCGCATATTTTACCGCGATTATTTTTCCTTCAACGCCGCGGAAACCAAAGCCAGGCGCAACCAGCAAACCATCCAGTCCCATCAATTTTTCATTCACATTCTCTTCATCAATATATTCACTGTGAACATTCAGCACCTGCACTTTGCAATCATTCATCGCACCCGCGTGAATGAAAGATTCAAGAATTGATTTGTAGGCATCCTGCAATTCAATGTATTTCCCGATAAGCCCGATCGTAACTTTATTTCCCGGATGTTTTACCTTGTCCAAAAATTCTTTCCACTTCACAAGATCCGGCTCATTATAATTGGTTATGTTTAATTTCTTCAAAACAATCAGGTCAAGCCTTTCACGAAGCATTGCAATCGGTACTTCATAAATCGTGGACGCATCAGCCGCTTCGATAACAGAATCCACTCTCACATTACAAAAAAGGGCAACCTTTCTTTTCAAATCTTCTGTTAGCGGGCGTTCTGTACGGCAAACCAAAATATCAGGATGAACGCCGTTTTCGCTCATCAGTTTCACACTGTGCTGGGTGGGCTTTGTTTTTAATTCTTTTGCTGCTTTTAAATAAGGAATAAGTGTGAGGTGAACCACCAAACAATCTTCCTGGGGCAATTCCCACTGAATTTGCCTTACCGCTTCAATAAAAGGAAGACTTTCAATGTCACCAACTGTTCCGCCAATTTCTGTAAGTACAACATCATACTGATTTTTCTCGCCCAACAACATCATTCTTCTTTTGATCTCGTCGGTGATGTGCGGAATTACCTGAACGGTCTTGCCCAAATAATCTCCTTCTCTTTCACGGTTGATAACCGTTTGGTAAATGCGGCCGGTTGTAACATTATTCGCCTGTGAAGTATTTATATTTAAAAATCTTTCGTAGTGGCCAAGATCAAGGTCAGTTTCTGCACCGTCATCGGTAACGAAACATTCCCCATGTTCATACGGGTTCAGCGTTCCCGGATCCACATTAATGTATGGATCAAATTTTTGAATGGTGACTTTCAAACCCCTTGCCTGCAAGAGTTTGGCGAGCGAAGCGGCGATAATTCCCTTGCCTAATGAAGAGCTTACACCACCCGTTACGAAAATGTACTTAGCCATCTTAATGTTTTTTTAAATAATAAATCTTCCAAAACAACCACCATAAATTTTCTGGTTGAAATGAAAGAAAATAAAAAAAATTGACCGCGGGAAAGAAAATGAAAAGAAATAATCCGTGAGGTCATGCAAACTTACAGCTATTATTTAAGCCTGAAAAGTTATTAATTAATTTGTGGAAAAAATTAAGAAAACAGATGAATAAGAAGCAGTCTTTTCTATTAAGAATCTCTCAAACTGTTAATAGCAGTGAACCGGCAAAAAGGAAGATTTTTTGTTTCAGATCTTAATAATGTTTCTTATTAACAAGATAGTTTTGAACATAATCCTTCACTCCTTCTTCCAATGAATAAAAGGGTTTATGATATCCGGCAGCACGAATTTTTTCCATTTCAGCTTCGGTAAAGTATTGATAAGTATCGCGAATATCTTCAGGCATATCAATGTATTCAATTTGGGCTGGCCGATCAAGTGCTGAGAAAGTTGCTTTTACCAAATCATTAAAGGTTCTTGCTTTGCCAGTGCCCACGTTATAAATTCCCGAAGGAAAAGAAGAAGGATCATTTTGCCAACATTCAAAAAACCAATCACAAATATTCAACACGTCTTTTACATAAATAAAATCCCTCAACTGCTCACCATCTTTAAATTCCTTTTTGTGTGATTTAAAAAGCTTTACAAAACCGTTTTTTTCAACCTGGTTGTAGGCATGAAAAATCACGCTTGCCATTCTTGCCTTATGGTACTCATTCGGGCCGTAAACATTAAAAAATTTAAGTCCGGCCCATGCAGGAGGAATTTGCTGAACACCTTCATTTACTTTTTGCAGGGCCCATTTATCAAATTCATTTTTTGAAATTCCGTATGGATTGAGCGGCTTTAATTTTTCAATTATTGATTCGTCATCTTTATAACCCAGTTCTCCTTCGCCATAAGTGGCAGCGGAAGAAGCATAAACAAGAGGAATTTGGTGTTCGGCGCAATAGTTCCAGATCTTTTTTGAATATTCAACATTCAAATGTTCATGAATGGAATAATTAAATTCTGTTGTGTCAGTGCGTGCGCCAATATGAAAAATAAATCCAATTTCGGGCTTTTCCAGCTCAAGCCATTCAAAAAATGATTCACGTTCTACTTTTTCACTAAAAGTTTTTCCTTCAAGATTCGCTTCCTTTTCCTCGTTTGAAAAATCGTCGACGAGGATTAAATTATTGTAGCCTTTGTTGTTCAAAAATCCCGCGAGGCAACTGCCAATAAAACCTGCAGCTCCCGTTATTACAATGTTTGATGTATTGTCCATAATTATTTGTCGACTTACTCTGAATCAGCTTTTAAGAAATTTCCAATCGCGTTTTCATATTTATCTTTCCACTCATCAACATCGCCCCAGTCTTCGCCATTCACAACTATTTTTCCGCCGGTAACGGTTCCCAGTTTTTCAAACGGAATACCCAAGTGCCCTTCAAATTCATTTATCTTTTCCGAGCTTACTGTTACAACCACCCTGCCTTGGGCTTCGCCAAACCAATAAGCGTCTTTGCGAATTTCCTTTTTTTGTTGGTTTACTGCAAAACCGAGGTTTTTAAAAAATGAACTTTCAGCAAGCGTTACAAAAAGACCTCCTTCTGAAATATCATGGGCAGAATTGATCATCTTGTTCTTGATGAGAGAACTAACGGTCTCATGTAAACGAAATTCTTCATCCAAATCAAAATAAGGTGCGGGTGTATATTCTTGTTTATGCAGTTTATGCAAATATTCGGAACAATTAAAATCTTCTACATTTTTGCCAAGCAAATAAATTACGTCTCCCTCATTCTTGAAATACATCGTCATTTTATTATCAATATCTTCCAGCAAGCCGACCATCCCGATTACTGGAGTTGGATAAACCGGACCTGAAGGAGATTGATTATAAAAACTAACATTTCCGCCGGTTACAGGCGTATCAAATTTTAAACAAGCTTCCGACATTCCTTTGATGCTTTCAACAAACTGGTAATAAACTTCAGGATCGTAAGGATTGCCAAAATTCAAACAGTTCGTAACGCCTAACGGAACTCCACCACTACAAACGATATTTCTTGCTGCTTCACTAACCGCTATCATACAACCTTTAAAAGGATTAGCAAAAACATATAGACTATTGCAATCAGTGGTTAATGCAAGTGCCTTCCGTGTTCCTTTTACTTCAACTATTGAAGCATCTGAAGGCGCATTGGTATTGAGATTAGCGGTTCCAACCATACTGTCATATTGCTCATAAATCCATTTTTTGGAAGCAATCGATGGAAGTGAAATTAATTTTTGGGCAATTGATTTAATATCTTCCGGAACCGGAATTTTTGAACCGTCAAATGCTTTGATCTGTTCAAAATATTTAGGTTGGCTGTATTCTCTTTCATAAACGGGAGCGCCACCGCCAAGCACCAAACTTTCTGCCGGCATTTCTGCTTCCAGTTCATCATTCATAAAAAAGCGAAGATTTGCTCCTTCAGTAACTTCACCTATTTGCTGGCAAGGAAGATCCCATTTTTCAAAAACTTCGATCACATCCTTTTCCCTTCCTTTTTTCACTGTAAGCAACATTCTTTCCTGGCTTTCACTCAGCAACAATTCCCATGCTTTCATATTACTTTGGCGGGTTGGCACTTTTTCAAGCTGAATATCCATCCCGACTCCACCTTTGGCACTGGTTTCGGCTGTGGAACAAATAATGCCTGCAGCACCCATATCCTGCATTCCGACCACAGCACCCGTGGCAATCACTTCAATGCACGCTTCCAATAACTTTTTTTCCTGGAACGGGTCACCTACCTGCACGGCAGGAAGATCTTCGGCACTACTTTCAGTAATGTCTGCAGAAGCAAAAGCTGCACCACCCATTCCATCCTTTCCTGTCGCACTTCCGGCAATAAAAACCGGGTTACCTTTTCCGGTAGCCGTTGCGCTCACACTTTCTCCCAAACGAACCACGCCGGCGCTCATTGCATTTACCAATGGATTGGTGTGATAACATTCTTCAAAATAAACTTCACCGCCAACAGTAGGAACTCCGAAGCAATTTCCATAATGGCCAATTCCACTTACAACCCCGCTCAAAAGGTGTTGTGTTTTTTCGTGTGCAATATTTCCAAAACGTAAGGAATTTAATGTTGCGACAGGCCTCGCACCCATTGTAAAAATATCGCGGTGAATCCCGCCGACTCCTGTTGCTGCTCCCTGGAATGGTTCAATAGCAGAAGGATGATTGTGGCTTTCAATTTTGAATACAACACCGAGTCCGTCGCCGATATCCATCAAGCCCGCATTTTCATCTCCCGCTTTTACCAGCAACCTGGAACCTTCTCTCGGCAAGGTTTTTAGCCATTTAATAGAGTTTTTGTAACTGCAATGTTCGCTCCACATTACTGAATAAGCACTCAACTCTGTAAAATTTGGGACGCGACCAAGAATGTCAACTATCTTTTCAAATTCTTCTTTTGTAAGTCCGAGTTTTTCAGCCGTTTCAAATGTTATCTCCATAATCGTATTAAAAAAGCAAACTTACACCTTCTTGCCCTTCATCTATATATCGGGTGTAATTATTTTAACTAACTTCCCACATTTAAATAATTACTGCTTGCTTTATTTATTGTTCATTTTTTATTCAGTTCTTCTTTGTTGGTTGATCAGCCGGATCAAATTCTTTAAAAAATCCGGGCTTTCCACCCAGCTTCTTCTTTCATTATTTATTATAAGAATCATCGCACTGCTGGTTAGTTGCTACGCAAATGAACATTTGATCAGGAATTCTGATTCATTGGTTTTTCAGCAAATGGGAATCGATGAATTCAATTTATTGTTTTCTGATCCACATCAATATTTCATCAATTTTTTTCACAACCCTTATCCTCACGGGTATTCAAGAATCTTTGAAGATTACCATTCTTTCTGGAATAACATTCGCAATATCCTGATCGCTAAAATGCTTTCCGTTTTTGATTTTTTCTCATTTAAGAATTTTTGGATTAATACTTTGTTTTTCAATTTTCTTGTCTTTTTCGGATGTGTAGGCTTGTACCGCGTTTTTAGTAAAATATTTCCAAAAGCGTTTTACTCTTTGATCTTTTGCATTTTTCTTTTGCCATCAGCTTTATTCTATTCGTCAATGATTCATCGTGATGGATTGATCTTCCTGTCTGTTTCGATGATCGTTTTTCATTTTTATTTTTTCATGAAATCGAGAGATGAAGTTTTACGAAGAATACTCCTAATAGTATTTTTCCTAATCGTTATTTTCCTGCTGCGCAATTTTGTTTTTCTTGCTCTTCTCCCCGCCTTGATAGCATGGTATTTTGCCGAACGATTTTTTGAAAAACCAATTCTGTCATTTGTAATCATATACTCAATATTCACAATTGCTTTTTTTGTTTCTTCCTTTATACCCTCACTTGATTTTCCCGGACACGTAGTAGATCGGCAGGAAAGCTTTATTGAAATTGGCAAACAAGGTAATTCGACTATTGCAGTAAACAAACTTAAACCGGGGATAATTAGTTTCATAAAGAACGCACCTGCAGCATTAAATCTGGCGCTGATGAGACCTTATCTTACTACTGTAAAAAATCCTTTATATGCTCCATTTGCGATAGAAGTATTTTTATTGGAGCTGCTCCTTGTTATTTTCCTTTTTTTCCACAAAAAGCTAAGTTGGAAAGAGCCGGTTATTTACTTCAATATCTTTTTTAGCCTTACAATTCTTTTAATGGCTGGCTACATTGTTCCAATAATCGGTGCCATCGTCAGGTACAGAAGTATTTATTTTGTTTTTCTCTTTATTCCGATTGTTTGCTCAATTGACTGGCAAAGAATTCAAAAACTTTGTGATTTTCAGGGGAATAAGCAAGTAACAAAGTAAAAAATGTAGGCAAAAGTTGGTTTACTATCAGTTTTTTACCCAGAAAAATTAATATAATAATAAAATAGATATTTACTTTTTGTCAACAATTTGGCAAAATTTGGATTGATTGGCAAAAATTTTTACATTTTTTGGAAATAATGTTGTTGTTTTGTGCCTCAAAATTAAAAAAATGGAATCATTACGACTAAATGCACTTCATGAACTTCTTGCCAAGACCAGGAGTACTGAAGTTGATCCTTCACGCAAAATCACAGGATTTTTTGCTGAAAATGTTTTCGACCTTAAAAAGGCACGTGAGTTTCTGAGTGACGAAGCTTATAAAAGCCTTGTTTCCTCTATTAAAAATCAAACCAAGATAGACAGGAGAATGGGCGATCAAATCGCGTCAGCTCTCAAAAGCTGGGCAGAAACAAAAAATGTAACTCACTATACACACTGGTTTCAACCGTTAACCGGAGCCACTGCCGAAAAGCACGATTCATTTTTCACTTTAAAAAGCGACGGTACCGCTTTGGAAGAATTTGATGGTGACGCTTTGATCCAGCAGGAACCTGATGCTTCTTCTTTCCCAAGTGGCGGTATTCGCGCAACTTTTGAAGCTCGTGGATATACTGCATGGGATCCTACATCTCCTCCTTTTATTGTAGAGATCGGAAATGGTCACACGCTTTGTATTCCAACGATTTTTGTCTCTTACACCGGCGAGTCGCTGGATGCTAAAACGCCGCTTTTGAAATCATCCATGGCTTTGGAAAAAGCGGCTGTAGATGTTTGCCAGTATTTCGATAAAAATATTACTTCTGTAAAACCAACTTTAGGTTGGGAACAGGAATACTTTGTGGTTGATGCCACGCTTGCCAATGCACGCCCGGATATCGCAATGACCGGCCGCACTGTTTTTGGCCACGCTCCCGCAAAAGGCCAGCAGTTGGAAGATCATTATTTTGGCGCCATTCCTGAAAGGGTTTACGCTTTTATGAGGGACTTTGAAGATGAAGCGTATAAATTAGGTGTTCCTTTAAAAACAAGACACAATGAAGTTGCACCTTCGCAATTTGAATGCGCTCCCATTTTTGAAGAAGTAAACCTTGCCGTTGATCACAACATTTTAATGATGGATGTGATGACAAGAGTAGCTAAAAGACATAACCTGATTGTGTTGCTTCATGAAAAACCATTTGCTCAAATTAATGGTAGTGGTAAGCACAACAACTGGAGCATGGCGACAAACACCGGCGTAAATTTATTAGCACCCGGAAAAACGCCGAAAACAAATTTGATGTTCCTCGCATTTTTTGTAAACACGATCAAAGCAGTTCATGATCATGCTGATTTGTTGAGAGCTTCTATTGCAAGCGCAGGTAACGACCACAGGCTTGGAGCAAATGAGGCACCACCTGCAATCATTTCAATTTTCATCGGGAAATATCTTACAGATGTTCTTAATGAAGTTGAAAAACGTGTGAGCGATAAATTTGACGAGCAGGATGAAGCGATGTTGAAACTGGATATTCACAAGAGTATTCCTGAACTGATGCTCGACAATACAGACAGGAACAGGACTTCACCATTTGCCTTCACCGGAAACAAGTTTGAGTTCAGGGCTGTTGGATCATCTGCCAACTGCGCAGGGCCAATGACCGTTTTGAACACCATCATGTGTGATGCGCTTACACAATTCAAAAATGACGTAGATGCGTTGATCGAAAAAGGCGAGAAGAAAGAGATTGCGCTGATGCAGATTATCCAGAGATACATCATCGAAAGCAAGAGTATTTTGTTTGAAGGTGATGGTTACAGCGAAGCATGGGCAAAAGAGGCTGAAAAAAGAGGTTTACCGAATGTAAAAACAACTCCTCTTGCGTTGGACGCTTTTGTAAAAGAAGGTGCTAAAAAGCTTTTCGAAAAATTTGATATTTATTCCAAAAAAGAACTCGAGGCACGTCATGAAATTCAATTGGAGAGCTATATTAAAAAAATCCAGATTGAAGCACGCGTTATCGGTGATTTGGCAAGCACTTATATTTTGCCTCCGGCTATCAAATACCAGAATGTGTTGATCGAAAATATCAAGGGATTGAAAGAACTGGGGATGGACGAAAGTGCTTATTCATCCCAATTGCAGATTGCACAAAAAATTTCTGAACACGTTGGTGTAATTGGCACAAGAGTGAAGGAAATGATTGAAGCACGTAAAGTAGCCAACGGAATTGAGGAAACCCGCGAGAAAGCAATTAAATATTGTGATGACGTTAAAAAGCATTTTGACGAAATAAGGTATCACGTTGACAAGCTTGAATTATTGGTGGATGATGAATTGTGGGAATTACCAAAATACAGGGAATTGTTATTCCTCCGTTAGTAAGTACAAAAAAGTGTTTTGCTTTTTTTAACAGGCCGGGGTTAAACTCCGGCCTGTTTGTTTCATCTATCATTTATAAAAACAAAAAGTAAACACATGAAAAAATTATTCCTTATGGCCATCGCCGGGCTTCTTTTTGCTGCCACCAGCAATGCCCAGGTGCAAAGAAATATGGGCCAACACAAACACATGATGAGTGATTCTTCCCATCATTTCCAAAGAGGGAAAATGATGCAGGATCTAAACCTGACTGATGATCAAAAAGCGCAAATGAAATCAATGCGCGAAGAAATGAAACAGCAGCATGATGCAATTCAAAATGATGCAAGCCTTACTGCCGATCAGAAGAAAGAAAAAATGAAAGCCTTGCATCAATCTCAAATGCAAAAAATGAATGCAATTCTCACTCCTGATCAACAAGCTAAAATGAAGGCTTTCAGGCAACAGCGAATGCAAAATCATAAAATGCAAAAAGGGCATAAAATGATGAAAGATCAACTGGGCTTGTCAGCAGATCAAAAAACGCAGATGAAAGCATTGCAACAGGAAATGAAACAGCAAAGAGATGCCATTAAAAATGATGCAAATCTTACAGCTGATCAGAAAAAAGAGAAAATGAAAGCGCTGCATCAATCACAGATGCAAAAAATGAATAGTATTCTCACTCCCGAGCAACAGGCAAAAATGAAAGCTTTTAGGGATCAGCGCAGGCAAAACCACAAAATGCAAAGAATGAATCGCCAGCAAAATCAAAGCGACCAACAGTCATAATTGTATTAAATCCCTCTCATGAAAACAAACCGGTCGTCGATGATGACCGGTCTTATTTTTGCTAATAATTACAAAATATAAACTGCTGCTTTTTCTTCGTTCACTACCTTTTCAAGATTGGATCAAAATAAAAACCGATATTTTTTGTTAGATACACTCTGTATCAAAAGGAAACACGAACTGTATCAAAAGCGAACAGGTTTAATTTATTTAAAAACTATAAGCCATTTAATTTCAAGTAGAAGAAAGCAGGCCTGATTATTTCAATAATAGAAGAGTATACAATTTGAAATTGAGGTTTGAATTGTCAACTCAGAATTTAAATTCTAAACTTTAAACTCTTTCGGATGTTTAAAAATTATTTGAAAACAGCGATTAGAAATCTTTCCAGGAACAAATTATATTCTGCGATCAATGTTTTTGGATTGGCCATCGGACTCGCTTCCTGCCTTTTGATCGGCATTTATATATTTCATGAATTGAGTTATGATAAATTCAATGTAAACGCCAATAGAATTGTTCGGGCTACAATGGAATACCGGAATGCAGGAACAGTAAACAAGGTTGCTACAACAGGCACAAAACCGGGACCGCAATTTGCAAGAACATTTCCTGAAATTGAAGATTACGCACGCACTTTTATCAGCCATAATGTTGTAAAAAGCAAGGACAAGATTTTTGATGAACCTCGGATTTTATATGCGGATCCGGCTTTCTTCAAAATATTTTCTTTCAATATAATCGAAGGAAACGCAGCAAATGCCCTGGATGCGCCGGACAAGATCGCGATGAGCAAATCCATGGCAAAGAAATATTTTGGCAATGAAGACGCGATTGGAAAAACCTTAACAAGCGGAGGAAAAGACTTAACGGTTTCAGCTGTGTTTAAAGATGTTCCGCAAAATTCACAGATCAAATTTGATTTTGCCTCGCAATTTGAAAACCTGGGGCCACAAGTAAAAGATGAACAATGGTGGACGGCCAATTGGATCACTTATTTTTTATTGCATAGTCATAAAGATATTGCGCCGCTACAAAAACAGATCAGCAATTACATGCAAACTGCTGATGTGAGAAAAGAAGCAGGTTTGACCGGAAATGATTATCTCACTTATCATTTGGAACCGCTCACAAAAGTTCATTTATTTTCTCCGCTCCCCGGTTTTGAACCTAATGGAAATATCAACACACTTTATATGCTGGGCGTCATCGCTTTGCTCATTCTTATTATTGCATGTGCCAATTATACGAATTTGGCAACGGCTCAATCTGCAGCACGTTCTAATGAAATAGGAATGCGAAAAGTTATGGGCGCCTCCAAAAAACAAATCTTCATTCAGTTTATAAGTGAGTCATCTGTCATCACATTTGTTGCCGCTTCATTTGCCTTTTTCCTTGCTCTTTTTCTGATTCCCTATTTCAACCAGGTTACCGGCCAGCAATTTTCTTACTCTGATGTAATAAAACCTTTGCCCATCCTGGCTTTATTGGGTTTTACGATTTTGGTTAGTTTCTTTGCCGGGCTCTATCCAGCCCTGGTTTTATCGGGAACACAAATAATGGGTGTACTTAAAAAAGGTTTCAATTTTACCGGCGGAAATAATTTTTTACGCAAAGCGCTCATTGTAGCACAGTTTGGAATTTCTGTTTTTCTGATCATCTACACTGTTGTAATCCTGCAACAAATGCATTTTATGCAAAGCAAAGATTTGGGATATGATAAAGACCACATAGTTGTTCTTCCCATTTCGGGAAATATGATCGAAAATCTTAAGAACCTGAAAGCGGCTTTCCAACAAGTTCCGGGCGTACAAGCTGTAACCGCTTCTTATGACACTCCTGAAAATGTGGGTTGGGGCGATGGCATCAGCACAACTGATGAGAAAGGAAAACACGATATATCAGTAAATGCAATGCCGGTTGACCTTGACTTCACAAAAACATTGAAGATGAAGATCATTGCCGGACGCGATTTTCTTCAATCAGATTTTGGGATGATGGATACTTCCAACAATTATCAAAATTACCAACAACCATTTATCATTAATGAAACATTAGCCAGGAAAATTGGTTGGACTCCGGAGCAAGCACTTGGAAAAATCCTCAAAAAAGGAGCATCAGGACCGGTAGTAGGGGTCGTAAAAGATTTTAATTATCAAAGTCTGCACGAACCGATTGGCCCGATGGTGATTTTTCTCGGACCTGGATATTCACGAAATTTCCTTTTACGCATCAGCGGAAAAAACATAAAATCCACTTTGGCAAAAATTGGTGCAACCTGGAATGAAAGAATTACTGACAGGCCGTTTACTTATCATTTTTTGGATGATGCTTATAATAAATTGTATGAAGCACAACAAAGAACTTCTGCTTTGTTTTCAATTGCTGCAGCTTTGGCAATTATCCTCGCATGCCTTGGATTGTTCGGTCTCACTGCTTTTGCTACAGTTCAGCGTTCTAAAGAAATAGGGATCCGCCGCGTGCTTGGTGCAAATGTCAGCAGCATCACTTTACTTATTTCTAAAAATTTCTTAGAGTTAGTAGGAATAGCGATTCTGATTGCCGCACCATTTGCCTGGTTTGCTTCCAATAATTGGCTACAGGATTTTGCTTTCAGAATAAATGTTCATCCGCTTGTATTCGTTGCTGCAGCTGTGTTCACCGCGTTAATCTCACTTTTTACAATTGGTTATCATACCGTAAAAATTTCTTTGAGCAACCCCGTGAAATCGTTAAGGAGTGAATGAGTCATTGAAAGAATAACAACAGCTTATTTCGAGTAAAAAAATAAAAAATCATTCTTTTTCTTTTGGCATTATAAAAGATAACGAGAATGATTACACGCAAATGTTTTAGATTCATTATCAATTTAGAAAAATTATTTTTGCATGAATTTTAAAAATGCCAGCTGATCCTACAACTTCCATTAATAATTGCCCCTTTTGCAAAAAGACCAAAGCCGATTATTTTTTAGAATCTGAAAACTTCGCGGCTATTTACAACATTTCTCCAATCGTTCCCGGGCATTCTCTGATAATTCCTAAAAAGCATGTCGAAAGTTTATTCGATCTGTCAAAGGAAGAATTAGCAGAGTTTATGTTGTTGGGAAGAAACACGGCAAAATTGATCAATCATTTTTTTCATACCGATGCATTTGATTGGGCCATCCAGGAAAAAGAAGCAGCTGGTCAATCCGTTGCTCATCTTCATATGCATGTTGTTCCCCGGAAAATGAATGATCTACCGGATCCTGGCGCATGGTACCAGGCTCTTGAAAATTCTGAAGATGGCATTGATACCTTTGACCGTTTCCGCCTCAGCGAAGAGCATATGAGAAAATTGACAAATAGGTTAAAAGAGGAAGCAATGAAATTAAAATTCGACTAAAATGATTTAAAGTTCTTTACCAGTAAAACAACAAATACAGGCACTTTTTTACAATCAATCAGTAATTCTCCGGGTAGAACCCATCACTTTTTTAGCAGACCCTTCAATTATCCCCAAAACCTAAAGCTGTATCTTTGCCAATTATTTCAAAAACAATGAGCAAGAAAGGAAAAGTTTTGATGGCAATGAGCGGCGGTATCGACAGTACAATAGCGGCTCTTATGCTTCATAACGAAGGATATGAAGTGGTGGGAATCACTATGAAAACCTGGGATTACGCCACCACCGGCGGAAAAAATAATAAAGAAACCGGCTGTTGTAATATTGATAGTTTCAATGACGCTCGAATGGCCGCCGTTCAACATGGATTTCCGCATTTTATTTTAGACATCAGGGAAGAATTTGGCGATTTTGTTATTGACAATTTCGTGGAAGAATACATGGCAGGCCGCACACCCAATCCATGTATTCTTTGCAATACGCACATTAAATGGCGCGCACTTTCTAAAAGAGCCGATGCGCTCGGTTGCGATTTTATTGCCACAGGACATTATGCGCAAATTCATCAGCACACAAACGGAAGGTATTTTGTGAGGAAAGGAATCGACGAGACCAAAGACCAGAGCTACGTTTTGTGGGGATTGCAACAGGATCTGTTGCAGCGCACAATATTGCCTTTGGGCACTTACCACAAATCAGAAATAAGGCAAAAGGCTATTGATTTAGGCTATCCTGAACTGGCCAAAAAGAATGAGAGTTATGAAATTTGTTTTGTTCCAGACAATGATTATCGCGGATTTTTAAAGAGAAAAGTTTCAGGTTTGGAAGAAAAAGTTTCTGGCGGTTTTTTTGTTGACAAAGACGGCAAAATTCTGGGTCAACACAAAGGTTATCCATTCTACACAGTAGGTCAAAGAAAAGGATTGGAAATCGCGCTTGGCAAACCAGCATTTGTGACCAAAATAATTCCGGAAACCAACACGATTGTTTTAGGTGATGAAGAAGATTTGAAAGGAACCGAACTGACCGTGAAAGGAATTAACTGGGTGAAATATGATGGCGTTTCTGACGGGATGGAAGCAATTACCAAAATCAGGTATAAAGATAAAGGAGCACTCTCCAACCTTTTCGCATACGAAAACGGTTTGAAAGTCCGTTTTTATGACAAAGTAAAAGGGATCGCGCCAGGGCAAAGTGCTGTGTTTTATGAAGAAAATGATGTGATCGGTGGAGGAATCATTCAAAGAAATTAATTTTGCCTGCTGCCTTTGCGGTTCCCAAAAAACCTTAAGATTTTTAATCCTCAAATATGACAAAACGTTTTTTCGGTTTTGCTTTGATCATTTTCGCTTTTGCCTCCTGCAAGAAAGTATCAACAACTTTAGATACTGCATCTGTGAGTGATTATTTTCCCTTGCAAGTTGGCAAATACATAACCTACGACCTCGATTCAACGGTTTTTACCAATTTCAACCAGAACATAACGATAAGGCACTACCAGGCAAAATACCAGGTGGAAGATACAACCACCGATAACCTCGGAAGGAAAGGTTTTATTATCTATCGTTATTTGCGCAGCGATTCTACCCAAGGATGGTCAATCGACAATGTTTTCACTGCTTATAATACTGGTAAATCAATTGAATTTAATGAAGATAACCTTCGCTTTATAAAACTGGTAATGCCTATAGATGAAGGTTTTTCATGGAAAGGAAATAGTTATTTGCCAATTTATCCATATCCAATGTACCAATCTACAGGAACCTCCTCTACAGAGGATTGGAATTATATCTATGATAGTATTGGAGTACCGTTAACGATCAACTCTATTACGATTTCAAATACTTTAAAAGTGAATGAAGTTGATGATTCGCTAGGGGACCCATCATTACAGCCCAATGAATATGCCTATAAAACTTATTCTGTGGAAAAATATGGAAAAGGCATAGGACTGATTTACCGGGAAAATTTTTTATGGGAATATCAACCACTATATACCATTTCCCCAGGATACACTGGTTTTGGTGTAAAGATGACAATAATTGATCACAATTAATTTTTCCTCCAGCAAACCGGCAAAAAATCCGTTATTTTATTTTATGAGAAAAAAATATTTCCTGCTCATTTTTTCCGGATTTTTTTCTCTGCATATTTCTGCCCAGTTTACTAAATACGTTGTAAGATTTAAAGACAAAAAAGGTACTCCTTATTCGATAAATAATCCTTCCAAATTCTTATCACAAAGAGCAATAGAACGAAGAGTCAAACAGCAGATTTTAATCGATGAAACTGATCTGCCAATTGTTCCGGCTTATTTGGATAGCATTCGTTCGGTGCCAAATGTTACTGTGCTTGATGTTTCCAAATGGTTCAACCAGGTTTGCATTGCCACAACGGATTCAAGTGCAATTGCAAGGATCAATGAATTTCCATTTGTAGTGCAAACCAATCCTGTAAAGAGATTGTTGTATTCAAACAAGCAGAACCGTCAACAGGCAAATGAAAAACTGAAACAAAATAAATTCAACGAGGAAATAGAAAAGATTTCTTCACCTGCGTCTCCACCTGATCCTGCAGATTATTATTCGTATGGCAATTCATTTGCACAAATTCATATTCACAACGGCGAATACCTCCACAGCAAAGGATTTCGGGGACAGGGAATGTTGATTGCACTTTTAGATGCCGGATATTATCATTACAAAACTTTGCCTGCTTTTGACAGTGTAAATCTCAACAACCAGGTTATCGACACTTACGATTTTGTTGACAATGAAACCAGCGTAAATGAAGATTATTATCACGGAATGATGTGCTTTTCGACGATTGCCGGCAATATTCCCGGGGAATTAGTCGGAAGTTGCCCGGAAGCAAAATTTTTGTTGTATCGATCTGAAGATGTGAATTCCGAATCGCCGGTTGAGGAGCAATATTGGATTGCGGCTGCGGAAAGAGCAGACAGTGCCGGCGCAGATGTTATTTCCACCTCGCTTGGATACAATCTTTTCGATAACCCTGCATTTGATTTTTCTTATGCAGATATGAATGGCCACACTTCTATCATAGC
This sequence comes from Ginsengibacter sp., assembly GCA_051960475.1. Classification (GTDB taxonomy): domain Bacteria; phylum Bacteroidota; class Bacteroidia; order Chitinophagales; family Chitinophagaceae; genus Ginsengibacter. The sequence goes on from JBQCEG010000145.1 coordinate 17,591, forward strand.
CAAAGCAGCTACACTTGCAGCGCGAAAGGGAATGATTGTTTCGGCAGCCGCAGGAAATGAAGGTGACAACGCCTGGCATTATATTATCACACCTGCTGATGCAGACAGTATTTTGTCTGTCGGCGCAACCGATGCTTTGGGAAACGTGGCCGCCTTCAGCAGTTATGGTCCATCAAGCGATGGACGCGTAGAACCTACAGTCGCTTCAGTTGGCTCAGGCACAGCAATTTCTTCAACGAATGGAAGTATTGTCGCTGGTTATGGAACTTCATTTGCCACACCCAACCTTGCAGGATTGGTCACTTGCCTTTGGGAGGCTTTCCCGGATTTCAGCAACATGCAAATAATTGAAGCTGTAAAAAAAAGCAGCAGTATTTATGATCATCCGGATAACAGGATCGGCTATGGAATTCCTGATTTTCAAAAAGCTTTTGAAGATCTTGCGCATCAAAGAGCAGTAAAAAATGGAGATTCACTTTTAAAAAACCAATTCATAAAGGTTTTCCCGAATCCTTTCAAAGATCAATTCCAGGTTGTGATAAAACCAAAAAGGACTTCGACCGCTACTTTCAAATTATTTGATATTGCAGGCAAACTATATTTCACCCAAAAGGTTCCTTTGCAACAAGATCAAACGCAATTGATCAATTTTGATCAAATGCAATCGCTACAAAATGGAATTTATGTTTTGAAATTTGATGACGGGAAAAACCGTGCAAATATTAAATTGATGGTGCATTAAACGCACAGTAGCCAAACAAATTTTCGATCTTTTTATTTTCGGGTCTATTCCTATTCTTTTCTAAACAAAGCTGCAAACAAAGTATCAGCTTGCTTTTCATAACCTTTCAAATATCCAGATTCAATCAATTTCAACCCGGTTTGTTCACAAATCCATTTTACATTCTCTTCATTTTCTTTGGCAAATACAGAACAGGTAATGTAAAGGAACCATCCTTTGCTTCTCAATTTTTTGGCTGCGTTGAAAACTATTTTCTTTTGCAAAGCCGCATATTTTTGGATCTGATTTCTTTGAAAAAACAAAAGATCGGCCGGCGTTCTCGACCACGTTCCCGAACCGGAGCATGGAACATCCGCGATAATCACATCAAAAGATTGAGCTATCTTTTTTAATGAAGATTCCTCTGAAAGATCTGCAATGAAAGAGGAATAATTTGTAATTCCTGCTTCATGAAAACGAACCTTAAGACTTTGAAGTATTCCTTTTCGTGTATCGCTAACTGTTAGTTTTATGTTTTGAAAAAGATCTTTTGCTAAAATAGACTTGCCACCACTTGCCGCGCAACAGTCCCAAAGCGAAATCTCTTTCGAATCTGAACTCAAATATTTTTTCAGCAAATTTTCTGTTTGTTGCGAATTGAAATCCTGGATTACCACTTCCTCGTTCAATGAAAAAATGCCTTCTATTCTTTGATTATTCTCAAAGGCAAGACAATTTTCTCCAAAAATTTCAAAATCCATTTTTGCCTTTTTTAATTTATTCAAAACCTCTCTTTCTTTTCCAGGCCTTATCCTTATAAATAATTTCGGTTGAATGAGAAAAGAAAGATTGAATTTTTCGGCGTCGATTTGCCTACTCAATTCTTGCTTGAAAGGGAAAATTTTTTGAGGATCAAAAATGTTTTGGACAAATTCAATTTTTGAATTCAAATCGCCAGCTATTTTCTCGTTCCAATCCGGTTTGAATTGCTGCAAAAGTTTATTCGATCGATCTTCTGTAAGAAAAATACCAAGCAAAAGTTTTTCTTCGGAAGCCAACTGAGAACTAACGCCTAAGCCTAAACGAAAATAACCGTAACAAATGGAAGAAATTATTTTACGGTCTCTTGAACCATGTTTTTTATTTAGGGAAAAATATTTTTTAAGGTAAAGATGAAAAGGTTCCTTTCCATTGTATTTTTCAACCAATGAAATTGCGAATCCAAGGTAACGGTGAAAATGATTTCCCTTTTCGATGGAAGAAATTTCACCATTCATAATTTTATTTTCAGAAACGGAATAGACTAAAGTTCCAGGAGTGTTTTAACCGGATCTTTACCAAACAAAAGTTGCTCAGGACTTTCGAGCATTTGCTTCACCCTTACAAGGAAACTTACAGATTCGCGCCCATCGATAATGCGGTGGTCATAGCTAAGCGCAACGTACATCATTGGTTTTATTACCACCTGTCCTTTCACTGCTACTGGTCTTTCTACAATATTATGCATTCCCAAAATCGCACTTTGGGGAATGTTGATGATTGGCGTGCTCATCATGGAGCCAAAAATTCCCCCGTTGGTGATGGTGAAAGTTCCTCCTGTCATTTCTTCAACAGTAAGTTTACTTTCGCGTGCTTTTGTTGCCAGGTCAACAACTTCTTTTTCAATTTCGGCCATGCTCAGGCTTTCTGCATTCCTGATAACCGGAACTACCAAACCTTTCGGCGATGAAACAGCAATTGAGATGTCGCAAAAGTCATGATAAACAATATTGTCGCCATCAATCCGCGCATTTACAGAAGGCCATTCCTGCAAAGCAAAACAACAAGCCTTGGTAAAAAAGCTCATAAAGCCCAAATTCACTTCATGGGTTTTCTTGAAAACTTCTTTGTATTTAGCACGGATCTCCATAATCGCGCTCATGTCCACTTCATTAAAAGTGGTCAACATAGCGGTGCTGTTTTTCGCTTCAACCAATCTACGACTAATTGTCCGGCGCAAACTGCTCATTCTTTCGGGCCTTTCTTCACGACTAAAAAGTTCTTTGCCTACAGTTCTTCCCGGGTGGGAAAGCGCGTCCAAAACATCATTTTTGGTAATTCTTCCCTGTGAGCCAGTGGGTTTTATTTTGGAAACATCCACTTTTTTATCAGCAAGAATGGCAGCAGCAACCGGGGTGGTTTTTACATCTTCCCTTTTGCGTGGCTGATTTTCTTCCGGAGTGATTTTTTTAGCAGCATGTGGATGGGTTTCAACTACTTCTTTCTCTTCATTTTTAGCCGGTTTTGTTTCTGGGGGCTTTTCTTCTCCTTTTTTATTCGAAGCAGGTTCGGTTTTTCCTGCAGGTTTTTCTGCTTTGTCATCGATAGTCCCGATCACATCGCCGATCTGCAAGTCAGTGTCTTCTTTTGCAGCAGTATGCAAAATGCCAGCCTGTTCTGCATTGATCTCAAAAGTTGCTTTTTCACTCTCCAATTCTGCAATCACCTCGTCTCTCTCAACCCATTCACCATCCTTTTTTATCCATTTTGTAAGTGTTACTTCATTAATACTTTCGCCTACTGTTGGCACTTTTATTTCTACTGACATGCAATTTCTTTAGAGTTACAAACCTAAGCTAAAATGAGAAATGCACAAAAAGCAAACCAATGCTCGGGTGCCAGGTCATAATAGAAAAGCTGTTTGAAACGAAGAGTAAACAAATAAAAAAATGTATTTTTATTTTCACTCTTGCTTCCAAAAAATGGAGCAGGACTTTCTGGCTTAAAGTTTGTTAAAATATTTTTTTGATATTCGATGGGATTAGTGTTGTTTGCAGCCTTTAATATTTATTTTTAATAAAAATCAGCCTATTTATCAAAAGCTTAAGCAGTTTTTATGAGGAAAATTATCCCATTTTTGATTCCTTCTTTCCTTCTTTTGTTCTCATCAGCAAATGCTCAGTTGTTAATTGATTCAGCTAGTTTACAGGTGCAGACAGGAGCCGAAGTTGATATAACAGGAGACCTAACAAGTGCGAAGAGTCTTCCTGATTTTGGGAAATTCGTGTTCCAATCAACGACGGATTCCCAATCAGTGAACATGAACGGAAATTCAATTCCCAACCTTGAAATTGATAATTCAGCTGGCGTTTGGCTTACAGGAAATTTGCGGGTTTCAAATTCCCTTTTGTTCACAAATGGAAAATTTATTATTAGCAATCATGACTTTTCTATTGCCGGTATTGCTACTGTTTCAGGAATGAGCGAGGGAAAATTTGTTGAGACAAATGGCTCAGGTCAGGTTTTTAAAGAAATCTTTTCTGATCTGAGCTCATACGAAATGCCTGTTGGTGCAGGGAGTATTTACAGGCCTGTTTATCTAACGACAAGCGGAAGCAATACAAACGAAAAAATCGGTGTCCAGGTTTTGGACAACCCAAGCACAAACAATCCACCTTTCATAAATAATTATTTAAAGTCAAATTGGACAATCACTCAAACAGGCAACACAGGAACCTTAAATGTAGCTGCAAAATACAGCGACCCGACTGATGTTTCAAGAGCAGAAAGTAACTTAAAAGCATACTTGTTTAATGGAACCGACTGGTCATCGTCTACGGGGAGTATCAATACCTCTTCCAATCAAATTTCCTTTCCCATATTTATTGCATCTGCAAATATTACTGCGATGAACCAGTTTGTGGTAGCAAAAGCAAAAGTATTTTTACAAGGCGCATATGATGCCTCCAGCGGATTGATGACTGACAAATTAAGATCGAGCTCTTTGATCCCTTTAACAGATCCTTATCGGCAATCACCTTACAGTAATTATTTTACAGAAGTGAATGATGCGCAAACTGAAACAATCGATGCTTCGGTATTGAATGATCAATCTTCCCAAGGCGACAATATTGTTGATTGGGTTTTTCTTGAATTGGAAAACCCTGCAGACAATTCTGTTTTAGAAACCCGAAGTGCTTTGGTACAGCGTGATGGCGACATTGTTGATATTGATGGAAAAAGTGCCGTTACTTTTAATAATATTACTTCTGATAATTATACTTTAATAGTAAGACACAGAAACCATCTTGGGTTAAGCACCGATCCATCTTCCTACAAACCTTTGCTTTCAGAAAAACAATCTACCGCCCCTGTTATAGATTTCACCACTTCGAATTCTTTATATGGTGGAAGCGCTGCTCATGGAATTGCAAGTGATGGGAAGTATGTTTTGTGGGCAGGAAATGCGAATGGTGATGGAAAAGTAAAATATACAGGTCCTTCAAATGATAAGGACTTTCTTCTTAGTACTATTTTAGGGGGTTCAACAACTTCACGAGTATCTGCTTATAGCAACGGAGATTTCAATATGGACGGAGTTGTAAAATATTCAAGTCCTAATAACGATAAAGATTTTTTGCTTTCACAAGTGCTTTTAGGTATATCAACCGATTCCAAAATTCAAAATTTACCTTAATCAAAAAAAATGAAAAACAAATTACTATTTTCGATATTTACCTTTTTCACTTTCCAAGGATTTGCCCAAACTTCAGGTAATTATTTTTCCGGTACGATAAAACATGGTAGTATGAGTAATTCGGTGTACATCGTAATAAAATCCAATACAACAATTTCAGGAGCAAGTTTTTCTACCGTGCAATTTGAGTTGGGTATTCCCACAAGCGTTGGCACGCGTCCTGACGCTACTATAACTTCTTTGATTCCAGGTATAACGTATTCAAAAGATGGTGCTACGGAAACACAAGGGGCAACTGATTATTATGGATTTGGATTTAGTGGGGATGGCCCAAGTGCAGCAGCAGATTATACTGCAGGAATTGAAGATACTATAGCTGAAGTATTTTTTACCGCAACCTATTCTCAATCCGCTGTAGAAGTAAGAATGATGCAACTTCCAAATGGAGGAACCACTGGCAACGTTAATTTTTATTTAGCAGATCGCGGATTTGACGTTACAAATCAAACTGCCCAATTTTATTCAAATATTTCATCTAATTATTCAAATGACGGAAATGGGTATGCGGGTTCTTCGTATGTTCTTTCAACTGCCGATATTTTGAACACCACTCCCGTCACCCTTTCATCTTTCAATGCAACTCTAAAAAACAATTCTGCAATATTATCCTGGGCCGTTGAAAACCAGGATGCAAATTCAAGTCATTTTGAAATTGAAAGAAGTTTGAATGGCACGGACTTTAGTCCTGTGGGAACTGTTCAGGCTTCTTCTGCGTCACAGGGAAATTATTCTTATGCTGATAATGCATCAACTCTTTTTGGAACTGTTTATTACCGCTTAAAAATGGTTGATAAAAATGGAGCATTTGTTTATAGCGATATTAAATCGGTCCAATTTAAAAATGCTGCATTTGCAGTAACACTTTATCCGAACCCGGTTCATGATGTTGCTAAATTAAACGTTACCCTGGACGAATCTCAATTGATAAAAGTATTTGTAAGCGATGCGATGGGAAAAAGTGTTCAACAATTTGAGATGAACGGACAAAAAGGTTTTAATGAAAAAACACTCAATCTTTCTAACCTTCCAACCGGTTCTTATATGGTAAGGATACAGGCCGGAGCAAACAGTAAAACGATTTCCCTGATTAAAAACTAAGAATCAAAATCACATAAAAAAAGTCGGAAGAAATTTTCCGGCTTTTTTATGTTTTCCAGTGAACAAATAAATTCACCAACTTTTTTTTATTCAAATAGAAAAAGCTGTATTCAGGATTTCATCCTGCTCCTCCTTATGTATTTTAGCAAAACCTGAGGAGGTAGAAGCACTTGCCTGGCGGCTGATAATACCAAAATTGATAGAATTTAAATTCATCCTCAAGAAAGAAGCAGCGCCCATGTTGAGTGGTTCTTCCTGTACCCAATACCAGATGGCTTTCTTATATTTATTATACAATTCATCCAATTGTTCAACAGGCAACGGATACAACTGTTCCATTCTTATGATCGCTAGATCATCTCTCTTATCATTTTCTCTTTTTTCATCCAGGTCAAAATAAATTTTTCCTGAACACATCAATACTTTCGTAATTTTTGAAGGATCCGAAACTTTTTCATCATCCATCACTTCTTTGAATCCGCCTTTTGTAAATTCTTCGATCTTACTGTAGCTTCCAGGATGACGAAGATTAGCTTTCGGTGAAAAATTGATCAGCGGTTTCCTGAATGGCCATGCAAGTTGTCGCCTTAAACCATGGAAGAAATTGGCAGAAGTGGTAATATTTGTTACCACCATATTTAGTTCTGCACACATTTGAAGGAACCTTTCGATTCTTCCGCTACTGTGTTCCGGTCCCTGGCCTTCATACCCATGCGGTAATAACAATACAATTCCGTTCATTCTTTGCCATTTTTGCTCAGCGCCAGTTATGAACTGATCGATCAAAGTTTGAGCACCATTGGCGAAATCACCAAATTGCGCTTCCCACAATACCAAATTATTCGGGTTAGCCATTGCATACCCATATTCAAAACCTAAAACCGCGTATTCACTCAATAAAGAATTCCATATCCGAAGCAATCCTTGTTTGTTAGAAATCCTGCTGAGGCGGTTGTAAAATTCATCGGTCTTTTCATCTCTCACCACAGCGTGCCGGTGGCTAAAGGTTCCGCGTCTCACGTCTTGCCCACTCATTCTCACATCCTTTCCTTCGTCAACGATACTTGCATAAGCTAGTAATTCGCCTGTTGCCCAATCAAACTTGCCCTCAGTGTCGTACAATTTTATTTTTTCCTGGAGAATTTTTTTGATCTTCCTGAGCGGTGTAAAATCTTCTGGCAACTCCACTATTGAATGGAACAACCTTTCAATTTTTTCTTTTGGAACGGCTGTAACCGGAGAACTTTTAAAATCAGCGGGTGTAGCTTTCCTCAAACTTTGCCACCAAAGTTCGGGCTTCTGGTAACTGTAAGGCAACGGGTTTTGTTTTATATCATCAAGCCGTTCCTGGAGATCAGACCAGAATTTTTCTTCCATTTCTTTTGCAAGTCCGGCAGTCGCATCGTTGCCATGCGTGGTAAGCCATTTAATATATATTTCCCGTGGATTCGGTTGCTTTTCGATCAAAGAATAAAGACCAGGCTGAGTAAATTTGGGATCATCGCCTTCGTTGTGCCCATGGCGGCGATAACAAACCATATCCACAAAAATATCTGTGTTGAATTTTTGACGATACATCATGGCAATTTGAGAGACTTTTACAACCATTTCTGCATCATCACCATTTACGTGGAATACCGGAGCCTTCACAGTTGCAGCAACAGAAGTACAATAATCAGAAGTGCGTGCGTCGTCGAAATCAGTCGTAAATCCAACCTGATTGTTGATCACAAAATGCAAAGTACCGCCAGTGCAAAAACCGTTCAATCCGCTCATCTGCAAAACTTCATAAATAATTCCCTGGCCGGCAAGTGAAGAATCACCATGAATTAAGATCGGCAAAATTTTATCATAATTACTTCCGTAAACCACATCGGCCTTACTTCTTGCAAATCCCAAAACGACAGGATCAACTGCTTCAAGATGAGATGGATTGGGACTCAGTTTTACGTGTACCACTTTGCCGGAAGGCGTTTCAATGTCACTGCTGAACCCTTTGTGGTATTTCACGTCACCACTACCCATTGTAGAATCAACAGGTGCGTTTCCTTCAAATTCTGTAAATATTTGTTCGTACGTTTTTCCCAAAATATTGGCCAGAACGTTCAATCTTCCGCGGTGTGCCATCCCGATCACCACTTCCTCGACTTCATTTTCTGAAGCCGTATTAATGATCGCATCCAAAGCAGAAATTGTATTTTCTCCGCCTTCAAGTGAAAATCTTTTTTGCCCTACATATTTTGTTTGGAGAAATTTTTCAAAAATCACGCCTTCATTCAGCTTCTGAAGAATTCTTCTCTTTTGTTCGAGGGGAACCGGCTGTTGCATTGTGTTCTCAACAGCATTAATTATCCAATTGATCTTTTCAGGATCATTAAGCGAACTAAATTCGATTCCAACAGAACCAGTGTAACATTTTTTTAAATGATCAAGGATTTGCTGCAAAGTGGCTTTACCTACTCCGGCAAATTTTCCAGCGACAAATTCTGTATTTAAATCACTATCGTCAAGGCCGAAATTGAAAAGTTCCAAATTCGCATTCCTGTTCTTGCGCTCACGAATCGGGTTGGTTTTTGAAACCAGGTGCCCTTTGTCGCGATAGGCCTGTATCAATTGGTAAACACCAAATTCTTTATCAAGATTGGTAACAGAAAAAGTAGCTTTTTCAGTTACTGGCGGTGCTGCTGTTGTGGTTTTGCCATTTCCATTTTGGTTAGCGACTGCAAAATCAAAACCTTCAAAAAATTTCCTCAAATCTTCATCAACACTTTGGGGATCCTTTTTAAAATCAGTGTACAAGTTTTCAATGTAAGCAGGGTGTGAACTTGTTATATACGAAAAGTCTTTCATGATTAAAAGAAGATTTAAACGGTTTTCATCGGCGGAAAACGTCTTAAAACGGCTTTATTTATGCAAATATCGTACTCTTTATAAGATAATTTTTATAACGGGCACAAGATTACCAATAAATTTGGAAAGGGACGAAGACATTTGAAACCAATCTTTAAGGTCTGGCAACAAGCGATTTTCAAATACATTTTTAGACTTATTTTTTGGGAAGATTATTTAAGGATAGCAAACGAATAAATTTGCAAAAAATTTTTTTTGCTGCTAAAGAATCAGTTCCAATTTTCATTAACCAAAAATTAGAAAAACAAATATGGTTTTGTGTCAAATATCCTTATCTTTGCAGCCCAAAAAAATTATTTAATGGCAAATCATTCAGCAACCAGGAAAAGTGTACGCAAAGCAGCAGCGCGTAATGAACGTAACCGTTACCAGGGAAAAACAACCCGTAACGCGATCCGCGATTTTAAAGCAATTGATTCAAAATCAGCAGCTTTAGAAGGTTTTCCTGCTTTGGCTTCGAAAATAGATAAACTGGCAAAAAGAGGTATTATTCATAAAAATAAGGCGGCTAACTTAAAAAGTAAACTTTCAAAAAAGGTACAGTCACTCGAAAAATAATTTTGTTTCGGTTAATTGATTTGAACCCGTCAAAAAAATGGCGGGTTTTTTATTTGCTTAAATTTTGAAATCAGGGAAAACATTCGTTTCTACAAAGCGGCCTTCATTCTTTTCAAAGCCAAAACAATGGCTGCCATTTGTAATTATCAGGTATTTGGAAGGAATAGAAATATGATAACGCAGGACCTGGTCAAGTGTTTTGTTCGAAAGCATCACATTCATTTCTTTACATTCAATGATCATCCACGGAAGCATTTGCCTGTCGAAAACAACAATATCGTAACGCTTTTTTAAGTCTGCGAGCTTTATTTCTTTTTCAACTGAAATCAGCGTTGATGGATATTTTTTTTGAAGAAGCAGAAAAAGAATAATATTTTGCCGCACCCATTCTTCAGGTGTCAGCACAAGCCACTTTTTCCGGATCGTGTCAAAGATCTCATTCACATCATTGGTCTTTCTTATCCTTGGTTTCTCTTTTGGAAAATCGATCTTAATCATTTAATATCCGCTGTTAGGAATGCTGTTGCTGTTAATTTATGCAATGTAAATTGTAAAATCGTATTTTTATCGGCACCAACAAATTTTTAAAAGAGCATCAAGACATGAAGACGAAAAAAGAGATTGTAAATAACTGGCTCCCAAGGTACACAGGCGAGAAATTGGAAAATTTTGGTTCTTACATTTTGCTTACCAATTTTAGCAATTATGTAAAAATGTTTGCAGAAATTCACAACGTAAAAATTGTGGGTGTGGAAAAAGCAATGGAATGTGCCACAGCGGGCGATATTACAATAATTAATTTCGGAATGGGAAGTCCGGGCGCCGCGACGATCATGGATTTGCTCAGCGCAATTGAACCGAAAGCGGTTTTGTTCCTCGGCAAATGTGGCGGTTTGAAAAAAAGAAATAAGATATGCGACTTGATTCTGCCCATTGCGGCAATAAGAGGCGAAGGAACTTCCAACGATTATTTTCCGCCGGAAGTGCCGGCATTGCCAGCATTCGCGCTTCAAAAAGCGATCTCAACCACTATTCGTGATCATTCTGTGGATTATTGGACAGGAACAGTTTACACCACCAACCGTCGTGTTTGGGAACATGATGAAGTACTGAAAGGTTATCTTAGAAAAATAAGAGCTTATGCTGTAGATATGGAAACTGCCACGATTTTCATTGTCGGTTTTTATAATAAAATTCCCACTGGTGCTTTATTGTTGGTGAGTGATTCACCAATGGTTCCGGAAGGTGTGAAAACGATTGAAAGCGACGCCAAAGTAACCGAGCAATTTGTAAAAATGCACCTGACAATTGGAATTGAATCATTGAAACAATTGATCAATAACGGTTTGACCGTTCGGCATTTGAAGTTTTAATGAATGCGGAAGGCAAAGGCATACGGCAAAAAGCCAAACAGTTTTTCTTTGTATATAATTTATTCTTCACTGTAACATATAACCTCTAACTTATTACTTTTAACTTGAACCCTCTTCTTCAAATAAAGGATTTCAGTGTTGATTTTGTTACTGAGACCGGTACTACTTCGGCTGTAAAAAATATTTCTTTTGATATCAATCACGGTGAAACTGTTGCCATTGTTGGCGAATCCGGTTCTGGAAAAACGGTAACTTCTTTATCCATTTTGCAACTACTTCCATCGCCGCCGGCAAAATATAAAACCGGCAGCATTCTCTTTTCTGAAGATGGAACGAAACAAGTGAACATTCTTCAACTTGATGAAAAAGAATTGAGAAAGATCAGGGGTAACAAAATTTCAATGATCTTCCAGGAACCAATGACCTCGTTGAACCCTGTCAAAAGTTGCGGCAAACAAGTGGTTGAAGCAATAAAAATTCATGAAAATATTTCTGATAAAGAAGCAGAAGCCAAAACGATCCAATTATTTGACCGCGTAAAACTGCCAGATCCTGCGGCGATCTTCAATCGTTTTCCTCATGAAATAAGTGGCGGACAAAAACAAAGAGTGATGATAGCAATGGCAATCAGTTGCCAGCCTTCATTGTTGATTGCTGACGAACCAACTACCGCGCTGGATGTTACTGTCCAAAAAACAATTCTGCAATTGATCAAAGATTTGCAGTTGCAACAACAAATGAGTGTGATCTACATTACGCATGATTTAGGCTTGGTTGCGGAGATTGCAGACAAGGTGATCGTGATGTACAAAGGAGATGTAGTGGAAACCGGGGCGGTAAAAGAAATCTTCAAAAATCCGCAACATCCTTACACTCGTGCCTTGCTTGCTTGCAGACCCAATGCTTCATCAAAAGGAAAAAGATTACCGGTGATCAGTGATTTTTTAGGAGGCGAAAACGAAAAACATTTGAAAGTTGAGATAAAAACTTCAGAGCAAAAATCTTCATCAGCAAATGAACCTTTACTCGAAGTAAAAAATTTGGAAGTGGCATTCCCCATTAAGAAAAACTTCTTTGGAAAAGTTTTAAGAGAGTTCAAAGCTGTAAATGATGTAAGCTTTACAGTTGAAAAAGGAGAAACCGTCGGTTTGGTGGGAGAAAGCGGCTGCGGCAAAACCACGCTGGGTCGCACTTTAATGCGTTTGATCGAACCAACATCGGGAAGCATATTTTTCAATGGAATTAACCTGGCTGAAATCCCCGCAGATGAAATGAGAAAAATGCGCAAAGATATTCAGATCATTTTCCAGGATCCGTATGGATCGTTGAATCCGCGGTTGACGATCGGGGAAGCCATCAATGAACCAATGAAGATTCATTCGATTCTTCCGAACCAAAAGCAACGCAAAGAAAAGATAATCGATCTGTTGGAAAAGGTTGATTTGAAACCTGAATATTTTAATCGTTATCCTCATGAATTCAGTGGTGGACAACGACAAAGAATTTGCATAGCACGGGCACTTTCATTAAATCCTGATTTTATCATTTGTGACGAAAGCGTTTCTGCATTGGACGTAAGTGTACAAGCACAGGTGCTTAATTTATTGAACGACCTGAAGGATGAACTTGGCTTCACCTGCATTTTTATTTCCCACGATCTCGGCGTGGTTCATTACATCAGCAATCGGATCATGGTAATGAACAAAGGAAAGATTGAAGAATCAGGAACGGCAGATGAAATTTACTTGCATCCCAAAAAAGAATATACCCAAAGATTAATTGCTGCCATTCCAAAAATTAATTTCAGGGAAACAGGTTAGTTTGCAGAAAAAAATTGAAAACTTGTCGATTTAGCACAAAAAAATAGGGCAACATTTGATGTTGCCCAAGTTCTTAGGTTCTTCAATAATAACTTAAAACCGGTAGTCTTCCAGAAAAAATTGAACCAAATTATTCATAAAAATTGGATGGTAAATTTCCAGGTTATTGGATCAAAATGAGCTTTTTGATTTTCATTTCTACCCTTATAGGCGCTAAAATGATGCCAAAAACGAAAATTGACTTAAATTATATTATATCAACTATATACATAGATTTATTATCTTAATTTTATCAAAAATCAGCTTTCAAAAGCTTAAAAATATTAAAAAACCTGTTTGTTTATCCTTTGAATATTTGGAGTAAAAAACAATAAAAAAGCTACTCGGGGGTAGCCTTTCAAATCGTAAAAATCAATAACCTTATTTCAAATTCATTGAAGTAATAATATTATCAATTCTTTCGTCGAGTTCCTTTTGAGTTTTGTCAAATTCATCTATCGAATTGAGCGGTTTATGAACACTGAAATAAAATTTGATCTTAGGTTCGGTGCCACTCGGTCGCGCAGAAATTTTGCTTCCGTCTTCCAGAAAAAACTGAAGCACATTGCTTTTAGGTAAATCAATTTTTCCAGTTTCGTCGCTAAAAAGATCTTTCTTTGTTTGAAGTTGATAATCCAAAATCTCCTTCACTTTACTACCGGCAATTTCCGTGGGAGGATTATCGCGATAGCCTTGCATCATATCGGCAATTTCTTTGGAACCATTCATTCCTTTCTTAGTTAGCGAAATTAATTTTTCGTAATAAAAACCATACTTCACATATAAGTCCATGAGTTTTTGAAAAAGTGTACGACCTTCTTGCTTTTCGACTGCGGCGATTTCGCAGATCATCGCAACCGCGCTTATCGCATCTTTATCGCGCACATTATCGCCGATCATCAAACCAAAACTTTCTTCACCGCCAACCACATAATTTTCTATTCCCTCTTTTTCCCTTATCAATTCGGCGATCCATTTAAAACCGGTAAGTACATTGTAACAGGTAATATTTTTATCTGCGGCAATTTTATCGATCATGTCAGTGGTTACAATCGTTTTTACCACCATGTCATTTGGTTGCGCTTTGCCACTCTCTTTTCTCGCTTCTATCAGGTAATTAAAAACGATCAACGCAGTTTGATTTCCGTTTAACAAAACCCAATTTCCATGATTGTCTTTAACGCCAATGCCTACACGATCTGCATCAGGATCGGTTCCCAATAAGATATCCGCATCCAGTTCTTTGGCTTTTTTCAAGCCAATACTCATTGTTTCTTTTTCCTCAGGATTAGGATAAATAACCGTCGGGAAATTTCCATCCGGATTTGATTGTTCCTGAACAATATGAACATTATCAAATCCATATTCTGCCAATGCTTTCGGTACCAACATAATTCCGGTCCCATGGATTGGCGTGTAAACAATTTTTAAGTCGTGCTCTTTAATACAAGCTGAGGGATCAACGCTCAGACCTTTCACCATTTTAAGGTAAGCGTCATCAACATCTTTTCCAACCAATGTTATATTTTCAGAATGACCTTTCCATTTTACATCATCAATGCTTTTGATTTTTTCAACTTCTGCAATTACATTTTTATCATGTGGCGGCACCAATTGTCCACCATCTTTCCAATAAGCTTTGTAGCCGTTGTATTCTTTTGGATTGTGAGAAGCCGTGATCACAATTCCACCCTGGCAACCTAAAGTTCTGATCGCAAAACTCAACTCCGGCGTTGGTCTTATGGATTCAAACAGGAAAACTTTTATTCCGTTTGCAGCAAAAATATCAGCAGCAATTTCAGCGAATTTCCTACTGTTATTTCTAACATCATGTGCAATTGCCACCTTCACTTCCGGGAAGGATTGCTTCAGGTAATTTGCATATCCCTGCGTAGCCATTCCAACAGTATATTTATTCATCCTGTTAGTGCCAACGCCCATGATACCACGAAGTCCACCGGTACCAAATTCCAAATCTTTATAAAACGCGTCTTCTAGTTGACCCGGATCGATTTGTTGCAAATCTTTTATTGATTTTTTCGTTTCTTCATCATAATCGCCCGAAAGCCATTGGTTAATCCTGTTTTCTGTTTTTGTATCCATACTCTTAATTTTTTTACAATTTAAAGATATTCAATTTGATTTATTATTAATTACTAACACGTTACTCTTATTTTTGTTTGATGCTTCCACTCAATGATAAACCAAAAAAATTTTTACCGTTTTTTGTTGCTTTACTGTTCACTTTTCAATCATCATTTGCACAGGAAAATTTGATCGTTAAATCCGGCGTTGTCAACACGTCAATTTTTCAAGCAAAAAAGCAACCAAAAGATTCGTTTGTCAGTTATCCCTACAATAAAAAAAGAATTCATTTGGTAACTGCTGCCAATATCGTTGGTTATGGTGGGGCACTTGTGGGTTTAAATGCAATCTGGTACGCAAAATATCCACGCTCCGGATTTCATTTTTTTAATGATGATAATGAATGGTTGCAGATGGATAAAATTGGCCACATTTACAGCGCATATTCTGAAAGCCGGGCCAGCATGGAGTTGTGGCGCTGGGCAGGTTTACCAAGAAAAAAAAGTATCTGGATAGGAGGATTGAGTGGTGTGGCTTATCAATCCATCATTGAAGTCCTCGACGGATTTTCTTCGCAGTACGGTTTCAGTCCGGGTGATTTTGTAGCAAACATAGTTGGTTCCGGCGCATTTATTTCCCAGCAACTTGCATGGAATGATGAAAAAATTCAAATTAAATTTTCATTCCACCGGAAAAATTATGGCTCGCCACAACTCGATAAACGAGCAGATGATTTGTACGGCAATGCAGAAATTCAAAGATTTATAAAAGATTACAACGGCCAAACTTATTGGTTAAGCGCCAACATTCATTCATTTTTTCCTAAATCAAAATTACCGCGATGGCTAAATTTTTCAGTAGGTTACGGTGCTGAAGGAATGTTTGGCGGAACAAAAAATATCGGCTACGACGAAAACGGAAATGTGATTTTTGACAGGCAGGATATCAAACGATATCGGCAGTGGTTTCTTTCGCCGGATGTGGATTTCACAAAAATTCACACGAATAAAAAAGGGATAAAAGTTTTGTTGTTTGTTTTAAACGCTGTGAAGTTTCCGGCACCTACTCTTGAATTTTCAAATGGAAAATTTAAAGGCCATTGGATTGTGTTTTAAAAGTGGTTTAAATAGCGAAAAAACAAATTCAGCTAATTTTTATTTTGCAGGTATTTTGAAAACCAGGTCATTTGTCTTTTTGCATAATGCCTTGTATTTTTTTTGACCTCATCCACTGCTTTTTCATAAGAAATTTTACCATCAAAATAATCGAACAACTCTTTGTAACCTACAGTTTGTAAGGCATTCAGTTTTTTAAAAGGATACAAACTTTCTGCTTCTTTTAATAAACCGCTTTCCATCATTTGGTCTACCCGTAGATTAATATGTTGATATAGTTTTTCCCGGGGTAGTTCCAGTAAATGAACTTTTATTTCAAAATTTCTTTTTGCTTTTTCTTTTTTTTGAAAATCCAGAATTGATTTTCCGGTTGATAATTTCACTTTCAAAGCACGCAACATTCTTTGTGGATTTTGCATCTCCCCTTTTTCAAAAAAAACAGGATCATTTTTTTTGATCTCGTTCTGCAACCATTCCAAACCTTTTTTGCGGTAACTATTATTTATTTCTTCACGAAGATTTTCGTTCACTTCAGGAATTTCATCCAGGCCTTCCATGAAAGCTTTGATGTACAAGCCGGTGCCACCAACCATTATGGCTGTATCGTTTTCCTCAAAAATTTTTTGAATAGTTTCCAAAGCATATTCTTCGAATACACGAGCATTTACTTCCTCGTGAATCGAATGAGAATTGATAAAATAATGTTTTACTTTTTGAAGTTGTTCTTCCGAAGGTTTGGCTACCCCAATGTTTAATTCTTTAAAACATTGGCGACTGTCCGCAGAAATAATTTGTGTGTGATACTTTTGGGCAATTTCAATTCCGTAAGATGTTTTCCCGACCGCCGTTGGTCCGGCAATGATGATGCAGGTTTTTTTATTCATGTAATTGCTGGTTTGTAAAGAACCGGCCAATTCAATTTTTATAATTCGTCGCTTTGTTCTTCGTCAACTTCTTCTTCTTCAGTATCGGCATCTTCTTCATCGCCTTCCTGGCCATATCCGTCTGCCATAACCGCTGTATTTAAATCATATTTTTCTTCTATTTCTGAAAGCTTTTCATTGATCAATCCTTTGGTTCCATATTGGCTCGGCGCAATTCCCTCGCTGCGACTGCAACAAGGATATTCAAGCTTGTGATCTTCATCTTTATTTACATTAATCAGTTCAACCAGGAAAGTCCAGTTTTTGTGAAAATCGTAAACGTAAATAAACTTCTGGTTTGGTTCCCGGATCTCTTTGCCAATCGGCGTTTCCTTCATTATTAGCGGCTCGGCTTTGTATTCCTTATCATATTTTTCGAGGCTTATCTCGCGGCCGCGTTGCCAGTGGTCGTTACTGCGATAAAATGTGGCGTGATGTTTATTATCAAACTCATAACATTTCAAAATGCAATTGTGCAGGTCAAAAAAAGTCTGTGAATGTTTGATCACCACATCGCGGTAAACACTTTCATCTTCTTCCCAATAAACTCTGAATTTTAAAACTGCCATACCACAAATTTAAGGCTTACTTTTTAATTGAGTCGCTCAGTCCAATAAAGCAAAAAACCAAAAAAAAGAGTGGTGTTGGCATTAAATAAAAAAGTTATTTAACACCCATATCCTGCGCCACCTTTTTCATGTAATCAAAAGCCGCGTTAAAATCATTAGGAATTTCACCCTCCAGAATCGCTTCTCTTACTGCATTTTTAATTTCACCGACCATCCGCGAAGGAGGAAGTCCAAATTCTTTCATAATAATTTCACCGGTGATTGGCGGTTGCCAGTTGCGTAAATGATCTGCTTCTTCCACCTCTTTCAAACGGTTTTCTACCATTCCAAAATTGGCAAGGTAGAGCCGCACCTTCATTTTGTTTTTGGAAGTGATGTCGGCTTTGCAAAGCATCATCAAGCTTTCAAGATCATCACCTGCATCAACGAGCAATCTGCGTATAGCCGAGTCCGTTATGTTCTCTTTTGTAAGGCTGATTGGCCGCAAATGCAACTCAACCATTTTTCTTACGAACTTCATTTTTTCGTTCAAAGGCAATTTTAACTGCGCAAAAATTTTAGGAACCATTCTTCCTCCAACAACTTCATGCCCGTGAAACGTCCAGCCATGGCCATCTTCAAACTTTTTCGTTGCAGGTTTGGCAATGTCGTGCAGAATGGCGGCCCAACGCAACCAAAGATCATTAGTATGTTCAGAAATATTATCCAAAACCTGCAGCGTGTGATAAAAATTGTCCTTGTGGCCCTTACCGTCAATAAATTCAGCACCGACGAGCGCAACCATTTGCGGAAAAATAATTTTGAGCAAACCTGTTTGATACAACAGATCAAAACCAACAGAAGGTTTATCGGCCATTACAATTTTGTTCAGTTCATCAATAATTCTTTCGCCGCTCACGATTTTAATTCTCTCTTTATGATCTATAATCGCCCTGAAAGTTTTCGCTTCAATTTCAAATTTTAATTGAGTCGCAAAACGTATTGCACGCATCATTCGCAACGGATCATCAATAAAAGTTTGATCTGGCGGCAACGGTGTTTTGATGATCTTATTTTCAATATCCTCCAATCCATTGAGCGGATCAATGAGTTCCAAAAAATTATCTTTTTCCAAATCTGCTGCAAGTGTGTTGATCGTAAAATCTCTTCTCATCCGGTCTTCTTCCAGGGTGCCCGGCAAAATATCAGGTTTGCGGCTGCCACGGTTGTAACTTTCTTTCCTGGCGCCCACGAATTCAATTTCAAATGGAATATTTCCCAATAATATTTTTATTTGCGCCGTACCAAAATTTTTGAAAAAACTAACATGTGGTTTGGGAGAAAATTTTGCAGCGGTTCTATTGGCCAGTTCTATTCCATCACCTTCACAAACAATATCTGCATCTTTTGTCGGTCTGCCTAAAAGCTGATCACGTACAAAGCCACCAATGACAAACGCGGGCATTTGCAGTTCCCGTGCGGCTTCGCTTATCTTTTTGAAAATAACAACTTCTTCTTCCGAGCATTTGATTTTCATCCGGCAAAAGTAAAAGGATAAATTGTTTTACGATTCTCTTGAGATTTAGACGCAGGATAAAAAATCAAATAATTTGTTCGTTTACTACCCTTCTTTGTTTACACTACTTTCAAATTCACAGGATCCCATTGAACGATTTTGTTGTCAAAATAACTTTGGTTGCATAAGAGCGCAGGAGCGGCAGCGCGGTAACCGAACAAAGGATTTTCCGCAACCTGCCCATGAGCGCGAATCGCATTGATCCAATTATAATGATGATCAAAATGGGCACCTTTATAACCTTCTTCTGCTTTATAAATGAGCGTGTCAGGATCAAGCATTTTTTTGCGATGATAAACATATTGGTTTCCGGAATCCGCCATATTTTTTGATTGCGCCAGCGGATCAGTTTCGTCTTCTTCGTATTTATTTTTATAAACCGTTACTTTATCCCATTCTACCGTCATTGAACCTTCGCTGCCCACCATGCGCAGGTAATTTGTTCCACCTGTTCCATCCACAAAATTTACACGAAGTGAAAGATTAAATCCCGGATGAACATTTGTTTCCGGATAATCAAACATGCCTAACATTACATCAGGAACTTCACGGCCGTCCTTCCAGTAACGAAGTCCGCCTGTAGCCATTATTTTATTCGGCCCCATCGATCCGGTGATGAAATGAAGGCTAGAAAATAAATGAACAAACAAATCACCTGCAACGCCGGTTCCATAATCGCGATAATTTCTCCAACGGAAAAAACGCAGTTTGTCAAAAGGACGTTTGGTTGTGATCGCCAAATACCTATCCCAGTCAACAGTTGAAGGCGAAGCATCATCAGGAATTGGATATTGCCATGCGCCAACCGGAGACATCCGGGCCCAAAATCCTTCCGCATAATTGAGCGCACCAATCGCACCTTCTTTCAACAATTGTTTTGCTTTTTCATTTCCCAAAGAACTCATGCCCTGGCTTCCCACCTGAAAAACAACATTATTTCTTTTTTGTGCGGCCACCACTGCCGGCGCTTCTGAAATATCATGTACCATTGGCTTTTCACAATAAACATGCTTATGTTGATCCATCGCAGCCACAGAAATATCTTTATGCCAAAAATCAGGCGTTGCAATGATCACCGCGTCAATCGAAGGATTTCCAAGGATTTCACGATAATCGCGCGTGGCGATAAGATCATTTCCCCAACGATTTTTAGCAGCTGCCAATCTCCCGTCATATAAATCGCAAACGCCGACCAATTTTACACCCGGCACAGTTATGCAAGTTGAGGCGTCAGCAGTTCCCATGTTGCCTGCACCGATCAATGCAACCTGCACCATATCGTTGGCAGAAAACCTTTGCTGATCTCTTATCATTTGCAAATAATTTCGTTTCCTGTCCCTTGCTGTGATAATGGTTGGCAACAAGGAAGCGCCAACAACGCCTTTTGTAACATTGGCAATAAAAGCTCTGCGTGAATTTTTTGAATTGTTTTTCGGCATAACAATTTTTTTGTTTAGGTCAATAAATAGAAAGTCTTCTGAAAAGATAAGAAGAGAAATTTGAAAGTTATTATTTTAAAAGAAAATTAAAAAGGCAATTCTATCGATTCTGGCTTGATAAAATCATGAGTAAAATCATTTTCAAGAAAACTCACCGGTGAATCGGGAAAATTAATGATGTCCTTTTTGGTAAAGCCCCAGGGTTCCCAATAACCGGCCAAAACCTGTGCAAACATATCATCATCCCAGGAAGCAAAAATTGGCTCTCCTGTTTTTTCTTCAGCCGCAAATGATTCAATGATCACTTTATCTTCCTCAACAGAAATTTTATTTTGCCCATGGTTTTTCAATAAATAATTGTCGTATAAAAACCGCGCAGACAATTCTTCAAACTGAATAGGATGAAGGGTTTGATCGCCAATATTTTTCAAAAGTTCTTCCTCTTTTTTTGCAACCGCTCCGTTATCCTGGAGGCAGGCAATGATTCCTGATCCATTTAATCCAATTGAAAAATTAAGATTCGTCGGTTCGTCCTTGTAATTAAAAATGTCTTTTGAATATTTAAGATTTACGATCACGATGCTCCATGGTTTCGCACCTATAAATTCCATGGGAACAATGAGCGATTGCAACATCAAATGAAACTTTGAGAATCTCAATTTAAGTGCCGGCGAAAGTTGAAAATCTTTCGCACCGGCTCTTTTTTTGGAGCGACTGATTGCTAAAACAAGGTCATGATACAATACGCCGTAAACGAATTTTCCCATCCACAAAAACAAGCGTTCCTGAAGAACTTTTTTTATCGCCTCAGTTCCATTTTCTATCGTCGATTTTATTTCTGATTCAAGTTCTTCAAATGCATTTCTTACTTTATCAGAACAGGGAAGTTGTAGATCACTATAACGAATTCCTGTTACATTATCGATCATCTTAAACTTCTGTTCGCGAAGTGAAAACCGATCCAGGATCCAATTGGGGAAAACGGAAATTTTTTGATCTGTTGAGGTTAAATCTTCGCCTGTTAAAAAGCAGGTCTTTTCTTCAAAATGAAGGGTTTCAAAAGGATTAAAAAGAGAAATTGACATGGTCGCAAAAGTAGATAAATTAAAAGTGCGTTCACATCAGAATAAAAATTTGAATTAATTGTTCCTTTACTGACCAGACTCGTATTTTTTTAAAGAAGAAAGGATCCTTTCCTTCGTTTCTTCAGCGGATAGTGATTCAGGAACGAATTTTTCACCAATCAACTTTTCATATAGCTCAATATAACGGTTACGGATAGTCGAAATCCATTCATCACTCATTTCAGGAACCTGCTGGCCATCTTTTCCCATAAAATTATTTTCGATCAGCCATTCCCTCACAAATTCTTTGCTCAATTGCTTTTGTTTTTCACTTTTTTGTTGGCGTTCTTCAAAGCCATCTGCATAAAAATAGCGTGAACTGTCTGGTGTATGAATTTCATCAATCAAAATAATTTCTTCACCCAGTTTTCCAAACTCATATTTTGTATCCACGAGGATCAATCCTCTTTTTGCAGCCAATTCTTTTCCTCTGGCAAAAAGTTGGAGCGTATATTTTTTCAGTTGTTCATAATCTTCTTTTGAAACAATATTTCTGTGGATTATTTCTTCCTTGCTGATGTCTTCATCATGTCCCTCGGCTGCTTTAGTTGAAGGAGTAATAATTGGTTGTGGGAAATAATCATTTTCCTTTAACCCTTCAGGCAATGAAACGCCGCATAAGGTTCTTTTGCCGGAGGAATAAGTCCGCCACGCATGGCCTGTAAGATTTCCGCGAACGACCATTTCCACTTTAAAAGGGTCGCACTTAAGGCCAACAGAAACGTTTGGTGCTGGCGTTTCCAGCAACCAGTTTTTACAAATATCTTTTGTAGCATTGAGCATGTAAGCCGCTACCTGGTTCAAAACCTGGCCTTTGTTGGGGATGGGTTTGGGTAAAATCACATCGAAAGCTGAAATGCGATCACTGGCGATCATTACCAAGAGGCGATCATTGATCGTATAAACATCTCTTACTTTTCCTTTGTAAAAATTGGTTTGGCCGGGAAATGAGAAAGAATTCATCTTGAATAATATTAGCTGCAAAAATGCGTATTATTTTTAGGAATTTGAAGAATCAAAGATGGAAGAACCCTTACAGCTAAAAATAATTTTTAATTACAACAATACAAGCGTTAATTTGCTTATGATTTGCTAACCAAAATCATACGTATATGAGAAAAATAATCCAGCTTACGAGCTTATTTTTTCTTTTCCTCGCACTATCAGCAACAAGCTCTGCGCAACAAAAGAGTATTAAAGGAAAAGTAATCAGCCAGTCAACTGGCGAAGGAATTCCGGCAGTATCTGTAACAATTAAAGGAGGTACAGAAGGAACTTACACCGATGAGAACGGTGATTTTTCACTTGACACGAAACAATCTCCTCCTTTCACGCTGATAATTTCCTCTATTGGTTATCACCAGCAGGAAGTAGAAGTATCCAATTTTTCAACTTCAGTTAATGTAACCCTGCAAACGGCCAGTACACTTGGGCAGGAAGTAGTTGTGGCAGCAACAAGAACTCCTTCACGAATTCTTGAATCGCCTGTAACGATAGAAAGGATTAGTGCTGCTGATATCAGGAATTCCCCACAGCCTTCTTTTTATGATATTATCTCTCATCTAAAAGGTGTGGATGTTGTAAATGCTTCGCTCACTTTTACTTCACCTACAACCCGTGGTTTTAATGGAAGTGGTAATTTAAGATTAAACCAAATTGTGGATGGAATGGACAACCAGGCGCCTGGATTGAACTTTTCCGTCGGCAATATAATCGGCCTTACTGATTTAGATGTGGCAAGCGTGGAATTGTTGCCTGGCGCTTCTTCTGCTCTTTATGGTCCGGGCGGGATGAATGGTGCAATTATCATGACAAGCAAAGATCCTTTTCGTTACCAGGGACTTTCTGCACAGGTAAAATCCGGCGTGATGAACATTGATAACCCTGAAAGAAGCGCTTCACCTTATTACGATTTTCAATTGCGTTGGGCGAAAAAAGTGACTGATAAATTTGCTTTTAAAATTGGCGGAGAATATTTGACAGCCAAAGATTGGGTGGCGCATGATTACCGCGATTACGACCGTTTGGGAACAGCAGGAAGTTTAAAAAATGGTACCAGATCGACAGATCCGAATTATGACGGTATTAATGTTTATGGAGATGAAACAACTGCAGATATCCGCACCAATGTTTTTAATCCATTAGCCGAGGCAGCACCCTTTTATGCACCTTACATCAATTCTTTCCCGGCATCAATGCTCGTTTCGAGAACAGGTTATAATGAAAAAGATATCGTTGATCCAAAAACGTGGAATTTAAAATTTAATGGTGAAGCGAGTTATAAAATAACCGATAACACTAATTTGAATGCAGAGGTAAACTGGGGATCGGGCACGAGTGTTTACACAGGCAGCGATCGCTATTCTTTATTAAATTTTAATATTGGCCAGTATAAACTGGAACTGGTGAATCCAAAATGGTTTGTGAGGGCTTATACAACACAGGAAAATGCAGGAGACTCTTACAATGCTACAGTGACCACGAGATTGGTGAATGAAGCATGGAAACCAAGCGGAGGCGCAGATGGTTGGTATGCTCAATATGCCATTGCTTTTTTGAATGCAAAACTCGCTGGTGAAACAGATATTGCAGCCCATCAATACGCACGAGGAGTGGCCGACATTGGAAGACCTGCAGCTGGCTCAGCAGAATTTAAAAAGCTTTATGACCAGGTAAGAAGCATACCGATTTCACAAGGCGGCGGTTTATTTGTTGATAAAACAGATTTGTACAATATTGAAGGACAATACGACCTTTCTGATAAAACATCAAAAGTGGCAGATGTTCTTGTGGGGGCTAATTACAAAAAATATGTTTTGAATTCTGAAGGAACTCTTTTTGCAGATTCAACCGGAAAAATTCCTATCAATGAAGTGGGCGCTTACGTGCAGGCAACCAAAAAGATTTTAAAAGACAGGTTGAAAATAATCGCTTCCGGCAGGTACGATAAGAATGAAAATTTTGCCGGAAGATTTACACCAAGGCTTTCCGCAGTAATCAAAGTTGCAGAGGATAATAACATTCGTTTATCTTATCAGCAGGCTTACCGGTTTGGTTCTACCCAGCAACAATGGATCAACCTAAGGGTTGCAGGTGGAACGGCTTTGATCGGTGGCGTTCCCTCTTTCAAAACCTATTATCATTTCGATACGAATCCCGTTTATGCAATAGATGATAATTTATTTGCAGGAAATCCACAGGAAGCGCAACTGGAAAAATTCAAAGCAGAAACAGTTAATTCTTTCGAAGCAGGATATAAAGGTCTTTTGATCGATAAAAAGTTACTCATCGACTTATATGGTTACTACGGAACTTATCATGATTTCATTTCAAGAACGCTTGTTGCGCAATCAGTAAATAACGATAAAAGTGTGTTTACTGATCCTGCAACCGTCAAGGCCAACCTGAACAATCCAGCGCTGGTGACAACTTATTCTGTTCCTACTAACGTGAAGGGAAATGTAAATACTTATGGATTTGGCCTGGGACTCACGTATTCGCTTCCCCATAACTTTTTAGTGGACGGAAATATTTCCTCTGACCATCTGGATAAAGTTCCAACGGGATTCATTGCCGGATTCAATACACCGGCTTTACGAGCTGGAGGTTCAATTGCTAATACAGGATTTGGAAAGCAAAACCGTTTTGGATTCAACGTCACTTACCGTTGGCAGGATAAAATTAATTATGAAGGAGATTTCGCCAACGGGGTTGTTCCGCCTTATCAAACAGTAAACGCACAAATTAGCTACAAATTTTTTCACCCAAAGATCATGTTGAAGATTGGCGGCACCAATATATTGAACCAATATTACATCAACGGTTTTGGCGATCCTGCCATTGGCGGATTGTATTATGTAAGCATTGGTTACAATGTATTTTAAAATCCAGAAATTGCTCACCACTCAATTAACGATTATGAAAAATATTAATAATAAAAGAAATTATTTCAGACTCTTGCTAAGTGTTGCTTGTTTCAGTTTGCTGATCACTTCATGCAATAAGCAACTTCCGGAAGCAACACCAATTGAATATCCGCCTGTCAATAACAGTACAGTTACCATAGCTGACCAGATTAATACTGATACAGCATATAGTTTTTTTGCAGCAGCTGCAACAAAAACGGGTCAGCTTGCCCAATTGGGTGCTGACAGCACAGAATTCACCGTTTTTTTACCAACCAACAATGCCTTTAGAGCTTCAGGAATTCCATCCATAGATGTATTGAATACATTGCCCGTTCAAACACTTGGAGGAATTGTTGGCTATGCGATTATTCCCGGCAGACAATTTTTAAGCACCGACATAAGCACCTCTTTTCCAAATGAACAATTGCCCACATCAATAACAATCGGTCAATTGCCGGGCGTTCCTCTTCCTTTAAAATTGACAACCTTTCCATCAGTGTCAAATGGCGCATTTTACGACAATACGATCCCCGTAACCAAGGCTGATATTAAGTTGAAAAACGGCGTCATTCATGAAGTGGGAGCAATTGTTGCGCCTCCTTCCCAGACCTTGAAAGATATGATTGACAACAATCCTGACCTCACTTATTTTAAAGCTGCTATCCAAAGAGCAGATAGCGGTCAGGTTGGGCTAAACAGATTTGATTCGTTACTTGCTTATCCTGTAACCAATATGACTGTGCTTGCACCCAATAATGAAGCGTTCCAGACAATGCTCTTCGGATTTATTTATTCTTACATGTTGCAACAAGGATATGATGCTGCGAATGCCACATTGTTAGCAAATACTTTGGTTTCAGGTCCAATTGTTTTTAATAATCCTGTTCTTTACAGCGCATTGCCTGCATCAACCGTTAGAGGAATTCTTGCTTATCACTTTTTGGCAAGTCCAAATCCTTACACAGGAGCTATTGAACCAAACATCAGGGCTTTCTCAAATAATTTTTCAACTACACCTTCTTTCTATAAAACTCTTGTAAACTCATCAGTTTCTGCTCATCCCGGCGTAATGGCTCAGGCCACTTTTACAGGACCATTTGTAACCGATCTGAAGTTTACAGGTTTGGGAACATTTCCTCCCGGTGGCGCTCCATTTTCAGGTGCTCCGGCAACTGCCGTGAGTCTCGACAATCATGGAGTCAACGGTGTTTATGATGTGATTGATAAAGTTTTGCTTCCGCAATAAACAGCCTTACCTGTTGAGCGTTCTGGTTCCATTTAGGTTTAGGTATTACTTTTGAGATCATTTCTCATATTTAAAACCTAATGTTATGGAAGAAAAAACGCCTGAACAATTGAGGGCCATTGAGGAATTACACAAGCCTCAAAATTTTCCAATGTGGATCATTTATGTTCTCATTGTGGTAGTTTTCCTACTTTTTTGGTACTTGTCAAGATCGGGCTCAGTAACTAAATCCAATAGTTCAGTTTTGGAGGATTCTACCACCATTGTACAAAACATCTCTTCTTTTGAAGTTTAGTAATTAAAAGTGCGGTAAGATTTGTACAAAAATTTAAAGGTTGTTTTACACCTTATAGGAGGAGTACATCATATTGAAACCTACATTCAAGATTTCTTCTGCAATTGCGAGTTTCTCTTTTAGCAACATGGACTCTTGTCTTCAAAGAAAAGAAACACTGGTTAAATACAGTTTGCCCCTGTTCATTTTGCGGTATAACTTTTGAGGCAGAAAGTTTTTATACATTAGAAATTTATTGGCAAAGCATCGGAAACCTTGGCCAATTTTTCTTTTCATTTAAAAACTGTTCATAATGGCTGAAGAAAAAACACCTGAAGAAAAAGAAGCAACACGGGAGATCAGGAAACCGGTTGACAGACCCAGATGGCTGATCCCATTAGTAACCATCGTTATTGTCATTTTTATTCTTTGGTATTTTTCGAGGAGTTGCGGTGAGACAAAACCAAATACAACCGCTTTGCCGGATACTACAACACAAGTACATAAAGGAGACACCAGTAAAGTGATTGTGCATGAAAGACCTGATTCCGCTGATCAGTAATGATGATGAATTAGACATTAAAACGGAAGTGCATCACATCGCCATCCTGCACTATGTATTCTTTTCCTTCGATCCTTAGTTTACCATTTTCGCGCGCAGCTGCTTCTGATTTATACTGAACAAAATCATCATAAGAAATTACTTCTGCTTTAATAAATCCTTTTTCAAAATCAGAATGAATAACACCGGCGGCCAGAGGTGCTTTCCAACCTTTGTGGATAGTCCACGCCCTAACTTCCTGTTCACCCGCAGTGAAATAGGTTGATAAATTTAAAAGTGCATAAGCAGAATGAATCAGCCGATCCAAAGCAGGCTCTTCCATCTTGTACTCATCCATAAACATTTGTTTGTCATCCGGATCTTCGAATTCGGCGATTTGCGCTTCAATTGCATTGGTCATAACAATAACCTGTGCTCCTTCTTTTCTTGCTGCTTCTACCAAGACGTCAGAATATTTATTGCCTGTATGCATCGAAGCTTCATCCACATTAGCAACATACAAAACCGGTTTATCAGTCAGGAAAAAATTATCAGCAACTATTGATTTTTCTTCTTTCGTTAATCCTAATGAATGAATGTTTTTCCCTTGTTCGAGATGCGCCTTGCACCTGGTTAAAATCTCCAGTTCCTGCCTCGATTTTGCGTCTCCTGATTTCGCCATTTTTTCAACACGCGCAATCTTCTTCTCAACACCTTCCAAATCTTTCAATTGCAATTCCGTTTCAATAATCTCCTTATCCGCAATTGGATTGATCGGCCCTTCTTCTCTTAAAACATTATCATCTTCAAAACAACGGATCACGTGAATGATGGCGTCCACTTCTCTAATGTTTGCAAGGAATTTATTACCCAAACCTTCGCCTTTGCTGGCGCCTTTTACCAAACCGGCAATGTCCACAATTTCTATTTGTGTTGGAACGATTCTTTGCGGTTTTACCAAATCGGCCAACACATTCAATCTTTTATCGGGCACGTTTACAAGACCAACATTCGGCTCAATCGTACAAAAACGGTAATTACTCGCCTGTGCTTTTGCACTGTTGCTCACCGCGTTGAACAAAGTTGATTTTCCCACATTTGGTAATCCTACAATTCCTGCCTGTAATGCCATCTCTGTAAAATATTTATTGTTTTAAGGGGCGCAAAGATAAGCATGAAAAAGGCAACACTGAAGAGGAAAACCAACAGTAAACATAAAAAATGGCCGCCGAAGCAGCCATTTATATAAAATTTCCGGTCGATAAAATTATTCTATCGTCCGTTCTTTTGTTACCACAACTTCCCTGTCTTTTGAACCACCGCTAACCAATGCAATGATGATCACCAAAACAATGATGCCACCAACAATCCACATCCAGGGTTGTACAGTCACGCCGGAAGATGAAGTGGTTGTCGTGGTAGTAGTAGAAGAAACGGCACTGTCTTGTGCGAAGGTTATTCCGGTGAAAAATACCATAAAAGCTAAAGCTAAAAATGACCGGTAGATTCTTTTAATCTTTTCCATAACAATATTTTTTAGTTTATAAAAAAGTCTTAATCAATTAACATGCCATTACGGTTTTTTGAAGCGTGTTTTTCTTTCATGATGAATGGCTTAATTCATTAATCGGAAAAAAAATTATTGATTTCTATTTGTTCACTACTTATCAGTATAAAATATAAAAAGGTGGGAAAAGTTTATTTACTGCAAAAAAAACAGCCGGCGTACAAACCGGCTGCTTATCTAATATTTTTTAAATACTCATTGTGCCATTGGCGGCATATCGCCTTGGTCGCCTTGCTGGTTCATATCTTTTCTTTTGAAAAGTGAAAAATCTGTTTTTCCAAAACGCCAGCTTACGTTCAACCTCAACTGCTGTGGATCTCTTTGGCGCCAAATATCCTGAACAGAAGAAATATCTTTTGAAGATGTGGACACAGAATGCACTTTTGTAACACGCGTATCAAAAATATCGTTCATGCTTAAGGAAACTGAAAGTGTTTTGTTTTTCAGGAAATCTTTTTTAATTGCTGCATCAAAGCCCCAAACTGGCAAGGCATATCCGTTTGCTGTAGCAAGGTTTCCTCCACCCCAATGATTTCCGCCACCACCACCTCTTCCCGGAGGAAGAATGGTTTTGCTGGTATAATCACCATTTATCTGTATTGTGAAGTTAGCAGGAAGTTCAAATGTACTGTTGATCTTTCCAAACCAACTCCATTTTTGATTCGTAACTCCTGCTGTGGTAAGGTTACTGCCGTTGATTTGAGAATTATAAAAATTGACATTTTCAGTGAGGCTCCACCAAGGAGCAATTTTGTTCATTGAAGTTAACTCAAGTCCATATGCTTCTGAACTGTTCGCATTCACATAAGAGGAAATGAATACAGAATCATTGTAAGCAGGATTTGGATTCTTGTCCCAATATTGGTAACGTGAAATTAAATTATTGCTCTGCCGGAAATAGGCGGTTGCAATAAAATTATTTCCATTTCTCAGGTTCAAATTATAAGACAATTCGAACAAGTTGGTAAATTCCGGAACGAGCGAAGCATTACCAACACTGATGTTGAGCGGATCAGTAAAATCATAGTAAGGAATGAGTTGCCAAAAATTTGGGCGGTTTATTTTCCTTGAATAATTCAATTGGATATCCTGCTTGTCATTAATTTTTTGCGTAAGAAAAACACTTGGGAAAAAGCTGAGCGGATATGAATTGCTGAATGTTTCATTGGAATCAACCAATTCACCTGAATATTTTGAACTTTCTATCCTGCCTCCCAACTGGTAAGTAAAATCATTGATCTTTTGAGAAAATGTAACATAACCGGCATATACATCATCATTGTATTTGTACTTACTATTCAAACCCTGCACTGATTCATATTTACCGGTTGCCTGGTTCATGATAAAATTATTATTCTCGCTGCCTGAACTTCCCATTGCTGCTCTTAACCCAGCTTCTACTTTTATCTTGTCTGAAACAGGATTGGAATAATCCGTCTGGATGATTATATTATTGTTTGAACCGTTTCCTGTAGTTTTTTGCTGATACAAAGGCTGGCTTGGCGAGTTGTCCGCTTTGAAATATTGCGTTGCCATATCCTGCTCGTTGGTATTCTTGCTGTGGTTATAATTCGCATCAGCTGTGATGTATTTATTTGGCTTTGCAAAGTTGTGTTTAAAACTAATCTTGCCGTTATAATTA
Source organism: Ginsengibacter sp. (assembly GCA_051960475.1). Classification (GTDB taxonomy): domain Bacteria; phylum Bacteroidota; class Bacteroidia; order Chitinophagales; family Chitinophagaceae; genus Ginsengibacter. The sequence goes on from JBQCEG010000145.1 coordinate 48,614, forward strand.
TCCCAGGTAAAATTGCTGTTGCTATTGCTTGTGCCAAAAGTATGAGTTGTCGTTCCGGCATCGGTTGTGTCTCTTGTGATATCCATCAATTCAGTTCCACCAAATTTTCCCCTCCTGATACCACCGGAAACAGTCAGGGTATTCCTGTTGTCCATAAAATAATCAAAACCAATGTTGCCTCCTGCCATACGACCGTTGCGCAAAGGCCGGCTGTATTCGTGAAGGTCAGAAGTAAGGCCGTTTACATAATCTGTGCGGTCAGTTTTATTGGTGCTTTTTCCTTTAAAGTGAAAATAATTTCCACTTGCAAAAAAGTTGATCTTTCCCTGCCTGATATTAATATTTCCACCTGCATTGTTCCCGCCTTGTGTGTCCATTCCTGCTCTTACATTTCCATTATAACCCGGCTTTTTATTTTTCTTCATCACGATATTCAAAATACCTGCGCCTCCACCGGAAGCATCAAACTTCGCGGAAGGATTGGTTATGATTTCGATACTTTCAATTTCATCGGCAGGAATTTCATCAAGTGTCAAAGTTGTAGGACGGCCATCCACAAATATTTGTGGACTTGCATTTCTTAAAGTCACGTTTCCATCAATGTCCACATTTACAGAAGGTACATTTCTCATTACATCTACTGCTGTACCTCCAACACTCGTAAGACTCTTATCCACATTAAAAACTTTGCGGTCGATGCTCATTTGCATCATTGGCTTGTTTCCGGTTACCACAACATCTGCAAGTTGTTTTGCCTCGGGAAGAAGTTTAATATTTCCAAGGTCTTTATCAATCGCATTCAACATCTGGCTCCTGTCGCCACCCATTTTTAAATTAAAAGAAATTTCATCAGTATAAACAGAATGGCCAACAGCACTAATCGTTAAAGTATATTTCCCGAAAAGAGGAAGTTTGTCTATACTAAATTCACCTTTTTTGTCTGTCAACATCGCTGCCACAATCACTGGTTTTCTTTGTTTGGTAGCCGTATCGAATTTCATTTGCGTGAGCTGTACTGAAGCAGCATCAACGGGTTTATTAGTATTTCCGTCAATCACTTTTCCATAAAAATGTCCCATGTTCATATTTCTTCCGCCGGCATTTGGCCTTCCCTGGCCTTGTGGATATTGAGCCATCGACGCGGAAGAAAAAAGAATTAGAAATAAAAAAGTAAGATTGTATTTATTCATTTTCATAACAACGGTTTTAATTGAGGCGGCAAATTTCCTATCATACTGTTAAAAGGAAATTTTAAATATGTATGAATGGTATTATAAAACCAGCGACGGTGATGTAGCCACAAGAATTATTCCTCTTGCTTTTGAAAGACTCTTAATGAAAGCAATAAACCAAAATTGTTATTTTTTGGTTTGAAATTTTAAGTAATTTTGCTGTCCCAAAAAACGGTGGTTGTAGCTCAGTTGGTTAGAGCATCAGATTGTGATTCTGAGGGTCGTGGGTTCGAGCCCCATTAACCACCCACAAAAAGTCCCGCTTATCGGCGGGATTTTGCTTTTTAGCACAACAATATATTCAGGTTTATAACCGTCTATACTTTTGCAAAAACCTTTGTTAATTCAAACATTTAAATTTAAAGTACAAATCTAATCTTTGTTACTTTTACGTATGAACCCAATAATCAGTTTTATTATGAGCAAAAAATTTATTCCCGTTCTCATTGTTTTAATCTTATGTGGCTTGTTTATAGGATATGGAGTGATGGGAAAAAGTGATTCTAATGATCCCAAAACAAAATATGAGAAGATATTGCAGAATGTTGGAATCGTGCTTGAACAGGGACATTACAATCCAAAGAAAATTGATGATAAGTTTTCGCAGGAAGTCCTAAAAAAATACGAGGAAGATCTTGATCCTGATAAATATATTTTTATTCAACCTGATATAGACGCTTTTAAGAAATATCAAAATAGAATAGATGATGAAATTCATGGCGCGCCGTTGCAATCTTTTTATGCAATAAGCAATACTTATTTAAAAAGAATCGATGAAGTAGCTGCCTCTTATAAAGAAATGCTTAAGAAGCCATTTGATTTTACAAAAGATGAATACCTTCAAACTGACGGCGACAAAAGAAATTACCCCGCATCTATTGCCGAAAGAAATGAATACGGCAGAAAACGTTTAAAATATCTCGTACTTGGTAAGTTCGTGGATTTGCAAAATGAAAGGGATTCAAGCAAGGACAAATCCGAAGCAGGGAAAGCTGATTCTACATTGCAACGCGAAGCGATTGAAACAGTTTCAAAACAAATGAATCGCTATTTTGAAACACTAAAAAACCACAACACAACGGATGACCTCTTTAGCGATTTTGTAAATGCCATTACAACGACAATGGATCCGCACACCAGCTATTTTGCTCCTGTTGACAAAAGAAGCTTTGATGAAATGTTGAGCGGAACTTTTTATGGCATTGGTGCACAGTTGCAGGAAAAAGACGGGAAGATCACAATTGCCAGCCTGATAACAGGAATGCCCGCATGGAAAACCGGTGAAATTACACCTGGTGATGAAATATTGAAAGTTGCGCAGGGAGATGATACACCGGTAGATGTAACAGGTTATGCAGTGACCGACGCAGTAAAGCTAATTCGTGGTGAACAACGTGGAAGCATAGTTAAACTTACGCTGAAAAAAGCAGATGGAAGCATTAAAGTGGTGCCAATTGCCAGGGATAAGATTTCGCTTGATGACACTTTTGCAAGAAGCGCTGTGATTCAAAACAATGGCCATAAGATCGGGTACATTTACCTTCCTGAATTTTACGCCAACTTTGACGATCCTTCGGGAAGAAGATCAGCAACAGATGTGGCCAAAGAAGTGGAAAAACTGAAAGCGGCAAACGTAGAAGGAATTGTGATGGACCTCAGGGGAAATGGTGGCGGATCTTTACAAGATGTTGTTGATATGGTAGGATTGTTTATCAAAGGTGGTCCTGTTGTTCAGGTAAAAGGACGTGACGGAGCTCCTAGCGTTTTGGCCGACAAGAATAAAGAAGTTTTATATACCGGTCCGCTGGCAGTAATGGTAGATGAATTAAGTGCATCCGCATCAGAAATTTTTGCAGCGGCGATCCAGGATTATCACCGGGGAATTATCATCGGAAGTTCTACTTATGGAAAAGGAACCGTTCAGAGAAATGTTTCCCTTGATCCGCAATCAGAGAATCCGTTTTTCAATCATCCCTCCGAAGGATTGGGTGATGTAAAATTAACCTTCCGCAAATTTTACCGCATCAATGGTGGTGCCACTCAATTAAAAGGTGTTACTCCTGATATCGTTATTCCTGATCGCCTCGAAAATGCAAAACTTCGTGAGAAAGACAATCCGGATGCATTACCATGGGACCAAATTGCTAAAGCGGATTATTCTACCTGGAACCCCGGTTACAGTTATGCTCCGGCTGTCGCAAGTATTAACCAGGATGTAGATCACAGCATTGATTTTAAAGAAATTCAAAAGCAGGTTAGTCTTTTGGATAAATACCGTGATGAGCCAACACCGCTTAATATTAATAAATACAAGCAGTTGCAAAAAGATATAGAAGCAGCAGCAAAGAAGCTTGATGAATATTCAAAATCACCTGTTCATCTGAACGCATCCACATTGCCGGTTGATTCTTTGGCTATACAGGGAGATACAACCAAAATAAGCAGGCAGGAACAGTTCATCAAAACGATCAGCAACGATTTATATGTGGATGAAACGGTAAAAGCACTGGAAAAGGTAATCGGCGAAAAACAATTGGCTGAGGCAGGAAAGAAACCATAAATGATCGTAATAAATATTTATAAGCCGGTGAGAGTTCACCGGTTTTTTTGTGAGCAAAAATCCGATAACGCTAAAACTGCCTCCACTCAAAAATTTGTTGTATTTGATAAAATAAAAAAGTGATCTATTCCTTTGTTTACTATATTTCAAGGGTTTTATTGATTAATCAGAAGGATACTTTGGAAATCTATTTTTCACCTGAACTTATTTTGTTTTCCATTATCTTTGCGACCTAAAATTTTAAAATATTGGCTACAAAGTTTTCTAAAGAAACTTATTTATACTGGTACGAATTAATGCTCTTGCTTCGTCGCTTTGAAGAAAAAGCCGGCCAGATGTATGGAATGCAAAAAATTCGTGGCTTCTGTCACTTATATATCGGACAAGAGGCAATTGCCGCCGGTTGCATGACTGCCACCACTCCTGATGATATTTTTATTACCGCTTATCGCGATCATGGACTTGCCATTGCGAAAGGCATTCCTGCAAAAGCCTGTATGGCAGAATTGTACGGAAAAGCTACAGGATGCAGCAAGGGAAAAGGTGGAAGTATGCACTTTTTTGGAGTTGATCACAAGTTCTTTGGTGGACATGGAATTGTAGGTGCGCAGATTGGAACAGGTGCGGGACTTGCTTTTGCAGAACAATACAAAGAAACGGACAATGTTGTTCTTTGCTTTTTCGGTGATGGTGCTGCCCGGCAGGGAATTCTTCATGAAACCTTCAACCTTGCCATGTTATGGAAACTTCCCGTTGTTTTCATCTGTGAAAATAACAATTATGCAATGGGTACTTCTGTAGCACGAACTTCAAACGTACTTGATATTTATAAACTTGCTGATGCTTATGAAATGCCCGGCGACCAGGTAGACGGTATGGTTCCGGAATCGGTGCATGAAGCAGTTTCAAGAGCTGTAAGAAGAGCCCGTGAAAAAGGTGGGCCTACTTTACTTGAAATAAAAACTTATCGCTATAAAGGTCACAGTATGAGTGATCCTGCAAAATACCGTAGCAAGGAAGAAATGGAAGAATACAAGCTGCAGGATCCCGTTGAAACCACAATGAATAAACTGCAGAAAAATTTTGGTGTTTCTGATGAAGAGATAGAAGAAATAAACGAAAGAGTGAAGAATGAAGTGGCCGAAGCGGTTCAATTTGCAGAAGAAAGCGCCTATCCCGATGATGATGAAGCATTAAAAGATGTTTACGCTGAAGACGATTATCCATTCATTACCGATTAATCCGTATCAAAAGAATATAAAAATTTAATTTATAAATGGCTGCGAAAAAAGCACACTCCCAGGATGTGGATGTGGTAGAAAAAGCCCGGAGCATTTGGGCGCAATACAATAAACCTATTTCCTACATTGGCTCAGCGATTATTATAATATTTGTAGGTTGGATGATCTACAAATATATGTTTGAGGTTCCTAAGCAGGAAAAAGCCGACAAAGTGGTTTTTGTGACACAAAAATATTTTGCCCAATTTACTACTGCAACAGATTCTTCCAAGATTCTATTGGCCACAAAAGTATTAAATGGGGATGGCAGAAACCCAGGCGCATTAAGGATCATCAATGAATATTCAGGAACTCCAGCCGCAAACCTTTGCGAATATTATGCTGGAACTTGTTATCTGCAATTAGGACAGTTTGCCAAATCCATCAACTACCTAAAAAAGTTTGATGCGAATGGTGCAGACCAGATAAAAAGCAGGGCACTGGGAATGATGGGTGATGCAAGTGCTGAATTAAATAAAAACGATGATGCGCTTGATTATTATGAAAAAGCAGCAAACGTAAATGACAAAGATACTTATACCTCTTCTGAATATTTATTCAGGGCTGCCTTGTTTGCACAATCAATAGGTAAACAAAAAGAGGCGATCGATTTGTTTAAGAAGATAAAAACAGATTATCCTCTTACCCAAAAAGCTGCTGATGTTGATAAGTACCTGGCAAGGCTGGGTGACGTTTCAGAATAATTTTTTAATAAATTATGGCAATAGTAAACCAAAATCTTTATGATATTGATACAGGCATTCTTCCAAAGGATGCCTGTATCGTTATTGTACATACACAATGGAATCCGGAAATAGTAAATAAATTGCTGGCCGGATGTACCAGGGTTCTTGAGGAGTATGAAATGCAGAATTACAAGATCATTTCTGTGCCAGGAGCATTTGAAATTCCATTCACCATTAAGAATTTTTGGGAAACCTATCAGAATAAGTTTGAAAAGCCGCAGGTTTTTATTGCACTTGGATGCGTGCTAAAAGGAGGAACACCGCATTTCGATTTTGTTTGCAAGGCAATAACAGATGGCGTTTTACAATTAAATTTGACATTGCCTGTTCCAACAATTTTTGGCGTACTTACGGTTGAAAACCAACTCCAAGCGGACGAAAGAACCGGTGGAATTCATGGAAATAAAGGTGAAGAAGCTGCTTTTACTGCGTTAAAAATGATAACCTTAAAATATTCGAAATAAACATTCTTCTTCATTATTTACAATTCAGATTTTCTATTAATGAATGTTCAATTATTTATACCATGTTTTGTTGACCAGTTGTATCCACAAACTGCATTTAACATGGTAAAAGTACTTGAGAAAGCATGTTGCGAGGTTTCATATAATACCAACCAAACCTGTTGCGGGCAAGCCGCCTTTAACGCCGGATTTTGGAACGAAGCAAAAAGTGTAGCGGGCAAGTTTATAAAAGATTTTGATAACACAGATTATATTGTTGCCCCTTCTGCATCCTGCGTAGGATTTGTTAGGAATTATTACTCCCAATTGTTTGAAAATTCTTCACAGCACAATACGGTGAAAAATCTCACTGGAAGAATATTCGAGTTTACTGAGTTCCTGGTTAGGATATTAAAAATTGAGAATTTCGGGGCTGAATTAAATATAAAAGCAACTTATCATGACAGTTGTGCAGCTTTGAGGGAATGTAAAATAAAAGAAGAGCCAAGAAAACTATTACAAAAAGTAAAAGGCCTTGAGCTGATTGAGATGGTGGATACTGAAACATGCTGCGGATTTGGAGGGACTTTTTCGGTAAAATTTGAAGATATTTCATATGCGATGGCTGATCAAAAAATTGGGCATGCATTGGAAACAGGTGCTACGCATATTATTTCAACTGACCTAAGCTGTCTTATGCATTTGCAGGGAATTATTAATAGAAAAAACATTTCGTTGGAAACAATGCATATTGCTGATGTGTTGGCAAGTGGATGGGATGTTTAAATCAGTGTTAACAAAGAGTAGAAAAAAAATCCAAAAAAACTTAGAAGAATTTGCAATTATATATTAGATTTACGCGACTGTAATTGAGTTATTACGTCCTCCAAATTTCCTTTTTGAAAAATGGAACACAAATTGTAATTAAGCATTGAGGTGACAGGGATTCATTGCTTCAATTTTTCGCCAAAATGTTTATATTGCAACTTACCCTAATCCACCTTCCTCATATTTTTTGATACGATAAAAAACTTTATGAAAGCTATTTCTATGCGTGGAGATATTTACTCTTATATTTTTAAATGGAATGTTTGGATTACGGCTTCCTTCGTTTATCTTTTCAACTTCTCTTATGGACAGGCTGATGTGCTTATGAATCACAATGATTTGAAGCGGACTGGATGGAACAATAAGGAAACGATTTTGGCTACAGACAATGTGAGCTCAGGAAATTTTGGAAAAATCTTTTCAAGAGATGTTGATGACCAGATTTACGCCCAACCACTGGTTGTTAGCAATGTCTCAATTGGAGGAGGTACACATAATATTGTTCTCGTCGCCACAGTCAATAATACTTTATATGCTTTTGATGCAGATGATCCAAATGCTTCTTCTCCGTATTGGAAAGTTAATTTGACATTTGATCCCGCAAATTACCGTCCAGTCCAAAACACAGACATGACTGGGGCGTGTACGAGCTTTCCTGGTGGTTACCAGGATTTTAGAGGTAAAATAGGAATTGTCGGAACTCCAGCGATTGATACATCTACTAAAACTATTTATTTGGTAGCAAGAAGCGTTTCTAAAACAGGAAATAATTATTTACAATATTTACATGCAATTGATTATACCACTGGTAATGACAAACTTCCACCTAAATTGATTACCGCAACTTATCCAGGAACAGGATATGGTAGTACTGGTGGCGTTATCACTTTTGATCCACAAAAAGAGAACCAAAGGCCTGGATTATTATTATTGAACAAGTTAGTTTATATCGCATGGTCTTCTCATTGTGATTGGGGTCCTTACCAAGGTTGGTTAATGGCTTATGACGCAAGCACACTAGATCAAAAATATGTATATAACACTGCCCCTAACTCAGGTGATGAAAGCACAGATCCTCAAGGTGGACAGGCTGGCATTTGGATGAGTGGTTTACCACCCAGTGTTGACGAAGACGGAAATCTATATATTACAACAGGAAATGGACTTGTGGGTCAAAATAATAATCCAAACGATACCACAAACAGAGGAAATAGCCTGATCAAACTATCTCCAGATTTAAAGGTTCTCGATTTCTTTACACCAATGAACTATCAGTTTTTGAATGACGATGATGAGGATTATGGATCTGATGGAGCCTTATTACTTCCTAATACTAATTTTTCAATTTCAGGCAGTAAAGAAGGAAAGCTTTACCTAATCGATAACAATAATATGGGAGGTACAACAGGTGATAATTCTAATGTCTTACAAACATTACAACTTGCAAGCACAGAAACCCCTGACGTTAAGAATGTTCATGGAACTCCTGTTTATTTTAAGGACGAATATAACAATGAATATATATATGGATGGGCTGAAGAATCTTTACTACATCAATATCCATTTGACAGAAATACAATGAGGTTTGATACTTTAAATGAAAAAATTGGCTATACAACTCTTCCTGCTGGCATGCCTGGGGGAATGTTAGCAGTTTCATCCAATGGATCACAACATGGTACTGGTATTCTTTGGGCATCGCATCCTATTAACGGAGATGCAGAACATGATACAGTGCCAGGGATTCTTCAAGCATTTGATGCCACCGATGTAACCAACGAACTTTGGAACAGCAATTGGAACAGTAAGCGTGATTCAATTGGCCGCTTTGCCAAATTTGTTCCTCCAACAATAGCTAATGGAAAGGTTTATATGGCCACCTTTTCAAGAAGATTAAATGTTTACGGATTAAATCCTCCTTCTGCCTCCCCCTGCAGTAACTCTCTTCCTCCTACATGGCAAAGCGCGGATATTGGATATCTTCACTTTCCCGGTGATGTTTGTGTTAATAACGGTGTTTATACAATTACAACATCAGGAGATGATGTATGGGGTATCAAGGATGCATTCCATTATGTATTTCAAAAAGTAATAACAAATGAAACAGAATTGACCATTAGGGTCGATTCTTTTTTTAACAACACACAAGATTCGAAATGTGGAATTATGTTCCGACAAAATCTGGATCCTGGTTCACCAAATGTTTTCCTTTCTCTTACCCCACAAGGAGTAATTTATTCCCATGGAAGGACTGCTCAAAATGGCTCCTCCATGTCATTTGCAAAATTTCTATATCATCCCGCTCCATGCTGGTTGCGTATCTACAACAAGGGCAATCAATACGTCAGTTCTTATAGTGAGAACGGTACTGATTGGACAATAATGGATACTGTAACTTTAGCGTTGGGTCCCAATTCGTTTGTTGGCCTCGCATTCTCCAGGAATGATAATACAGGAACGGATACGGTTAATGTAAGTCATGTTTCATTGAAAGTTAGCGGTGCGCTAGATGTAAATCTGATTAATTTCAACGCAAAAAATCAAGGAAACAAAAGCACTTTGCTTTTGTGGACGACAACGAATGAAACGAACATCAATCATTTTGAAATTCAAAGAAGTAGTTCTAATTCAGATTTTGTAACAATAGGTTCTGTTGAAGCAAATGGCATAACTGCAAAATCAAACAATTATACATTTCGGGATAAGGAACCGTTAGATGGTAATAATTATTACCGGTTGAAACTGATAGGAGATGAAGGGGAATTCACATATTCATCCACCGCTTTGGTTAGATTTAATTTTAAAACAATTTCTATTTATCCCAATCCTGTAAAAGATAGGATTTTCATTGCAAATAATGAAAACTTCAGCAACAAAAAAAATATCATTGCTGAGTTGTTGGATTATAGTGGTAAGATTTTATCAAAGCAAGTATTCAAAGCAGAAGATAACAATAATCTCACCTTCTATATCCCCAACAGGGTGGCTAATGGGATGTATTTATTAGTTCTAACAAACGTGGATGGAGTTAAACAAGTCAAAAAAGTATTTATCAATAGGTAAGATTATTCCTTAATTGGGATCCTGGTTAAAAATGAGGCACATCAACCGGTAAAGATCTTCATGATTTTTTTTGAAAAGTTGCGGTTGATTAAAAAAGTATTCTGAAATAACGGCAAAAAATTCAGATTTGTTAGTTGAAGCATAAGTGCTGATGTCTGATCGCTGTTGAATAATTAATTCTATATTTTCATCCATCAACTTTAACCATTCACCATTGTGCTTTCTGTTGAGTAGGGCTTCAGGCAAACCATCTACTGCTCCGTCCTCCTTATCCAGCAAATGAACAAATTCATGAATGCCTGTATTTGCAACAGATTCTTTATTAAGAAATCCATTTCGCAAAGCCGGTTTAGATAAGATCATCACTCTTTGCATCGGCCCATTGCCAACCATTCCCAAAGTATTTTTCTCATAACCTGAAGCAAGAAATTCGTCTCTATTAAAAGTGCCGGGATATAATAAAACGTTGTCAAGATTAAAATACTTCCACTTTTTAAAACCAAAAACCGCGATCACGGCACTACTTGCTACTAATAATTTATCCAGGTCTTCAACATTCGTATCTATTCCTTCTATTCGAACATATCCCAAAAATTCTTTGATCCTTTCTTCAAACAATCTTTTATTTTCTTCATCAAGTTGCTTATAAAAATTCACGTGCGCACTTAATATTTCCGGGTAATTCGATGGAAGAACTACTTTCTTTACCGGTTTCTTATAAAAAATAAAAAACACAATCATTATCAAAAGCGCCACTAATACAATTACTGAAGCCATCCTTTTTATTATAAATTGAAAATTACAAAATCAATATTGAACTAAATTCATCAATCCAAAATAAAATTTCCAATTATTACTTCGTTCACTACCTATCAAAAATCACTTCCAAAAAAGATGAAAAATCGCTAAACTTGCGTGGATAATTGAAATCGTAATTTATGAAAAACCTTTTCTTCAACTGCTTCATCATCATTTCTTTTATTTCTTGTGTTTCAAAGCCCCAAAAAGGGAATTTAAGCCATCCGAACACAAGTTTTGCACAGAAGGAAGTGATCTACCATGTTTTTCAACGCAGCTTTTACGACAGCAATGGCGATAATATTGGAGACCTGAACGGCCTGAAAGAAAAACTGGATTACCTTCAGGATTTGGGTGTAACTTCTATACAGTTGCTGCCATTATATCATAGTGTTTTTTACCACAATTATTTTACTGATGACTTTTACAAAATCGATTCAACACTTGGGTCAATGAAAGATTATATTTCATTGATCAAAGAAATTCACCGGCGTGGGATGAAAGTTTTTATGGATATGGAAACGCAATACGTTACAGAAGATCATCCATGGTATAAAAGTTCGTACAACAATTTGAAATCTCCTTACAGCAATTACCTTGTTTGGAAAGATTCGGCACACACGAAAACTGAAACGATTGTCATGAACATAACAAGTTTGAAAGGCTACAATGGCGTGGTAAAAAAACTGATCATGGTAAATTCAAAAAATCCTGAAGTGCTTAAATACAACATCAAATTATTTTCTTACTGGCTCGATCCAAATAAAGATGGAAAGTTTGATGACGGTGTTGACGGCTTTCGCTTTGATCACATGATGGACGATCTCGATAATAAACCACAAATGACAAACCTCTTTGAAACATTCTGGAAACCTTTGATCAAAGCAATAAAAAAAGTAAATCCAAAAATCGTGAATGTAGCAGAACAGGCAGAATGGAATTCATGGGCCACTGATTATGTTACCAAAGCTGGTGTTGACAGGGTTTATTCATTCAAATTGATGGGAGGCATTCGTTCTTTTAATAAAAATTATCTGACCAAAATGGCAGATTCAGCTTTCAGCATTTTTCCTCCAGGCCATCATGAAGTAATCTTTATTTCAAATCATGATTTGCCAAGGTTTGCGAACCAGGTAAATGAAAGTTTACCAAAATTAAAGATTGCTGCAGCTTTAAATTTATTACTCGGTGAAACCCCTTCCATTTATTATGGGCAGGAATTGGGAATGAATGGAAAAGGAGAATGGCAAAAATGGGGAATGACTGATGCAAATGAAATCCCTGACAGGGAAGCATTTGAATGGTATAAATCGGACACAGGAAAAGGAATGGCGCTTTGGTATAAGAATTCCGGTCCATGGTGGGATCACAGATTTGCGAAACCAAACGATGGAATTTCTTTGGAAGAAGAAAAACCCGATTCCAACTCCATTTATAATTTTTACAAAAAAATGATCCGCATAAAACAGGAAAACCCGGTCATCTTCTCAGGAAAATATCAAGCACTTTCCAACGATAACGATTCTGTTTTTTCATTCCAAAGGCATGATTCATTAAACGCAATTATAGTGGCTGTGAATCTTTCAGCCTTTCAACAAAAAGTAAATATTGATTACAGTTCTAACAAACTTTCAAAATATATAACCCAAATTTTAAATGGCGTTTCTCCGGATTTTGAAAAGAATAAAATTGCTTTGCAAATGCCCCCTTATGGAATAGAAGTGCTGAGTTTAAAACCAGCAAAGTAAAATTTAAAAAACCGATCATTTTAATTTAATCTTTTTCGTATATGCGTCAACAGTCTGATTTTTTAAATCAACCATTGGATATAACAGATGATTTTTACCAATTACAAAATGAATATTTTGTCAGCGGAAAAGTTTCTGATTTTAATGTAAAAAAAGGGGAAGGAAAAATCCAATGGAATTATCACCGCTGGAAGATGGATTGGTTCTTCAACAAAATCGACATGCATCTTGAAAAAGAAGAAGCAAAAGAAGCGCCTTTCCAGGATTATGAATCTCATCCCGTTTGCCCGTTTTCATTAACTTTTATAAATGAAAGAACAATTCGGCTCCGACTGAAAACCACGTCTGCACTACAACAGCAACATCCATCTTTAATGCTGAACGGCGAACCAAAAGTTGAAGGAGGATGGAAAGTTAAAGATGAAATAGATAAAACAGTTTTCAGAAGTAATGTGGGGTCTTTTGTTCTTCACAAAAAGAATTTCAAGCTCGAATTGTTTGATAAAGATGAAAATCTCCTAACCTCGACCAATAGTTTTGAAGAACTGGAAGGAATGCATTCAAAAAAATATCCTTTTCTTTTTATCAAAAGATCAAAAGATTATTCAAGAAGTATTGCTGCATCCTTTTCATTATTTCCGGATGAAAAAATATTTGGATGTGGAGAATCTTTTACCGGATTGAATAAGCGCGGGCAAAAAATAGTATTATGGAGTTGCGATACACAAAGCACTGCAAGCCAACAAAGCTATAAACCAGTTCCATTTTTTTTCAGTAGTAGGGGTTATGGAATGTTTGTTCATACAACCGCGCCCGTTACCATGGATTTTGGTTATGCACACGCAGGAAGCCAAACAGTATTTTCAGGAGACGACCAACTTGATCTATTTTTCTTCCTTGGTTCTCCAAAAGAAATTCTGACAGAATACACAAACATAACGGGTAAAAGTTCAATGCCGCCATTATGGAGTTTTGGTTTGTGGATGAGCCGTTTCAGTTATCGTTCTCAAAAAGAAGTATTAGAAGTTGCGTCCAAATTGAGAAAACACCGTATTCCATGTGATGTGATTCACATCGATGCAGGTTGGTTCAAAAAAGGAATCAACTGTGATTTTGAATTTGATAAAAAAGCATTTACTGATCCGGCAGCCATGACCAAAAAATTAAAAGAGCAACGGTTTAAAATTTCTCTTTGGCAAATCCCTTACTTCACCCCACTTAATCCCATTTTCAATGAAGTAGTGAAGAAAAAATTATATATAAAGGATGGAAATGGAAACGTCGCAACTGAGGATGCAATTTTGGATTTTTCCAATCCCGAAACGATTGATTGGTACAGCCGGAAAATAAAATCTCTTTTGCGTTTAGGCATTTCCGTTATAAAGACTGATTTTGGCGAAGCAGCGCCTCTAAAAGGAATTTATCAGTCAGAAAGAAACGGTTTTTTTGAACATAATAATTATCCACTTAGATACACCCAATTGGTAAGCCGGATCACAAAAGAAGAAACAGGTGAAAATATTATTTGGTCACGCAGCTCGTGGGCGGGCGGGCAAAGAACAGCAGTGCATTGGGGCGGCGATGCCGAAGTATCTGATGCAGGAATGGCAGGTACTTTGAGAGGAGGATTATCTTTGGGATTAAGCGGTTTTACATTCTGGAGCCACGATATTGGCGGATTTTCAGGAGCACCCAAAGAAGAACTTTTTAAACGTTGGGCTTTCCTTGGTATGTTTACTTCTCATAGTCGCGTGCACGGTTTTCCACCTAGGGAGCCATGGGAATTCAGCAAGGAATTTTTATCAGTTTTCAGGCGGCTTGTCGAAATGCGTTATCAGTTGATTCCTTACATTTTTGCACAGTCCGCTTTAGCTGCCGCAAATGGATGGCCTTTATTAAAAGCTATGTTTTTAAATTATCCTGATGATCCAATATGTTGGTTTCTGGAAGACCAGTTTTTGTTTGGGGAAGACATCCTGATTGCACCTTTATTGGAAGAAAATAAAATGGTAAGAACTGTTTATTTACCTAAAGGAAAATGGATCGATTATCAAACTAAAAAAGTGTATGAAGGCAATTCCTGGTATACAATAAAAGCGAGTATATTGCCAGGAATAGTACTCGTAAAATGTGGCTCTGTTATTCCTCACATTTCTCTTGCCCAAACAACTGAGTTTATGGATTGGTCAAAAATAGATTTGGTGATCTTTGATACAGAAAATGAAAATTGTAAAGGATATTTTTTACAGCCAAAAGGAACGTTGACTGAAATTGATGTACTTTTCGATGGTAAAAAATGGAAAGAAAATACTTCACATAAATTGAAGAACAAGTTTTCTCTTAAAGGATTCATTTCCTGATTGTCGACAAAAGGTTGAATTTCTGTAAAAAAAAATTGGCCATATTTGTTTCTTTACTCCAATTTTTTTGAAGTAGAATATTCAAAAATCAAATCAGAGTAAGACTTTGATTCAAAATCCTCATGTTGTATATCAAAGAAAGATGCGTAATAATTGCACTGTTCCTTTAATTTTTCAACTGGGATATTGCCGGAGTTGATCGCCTCCACTTCTACAAAAGTGCCAAATGATTGAACGGTATCGAAATGAAATTTTACATTGTCGATGAAATAAATTTTTCTTCTTTTGTCAACAATCGTTTTTATTCCGTGCACTTTCGCCAAAATTTCTTTCAAAGATGGATCCGGTTGAAACTTGTACAACAAAACATTCGATTGTTTTGAATCGGCAACATTATCTCTATCATAATAGATCAGCGCATTTTCAATATTACCTTCGCGCAGTTTTAATCTTCCTTTTCCAACATTAAAGTAAGTGTCCACCTGGTGATCTTCGCCGATAAACTTTGGAGAAAGGGAAAGTAACTTGTGTTCAAGAGAAAGCAGTTCATTTGTCCACGCCTTGAATTCAAAATTTATCACTTGCATCAATCTTTAATTTTACACCTCTGTCTTTTTCATCAACTTATTCATCCTCTCCCTTGACTTATTAAAGATCATGATGCCATTTTTTCTGCCTTTGCGCTTTTTCTTCTTTTCTTCCTCAGGCAAACGGTTTACTTCACGGCATTCTTCCGAACAGCAACCTTCATATTTTTGAGCGCAAGATTCACACTGAATGAAAAGCAGGTGGCATCCTTCATTGGCGCAGTTGGTGTGTGTGTCACACGGAGCGCCGCATTGATGACAATGGCTTATTATTTCATCACCTATCTTCTCTCCGAGCCTTCCGTCAAACACAAAATTTTTTCCCAAAAATTTATTGGGCAAATTTTGTTCTTTCACTTTATTAGCATAGTGAATAATGCCGCCTTCCAAATGGTAAACATTTTTAAAACCATTGTGAAGCATATAAGCGCTGGCTTTTTCACAACGAATGCCGCCCGTACAATACATGATGATGTTTTTGTCTTTCTTTTCATCAAGCATTTTCACAGCCATTGGCAACTGCTGCCTGAAAGTATCGGAAGGAACTTCTATTGCATTTTGAAAATGACCAATTTCATATTCATAATGATTGCGCATGTCCACCACAACCGTTTCTGTATCTTCAGTCAAACGGTTAAAAGATTCAGCATCCACATATTTGCCTTTCCTGCTCATGTCAAAATGTGGATCTTTAATTCCATCCGCCACGATCTTTTCTCGCACCTTCACTTTCAAAACCCAAAAACTTTTCCCATCATTATCAACGGCAATGTTTAAACGCAAATTTTTTAAAAAGGGAATTGAGTTCAAATATTCCTTGAACTTTTCAAAATTGGATTCAGGAACACTCATCTGACCGTTGATCCCTTCATTCGCCACATAAATTCTTCCAAATGCTTTCAGCTCGTTTAAATTCTTATAAAACTCATCACGAAAAGCTTTTGGATCTTCAATAAAAGCGTACTTATAAAATGAAAGGGTTACGCGTGGTTCTTTTTCTTCGTATAATAATCTTTTCAGTTCCTTTTGGGAAACCCGATTATGCAATGAAGCCATAATAAAAATTACCCGGGTTTATTTGAGACATTTACAGTATGAATCAAACCTTTTGCAAGGCGGGCAAATCGATTTGCAAAGATAAGTCACATGGCTAATTTATAAAACAGGTACGCGATTTGATTAGCAGGATTTTAATTAATTACACAATATTAACATTAACCCTAAAAATCTGACTTTATGAAAAAGACTATAATCCTGGCAGCTACATGCTTTTTCATTCTACAGGCAAAAGCACAAGATGCACATTTTGGAATCAAAGGAGGATTAAATGCTTCCTCGTTGAATTATCCTCACAATTCTGATATGCAAACAAAAATTGGTTTCAATGCCGGCATTTTGGCACATATTCATACTTCCAATAAAATGTGGGCTATTCAACCTGAATTGTATTATTCTTCCGAAGGCGCAAAAAGCAAATCCAACAGCAACGAAAGCCTTGATCTTGGATATTTGAATCTTCCTGTTTTGATTCAATATATGTTTGATAATGGTTTTAGATTGGAAGCTGGTCCCCAAGTCGGTTTTTTGATGAATGCAAAAAGCAAAGTAGGCAACACTTCTACCGATATTAAAGACCACATGAAAAGCGCTGTCTTTTCAATACCGCTTGGTGTCGGTTATCTTACTACCGGTGGATTGGGATTTGATGCGCGGTACAATTTTGGCATTAGCAACATCAATAAATCTGATTATGGATACAAAGAGCACAGTAACGTTTTCCAGTTTGATGTATTTTATCAGTTTAGTAGTTCTAAATAAGAATTTTAATCAGCAGCCAATAATGGAGAATTGTTGGCTGCTTTTTTATTAAAAATATTTTTCAATCAAATACTGATTGTATTTACATTTGAGAAAACATTTTTTGAATGTCAACAAACCAGAAGACTAAACCGCTGCTGCCGGCATTTGAAAAAATAAATTCTATTCACAAACTGCTCATTTGCCTTGCCCTTGCCGTTGTTGTTTACCTGGTCGTGCAAGTTGAAAATATTGATTTTCTCACACACCTGATGATCGGTTGGGACACATTTAGTGTATGCATGGTTGTTATGACCTGGATCACATTTTTTATCACTACTGCAAAGCAAATTCGCATTCAATCAAAAGTGCAGGATCCAAACCGTTCAATTATTTTTATTATCATTCTTATTTGCACTTTGGCAAGTTTTCTTACAGTTGTCTTGTTGATCCTGACAAAGAAAGATGGCGAAAGCGGACCTTCGTGGAAAATGCCTGTTGCAGTTGGAGGAATGTTGTTCTCCTGGATTTTAATCCACACAAGTTTTACACTTCGCTATGCGCATATTTTTTATGGAGATCATGAATCAAACCCAAACACTCATGCTGGCGGACTTGAATTTCCAGGTGATGAATTGCCTGACTATCTCGACTTTGCTTATTTTTCTTTTGTGCTTGGAATGACTTTCCAGGTCTCGGATGTACAAATCACCTCCAAAAGATTCAGGCGGCTGGCGCTTTTACATGGCTTCATCTCCTTTGTTTTTGATACCACATTATTGGCACTCACTATCAACATCCTTGCGTAAAAAAAATCCGATTTTTGTTTGTTTACTGAAAATTTAAAAAATTGCCCGGATAGATACTCTTCCTGTATGCACTATTGCGCTTTTTCCAGGCTTCCGTCCGTCATATTGCAGGTTCAACTCAATATTTCCGGCGATTCTTTTTGTCAATTCCAGGTTCCACAAATAATTTTTCCCCGGCAATAAACCATTCAGTAAAATATAACCAACAGTACTGTTTGCATCTCCGTTAAATTTGATATTATTTAGTGAAAACCGGCCATTAATAGTTCCGTCTGAAAGTACATTGTATTTCACTTCTGTAGCAAGTTGATTGTTCACCGCATTTTCCAAACCACCCATTGTATTTTTCTTTTTATCGTAAGTGTAGATCAGGCTTACACGAAAATCACTTTTATAAATATAACTTACAGAAGGTTCAGAAGAAACTTCATCCACACGATAATTGCGATTGGTGAAAGAAGGCGTTATTAATTGATTGCGATCAAATTTTTGGATGAAATTAGTTTCAATCGATCGGTTCAAATTCCAGCGCGCACGAAGCGAAAGATCTCTCAACGAATTGCTTTCAAATCCATAATTCAACAACGCTTTATTGTTGTTTAAACGATGTGTAACATCAATTCCCCAAACAGAACTTTTTCGGTTAAAATAAATCGTGTTGCTCAAAAAAGAATTAAGCGAGATCAGTGAAGAATCCTGTAGTTTCTTGTTAAATGGATTGAATTGAAATCCGCCGTTTGAAATACTTTTTTTGTTTATTTGAAGAGATGAACTGGTGTTGAATTTGCTTATGAATTTTAAAAAAGAAGAATTTGAATTGGAAGAAATGATTCGATCAGGATTGATATTGAAATTGTAATTGAACTGAATGTAATTTGCTTTTACATATTCATTCGTTGGCGTAAAAACGCGAATCCATCTTTTTTGATCCTGGTAAATCGCCACTTCAAATTCGTTCAATTGAGGAATTCCATCTTTGTTGTAATCATTCCATGTATAATAACCTTGCCCGGCCGGCACTTCAATGTAGGTGTATTCTCTCTTTTGCTCCTGCCCTGAACCAAGTTCGTACAAAACGTTTCCCGCAAGGAAACCTTTCCATTCATTCATTGCATATTCGGCTCTTCCCAAAAGACTTTCATCACTTTGTTCGGTGGAATAACTTTTCGGATTTACACTTAATTTTCGATAAGTAACATTCAACCTGAATTGCCTGTGTTCATTGCTCATCAACTCTGTAGAAAGATTTATGTTTTGACTTTTGTCTTGTGTAACCAGGTTTTTTTGAAAGGGGATTTTATTTTCACGCGTGTAATAACTTATGCCCCATTTATTCATTTTCTTTTCAGAAGATTGAATGTAAACCTTCCAGGTGTTGAAGGCGAAACTTATCGGCAATAAAGTATCATAAACCTTTGACAACTGCTGGTTATTTTCGCCCGAATAATTGGCACCGATCTTAATATCTTTTAAAAAGCTGAAGGAGCGGTAAACATCAAACGTTGGTCGGATATAAGTGCCGGTTTGGACAGAACTATTAACGTTGGTAATCAAAAATTGATTATTAAAATGCCAACCTTTAATATCCATTACATTTTCTACCGCATTTCTTACTCCATTAAAATTGTCGCTCCTGTTGTAATTGGTAAAATCATATTTCAACAAATTATTCTGCTTATCTGAAATTCCTAAAGAAGCATTTACTATATTTTCAGTAGCAGGCGCAGCATCAAAAGGCAAACTCCAATCGCGGTTAAACTCCACATTGCGCAATGTTTCCAGCGGTTTAAATTTATCCTGCACATATTCATAACCCACATGAGTTTCGAGGGAAATGCCTTGCTTTATTTTCTTAAAAACAGGGTGTTGCATCGCGTAATCAACTTTTGCGGCCACACCTTTATCCTCTTGTTTTCCTTTTGAAGAAAATGTATTTAAATCATAATTACTTAAAGCAGTTTGAACTTTTAATGATGAAATTTTATTGAAATCATATTCTGCTGTTGCAGAAATGAGTTGATGCTTTTTTGGAGGAACTAATAAAATTACCGGCTCCCAATCGCCTTGCTTTATTCCGTTTATGGGCGCTACAAATTGAAAAACGCGGCCATTAGCATTTCCATCATTTACCGGCGTATAATTTCCTTTACCCGGGCCAACATTCGTGAAAGAAAGACTGTACAACGAATCTTTTTGATTTACAGAGTAAACATAAATCCGCGTCGGAACGCCATTAATGGTTGTATCCTTTTTTTTATACAAGATCTTGTTCAGTGAAAAAGTGTCCGGGACTGCATTTGGATATGTAGCGCTGTCAATATTATTTCCAATCTGGGACAAAAATTGTTTTTGATCAGTCGTCAGCGATTGACTGATAGAAGAATTTTTTGCATCTGCATTCGAATACGCTCCGATTGAAACTTTCAATTTGTTGTTGATATTAATTTCATCATTTGCATAAAGCATAGAGTTCAAATAATTCTGGTTAGAATATTCAAACTCAACCTGTATGCGGCTGTCTTTGGTGATCAGGTGTTTTACTGTAAAAGTTAATTCAGCCGTGTTATAATCAATCACATAATCCTGGTCTTCGCCACGCGTTAATAATTGCCCGTCCAAAAAAACTTTTTCTGTTCCAGCAAGTACCGCAAAATACAATTCATTATTTGCGCCATACAATTTGTATGGCCCCTGGTCGCCTTCAATCGGCGTGAGAATATCGCGCATGTAATTTCCTTTGGAAATAGCGCCACTTGCGAGGAAGGAATTGGTTTTGTTTTTCCCGATAACATTGTTTGTGGAAAACGAAGCCCCTTGCAATCTCTTTGAAAAATCCAGGAAATAATTACTTGTTTGCCTGATATCAATATCACCAAAACTCGCTTGCCATCCATGCTTTTTTATTTGCATAAAAATCCGGTCGAAGTCACGAATGTTTTGGGTATTTCCCTGTGGTTGAATAGGAATATTATTGTCGCTGATGGCGGCGGTAAGTTGAAGACTGTCGCCGATAAAACCATTCAATTGCAGATTGAGATTTGAATTTACCACAGCGTCTTGGTTATTTCCAATCGTTATGCCACGCCCAATACTACCATTATAATTGATGTTTCCGAAATCGATTATTTTATTTTCTGTTTGGTCGTTATGGAGAACAAAAGGTTTTTCCATTGCGAAGTTGAATCTTACACTATCGTAATTATAGCGACGTGTAACTTCATTTAATTTGAAAGGAAAAACACGGTAAGAAACCAAAACGCTATCTGGCAGGTTGGGGGTTTTAAAAGTAATAAGTGCCTTTGCAAAATCAACCATATAATCTGAGGATGAAAAACCCGGGATAAAAACTGTGTTGGGAACAATACTATTGCTATCGATAATAATCTCTTGGTTGGCAGTCGCAATTTTTTTACTTCTTAAGTTAGAAAGTGAGGCCGGATTTTGTTGAGAAAAACCATGAACAGAAAAAAGCACAAAAACAATGAAGAATGGGGGTTTTACTGTTTTCAAGCAGTATTATTTTACGACCTTAAAATTAAACGATTTCGGACAATGACAATTCCGGACTAAATCTTAAGTATAACGTAAAATTACGCCCCTTCTGTATAAACCTCATTTACAGTTTTGAAGGAAAATAAAAATGGTAATTATTTGTTAGTTTACCGGCAGTTTTTAAAAAACCTATCCTTTCTCATTCATGGGATCTACCATACGAACCGGCCTTTCCTGTATTTTAGAAGAAAGAGATGCTGCCAGATATTGCCTGTTCATCCTCGCTATATTTTCTACAGAAATTCCTTTAGGACATTCTGCTTCACAATTGTAAATATTCCCACAATTACCAAAGCCTTCTTTGTCCATTTGTTCGACCATATTTAGTACTCGCGAAATCTTTTCGGGCTCACCTTGAGGTAAAAGAGCCAATTGTGAAACTTTAGCACTTACAAACAACATTGCAGAGCCGTTGGGACATGCGGCAACACAAGCGCCGCAACCAATACATGATGCAGAATCAAAAGCTTCATCAGAATCAGCCCGATCCACCGGAGTTGTATTGGCATCGGGAGCACTTCCTGTGTTTACAGAAACATATCCACCAGCTTGTATGATACGATCAAAGGCGCTCCTGTCAACGATCAAATCTTTAATTACCGGGAAAACATTTGATCTCCACGGTTCTACAACAATAGTATCTCCATCCTTATAAGCTCGCATATGCAACTGGCAAACTGTATTCAATTGCCAGGGTCCATGCGGTCTTCCGTTAATGTACATGCTGCAGGTTCCACAAATTCCTTCCCGACAATCGCTGTCGAATGCAATTGGTTCCTTTCCTTCCTGCACCAGCCTTTCGTTCAAAACGTCAAACATTTCAAGGAATGACATTTCTGAAGAAATATCTTTTACTTCATAAGTTTCAAACCTACCTTTTGCTTCTGAATTCGCTTGCCTCCATACTTTCAGGGTGAGGTTCATATTGTAATGTTCCATTCTTTTATTATTTAATTATTCTATTATTTATAACTCCTCTGGCTTGGTTTTACCACATCAAAATTCAAAGGCTCCTTGTGCAACACTTCTCCTTCAGGTGTATATTCCCAGGCAGCAACAAAGCTAAATTCTTCATCCTTTCTCAAAGCTTCTCCTTCTGCAGTTTGACTTTCTTCGCGGAAATGACCACCACAACTTTCAGTGCGTTGAAGCGCATCAATTGCCATTAATTCGCCCAACTCAAGAAAATCTGCCACACGACCAGCTTTGTCCAATTCAGGATTGAATTCTTCAACTCCTCCGGGAATTTTTACATTTTGCCAAAACTCATTTCTTAATGCCCTGATATCTTCAATAGCTTCTTTTAACCCTTGTTCATTTCGGGCCATTCCAACTTTATTCCACATAATCTTTCCCAATCGTTTATGGAAACTTTCAACTGATTCGGTTCCCTTGATGCTCATCAATTTGTCAATCCTTTCTTTCACGGCTTTTTCTGTTTCATCAAAAGCGGGATGAGAAGTGGGAATTGCCGATACGCGAATCTGGTCCGCCATGAAGGCGCTGATCGTGTAAGGAATCACAAAATAACCATCAGCTAATCCTTGCATCAATGCAGAGGCTCCGAGCCTGTTGGCACCATGATCACTAAAATTCGCTTCGCCTAAAGAATACAAACCATCAACTGTTGTTTTCAATTCATAATCTACCCAAAGCCCACCCATTGTATAGTGCACGGCCGGGTAAATGCGCATCGGCACTTTGTAAGGATCTTCGCCCGTAATTTTTTCGTACATGGCAAAAAGGTTACCATATTTTTCGCGGATCACATTTTCTCCCAGCTCACGAATCGTTTGTTCAGACGGATCTTCCATTGCTCTCTTATGCGCTTCCGTTTTACCATATCTGTGAATGGCAGATGCAAAATCAAGGTAAACAGCCATTTTGGTTGTTCCCACTCCGAAACCTGCATCACATCTTTCTTTTGCTGCCCGCGAAGCAACATCCCTCGGAACTAAATTTCCAAATGCCGGATAACGGCGTTCGAGATAATAATCACGATCGGTTTCAGGAATATCATTCGGAGGTCTTTTATCGTCTTTATTTTTTGGTACCCAGATTCTTCCATCGTTTCTCAAACTTTCACTCATCAATGTCAGTTTACTCTGATGTTCGCCGGTAACCGGAATACAAGTTGGGTGAATTTGCGTAAAACAAGGATTGGCAAAATAAGCGCCTTTCTTATGCGATTTCCAGGCTGCTGTCACGTTGCTTCCCATCGCGTTGGTGCTTAAATAAAAAACATTTCCATATCCGCCGGAACAAATCAATACAGCATGTCCAAAATATCTTTCCAATTTTCCGGTGATGAGGTTTCGTGCGATAATTCCTCGGGCAATTCCATCAATCTTCACAATATCATGCATTTCATGACGCGAATAAACGGTTACATTTCCCAGGGCCACTTGTCTTTCCAAAGCACCGTAAGCACCTAACAAAAGCTGCTGGCCGGTTTGACCTGCAGCATAAAAAGTTCGCTGCACCTGGGTTCCGCCAAAAGAACGGTTACTTAATAAACCGCCATATTCTCTCGCGAAAGGAACACCTTGCGCCACACATTGGTCAATAATATTTCCACTAACCTGTGCCAAACGGTAAACATTTGCTTCGCGTGACCGGTAGTCACCTCCTTTTACAGTTTCGTAAAAAAGCCTGTAAACAGAATCACCATCGCTCTGGTAATTTTTAGCAGCATTGATCCCACCTTGTGCTGCAATTGAGTGTGCGCGTCGCGGGCTGTCCTGGAAACAAAATGATTTTACTTTATAACCCAATTCACCCAAAGTGGCTGCAGCTGAAGCGCCTGCAAGCCCGGTTCCCACAACGATGATCTCCAACTTGCGCTTATTCGCCGGACTAACCAATCTTAAATGATCTTTATAATTGGTCCACTTTTGTTCAATAGATCCTTCCGGAATTTTTGCATCTAAAACCATATGTAAGAATTAAATATTTTTTGGAAAAGAATCATTTTGATTTTACCTGATCCTTATGCTCATTTTATTTTATTAGTCTTTAATAATTTTCTCTGTCATCATTCACCATTCACCATTGATCATTCACCTATTGAAGCCATCCAAGCATAAATGCCAAAGGCATTGAAGCAAACAACAGGCAGATCACTACTGAATAAAAAATACCAATTCCTTTTATAATATTGATCCAACGCCTGTGGTTGATGCCAAATGTTTGAAAAGCACTTTGAAATCCTTGCAACAAATGGAATAACAAAGATGCAAGGCCAATCATATACAGCGTAAACCAGATCGGATTTGTAAATATTTCTTTCATCTGCTGATATAAGTCGATAACAGGCCCATGGAAATACAATTCATTCTTCGTTTGTGCCCAAAAATGCGCAAGGTGCATGATCAGGAACAACAGCAGAAATGTTCCCAGCCAGCCCATATATCGGCTATACCATTTTATTTCCTTCGGATAATCTGTTTTTTCATATTTGATTTTCCTGGCTGCCTTATTTTGTTGCCAAAGAACCAAGCCCTGAATAATGTGAAGAATAAAAACGGCAAACAAGCCAATTTCCAAAAAGCGCACAAAATAATTGTGAAGCATAAAATAAGCCGCCCTGTTAAAAGTCTGACCATCATCATTTACAAAAATCAAGGCGTTTAAAGAAGCGTGAACTATGAGATAAATGATGAGAAAAAAACCGGTTAATGCCATCAAAATCTTCTTACCTATCGAGGAGGTGAAAAACTGTTTCCAGGTCATAAACGAGAGAGTTATAAAAATTTCAGATAGGCAAATGTACTACAGGAACTTTAAACTTTTTGGCAGAAAAAAGGGAATGGAAATTCAAAATCAACAATTTAATAATTGCTGATACGCATTCATAAAGGTGTTTAAAGAAAAATATGATTTGAATCAGTTGCAGTAAACAAAGACATTATTGAGATTTTTTTCCTGTTGTAAACTGAGGACTAAGCATCCAATCTTCTCAATAAAATATTATCAACCTGGTTGAAAAAAACATCAGGTTTCATAGTGCGCCAGTTTGGTATAGAAAGTAATTCAGCATAGTTGTTAAGCCGCGCTCTTATAAAATCATATTGGGTTTGGCTCGGCATATTTAAGAAAACAATCCAGCCATTTTTATCCTCCACATCATCACGCCATTCTTCGTAATAACAATCGTCACTGCTGTGGAAGTTCAAAACATTTTCGGTTATCAAAATAAATTTACGGATTCCCTGCATCATGAAGTCATCTATCACATCGCGCTTCAATCGCATGATATCATTTTCAATTGCATCATTCCATTCGCCAATCAATTCGATTATAACATATTGCTCATCATAATCAGCCATCAAAACTTTCAGGTACAAAGTTCGGCTTCCAAATTCATCCCACAAAGGATGAATGTAATAATTATAAACTGTATTTGAAAATTCAAACTCACTGTATTCACGACCAAAAAATGGCGATCGCATATCGTTTTCAGACGAATATAAATACTGCCAATTATCGTATGGTTCTATATCCTGCATCTTCACAAATTTATCCAATTAATACTGAAAATTTTGCCAAAACAACCTACTGAAACTGAACAAAATTTTACAGCAGTAAGCCAATAAAAATTACGAATTTTTATTTGGACGAAAAAGAAAAAGATGGGAATTATTTTCCACCATTTGCCTTCAGATCAGCTACGCAATTAGCGTCAAGCGAAGGCAAAGAAGATGTAGGAGAAATCGCGGCAGTTTCGATGTCATAATGCATGAGGCAATTCTTGTTGATGCAATGTGCACCGTTTGCCACATCCTGGTGATTGGTTTGCATCGGAGAACCCTGGTTTACGAGTCCTAATAAATGGCCAAACTCGTGGTCAAAAAGAACAGAAAATAATTGTGATCTGGTGATGCGACCGATCGTGCCTGAATTATCCGAAATTGTTTTTCCAAAAAGGCAAATAGATGTATTCCAATAGGCGCTACCAAAAATGTCTGACTTGTCAGATATTCCATCCGTTATTAAAATATGAACTGCTATTTGATGGTTATCCGTAAAAACAGTTCTGTATTTTTTTTCAATATTCACTACATCTTTGACTGTTAAAACTGATTTTCCCGCTGATGGAATTTCCACTTCTGTAATATTGATACCATCCGGCTTATTGAGATATTGATTCAAAAAGCTTTTCAGGTTATCAATGCTTTGATTGTCCGGTTGAAAACCCGGCATGTATTGGATTTGTATTTTCAGCGCCGTATGTGGAGCAGCAGCCAAAAGATCATGAGCAGAAGAGCCAAGAGTAGCGTAATCTTTTCCTCCAACTACATCTGTTTTTTGGCAGGCGCCAAAAGTGAGTGAAAAAATTACTGCCAGGTAAAGCCTTTGTAGCTTAAACATGATTGGGAATTGTTAGGTAAATGTAACTATTGCTACTCTGATATTTTGATTTTTATATAAGACCAACCTATGATTGAAATCATTCTTCACAAATAAGAAATACTTGTCCTTCTAATTTGACACTCGCTTATTTTTCATACTATAAAATCTTTTTATTCGTTTTATTGTGTAATAAGTACTTCAAAAACCATGAAAAATCTTTTAGTAATCCTGTTGGGGGCAATCGTTTTTTCTTCCTGCGCTTCTACAGAAACAATGCACCTGAGTGTATTAGAACCGGCTCCCGTTAGCCTTCCTTCCTATATAAAAAATGTGGCCGTTGTTAACCGCACCCGCGTTGCACAAAAAAGTAAAGTGTATGATGCCATCGACAAAGTAGTAACGCTCGAAGGCGCAAAAACTGACCAGGAAGCTGCGCAAGAAACTATTGTCGGCCTTACAGAGGAATTAAAAAAGAACAGCCGCTTTGACGAAATAAATTTAGTAAAACAATCTGACCTGACTACCAACACTCCAGGGATGTTTCCGGCTCCACTTTCATGGGATGTAGTAGAAAAATATTGTGATGATAATAATGCAGACGCGCTATTTTCACTCGAACTTTTTGATACCGATTCTAAGATTGATTATTCAGTCTATAAAACAAGTATTCGCACTCCTTTTGGAGCAGTCCCTTCTATTCAACAACAAGCAAACATGCACACTTTGGTAAAAGCGGGTTGGAGAATTTATGATTTGCGGGATAAAGAGATTTTGGATGAAGCTGCAGTTGCCAAAACATTCAATTATTATGGAAGAGGTTTAAACCCTTTACTTGCAGCACAAGCATTGATCAATAAAAAGGAGGCGGTGAAGGAAGTAGGAAATGCTGCCGGACATGCTTATGCATTCAGAATTATTCCTTTGTGGGCAAGAGTTTCAAGAAATTATTACGTAAGGGGAACGAATAATTTTAAAATAGCCAAAAGAAAAGCACAAACAGGTAATTGGGATGAAGCTGCCAAACTTTGGCAAGCAGAAACGAATAATCCAAAAAGAAAAGTTGCTGGAAGAGCTTGTTACAATATGGCCATCATCAGCGAAATAAACGGTCATCTTGATGAAGCGATCAAGTGGGCGCAGCAATCCTATGAAAATTACAATAATCACCTTGCACTTTATTATGTCAACATTCTCAAAAATCGTCAGGTAGGTGACGATATAGCCCAGGCACAGCAAGAGGCAGCACAGTAAACGAACAAGAAAGGATATTTTTATTTTGGTTTAACCGGGCAATTTTAAAAATAACTGAAAACAAAGTTTGTTTTTTAATCGTTGTTCATCTGTTGTTACCTTTATCGCGATTAAAAAAAAACTATGCTGAAAGTTGGTGTTTTTGGTGTTGGCCACCTGGGAAAATTTCATTTAAACAATTGGAAAGAAATAGAAGGCGTGAAGCTGGTTGGCTTTTACGATCCGGCAGAACTGAATGCAATTGAAGCAAAAGAAAAATATGGTTTAAAAAGATTTAAAGACGCTGATAAACTAATTGAAGCTTGCGATGCCATCGATATAGTTGCTCCTACCACAGAACATTTTGAATTGTGCAAGAAAGCCATCTTAAAAAGCAAGCATGTTTTTGTTGAAAAACCATTGGCCAATACAATGGAAGAAGCAAGGGAAATAGTTAAATTGGTAAAAGAAGCCAATATAAAATTCCAGGTAGGACATGTTGAAAGATTCAATCCGGCATTACTCTCCGCAAAAGAATATTCGCTCAATCCGATGTTTATTGAAGTGCATCGCCTGGCTCAATTTAATCCGCGGGGGACCGATGTAAGTGTTATCCTCGATCTTATGATTCATGACATCGACATTATTCTTTCCCTCGTTAAAAGCAGTGTGAAAAATGTATTTGCAAATGGTGTAAATGTTTTAAGCGAAACGCCGGACATTGCTAACGTGCGAATTGAATTTGACAATGGCTGTGTAGCAAATCTTACATCCTCAAGGATCAGTATGAAAAAGATGAGGAAAATGCGCTTGTTTCAAAAAGATTCATATGTGGGAATAGATTTTCTGGATAAAAAAACCGAGATCATAAAATATAAAACCCCTGACGATAAGAATGTTTTTTCCTTTGATATAGAAACAAAGACGGGCAAAAAAACTATTGCAATTGCGGCGCCTGTGATTAAAGAAATCAATGCGATAAAAATGGAATTGGAAAGTTTTGTGAAGGCAATAACCGAAAATCGCTCAACCGTTGTAAGCGAAATTGATGGTTACCGTGCAATGGAAGTTGCCCACCAGATACTTGAAAAGATAAGCCGCAACCAGGTAATTTAACTAAACGAATCGCTCAATTTGCAAAAGCGTTTACACATAGGTTTTTATGTTTTGGGCGATTACATTGCCTCTGTTATTGCATGGATATTGTTCTATTGGTTTCATCGGAAGTTAGGCGGCCAATATTTCGTATTAAGCTATAAGTTTTTTGCCGGCCTTTTGCTTTATCCGATTGGCTATCTGATACTTTTTCATTTGTTCGGCAATTATAAGTCGCTTTATTACAAGTCGCGATTACAGGAATTGTTGTCCACTTTTTTAAGTACCTCTTTAGGCAGTGTTATCTTATTTTTCATTTTTCTTTTTTATAAAAAATACCAGAACCTTTCCAACTTTTATGCCCAGTTCTTTTTGCTTTTCGGTTTGCAATTTTTGCTTACCTATTTAATACGTTACATCTCTCTTTCATTTGTTCACCGGCAAATACAAAATGAAAAAATCTGGTTCAACACATTAATTGTCGGAGAAGAACAAAAAGCAAAAGAATTATCTGAAAGTGTTCATTCTAATATTGAAAAAACCGGTTATCGTGTTTCAGGATTTGTTTCCGTTTATCCACCGGATGTTGTACAAAATAATGGAATTAATTATCTCGGCGACATTACTTCTGCAAAAAAGATCATCGACGATTACCAGATTAATGAAGTGATTGTAGCCTTGCCTAACAATGAAAGAGATGAACTTGAAAGGATCTTTCAAACCTTGGCAGAAAAAGAAGTGAACGTAAAAATGGTTCCTGATAAAGTGGATATTCTTACAGGTAATGTTCGCACTAGCAATGTGCTGGGGCTCCCACTAATCGAAATTCATACCGGCCTGATGAATGCACGGCAGCAAAATATCAAGCAGCTATTGGATGTTTTACTCGCCGGCCTTGGAATCATTATTCTTTCACCACTTATAATTTATACAGCGATACGAACAAGGCTTTCATCAAAAGGAAGCATTATTTTTTCACAGCAAAGAGTGGGTTATAAAGGCAAAACGTTTTTTATTTACAAATTCCGTTCGATGATTGTTGATGCAGAAAAAAACGGGCCAATGCTGAGCAGTCAGGAAGATGAAAGGATTACAAATTGGGGGAAAATTATGCGCCGTTGGCGATTGGACGAACTTCCCCAGTTATGGAATATTTTAAAAGGCGAGATGAGCCTTGTTGGTCCCCGGCCTGAAAGACAATTTTATATTGATCAAATTGTACAAAAACATCCCGAATATAAATTATTATTAAAAGTGAAACCAGGCATTACAAGTTGGGGAATGGTAAAATTTGGCTATGCCGAAAATATTGAGGAAATGATTGAGCGTATGCAATACGATATCATTTACATTGAAAATATTTCATTGGCTTTGGATTTTAAAATAATGATCCACACCATCCGGATAATACTTTTGGGAAAAGGAAAATAATTGAATCCGGTAAATAAATAAAATTCCGATATTATTTTTTCCAACCACAAATAAAAAACCCCGCAAAAACTGCGAGGTTTTGAAAAAAACATCTAACTAATTTATTCCGCTACTACTTCAAAATCAATCTCGGTTTCGTGACCTTTACCAAAATCGATCTTTGCTTTGTAACTTCCTAATTCTTTTACGTCATCAAGAATTGTAATTCTTCTGCGATCGATCTCGTAGCCTTTTTGTTCACGAATGGCTCTTGCTATTTGAACTGAAGTAACGCTTCCAAAGATCTTTCCGCTGGTTCCGGTCTTAGCGCCGATCTTAACTGGTGATTCCTTTAAAACACTAACCACGCTGTTGATCTCGGCCAGAAGTTTTTCTTCTTTTTTAGCTAATTGTTTTTGACGCTCCTCCATTCTTTTGATATTCGAAGGATTCGCTTCTACGGCAAGTTTTTTAGGGATCAGGTAGTTGCGTCCGTATCCGTCTTTTACCGTTACCATTTCGTGAGCGCCGCCCAGATTGTTTACATCTTGTATTAATATTACCTGCATTTTATTTGCATTTTTACCCAAACCGCCAGCCGGCGGCCTTTCTCCTCCTTTTGTTGGATTAGGGTGGTTAAAGTTTTTATTTCATTAAATCGGTTACGTAAGGAAGGATTGCCATCTGGCGCGCTTTCTTTACAGCATCGCTCACTTTACGTTGGTATTTGAGCGAGTTGCCGGTAATGCGGCGTGGAAGCAATTTTCCTTGTTCGTTCAAAAACTTTTTCAAAAAGTCGGCATCTTTATAATCGATGTATTTGATGCCCAGTTTCTTAAAACGGCAATATTTTTTGGGGCGCTTTTCTGCCTTTATCGCCGTCAGGTATTTTATTTCATTTGATTTAGCCATTGTTTACCTCCGCTTTTTCAATTCCTGTAGGCACGCCATTTCTCTTTTTGGCATTGTACTCGACGGCGTATTTATCGAGTGCAGTGATCATGTGGCGAAGTACTGATTCATCGCGCAAAAGCTGTGTTTTCAGCTTTTCATTGAAGTCGGTTGGCGCCTTGTATTCCAGAACCCAGTATAAACCGGTTGTTTTTTTCTGGATTGGGTACGCCAGTGATTTTAATCCCCAGGCATTTACGTGCACTACCTCTCCTCCGTTTTCAGTAACTAACGAAGTGAACTTTTCCTGGG
The DNA here is from genome assembly GCA_051960475.1 of Ginsengibacter sp. Taxonomy (GTDB): domain Bacteria; phylum Bacteroidota; class Bacteroidia; order Chitinophagales; family Chitinophagaceae; genus Ginsengibacter. The sequence goes on from JBQCEG010000145.1 coordinate 80,707, forward strand.
CAGATTTGTATTCTTCCTCGGAAAGTACAGGGGTAAAAATCACCATCAATTCGTAATTCTGCATTAATCGTGTTTTTAGCTGTTTTTAAACAACGGTGAATAAAAAATTTATTTTGGGCGGCAAAGGTAACACATTTTCTTTTTTGAAAAAGAATTTAACAAGCTTCCTTTGGCGTTTCCCAAAGAGATAATTAAAGTTGATTTTATGGGAATATGCCCAATTCAGCGTAAGAAGTACCTACCTTATTGATCGCAACGACATAAGCAGCCGTACGCAAATCAGGGATTTCTGGCGTTTTTTGCCAAACATCGACAATTTCACGCGTTGCAGAGATCATCGTTTCTTCCAATCCGCTTTTTACAAGATCTACCTCGTCTGCGCCATGAAGAATGAAATCTCTCTCAAGGGGGGTAATTGTTTTACCTGTAAGATTTTCTACCATGTCAACAATATGGTGATTCATATTTTCAGTAAATCGCTTTTCCAAACGTCCATAGCGAACATGACTCAGGTTTTTCAACCATTCAAAATAACTAACTGTAACACCACCGGCATTCAGGTACATATCCGGAACGATCAAAATACCTTTTGGATTTAATATCTCATCAGCCTCAGGAGTTACCGGACCATTTGCTGCTTCGCCGATAATCTTTGCTTTTATGCGGTCAGCATTTTCAGCATTAATTACATTTTCCAGTGCGGCCGGAATCAAAATATCACATTCCATCTCGAGAGCATCTGATGTTTTTTCAAAATTTTCAGCTCCGGGGAAATCAAGAATAGAACCTGTTCTTTTGCGATGAGCAAAAACCTGTTCTACATCAAGTCCGTTGTAATTTTTTATTGCGCCTTCATATTCTGCTATACCCACTATTATTGCTCCTGCCTGTTGAAAAAACAAAGCTGAATGATAGCCAACATTTCCTAATCCCTGTACACAAATCCTTTTTCCTTTAACACCAACCGGCAATCCTTGCTTTTCCATCAAATGTGGCATATTACACACTTCTGTAAGTCCGTAAAAAACACCTAACCCTGTAGCCTCAGTTCTGCCGCGAACGCCACCTTGTGAAACCGGTTTTCCCGTAACACAACCAAGTGCGTCGATTTCCCCTGGATGCATGGCCACATAAGTATCGAGGATCCAGGCCATTTCCCTTTCGCCGGTTCCATAATCTGGTGCGGGCACATCTGTTCCCGGACCGATAAAATTTTTCTTGATCAGCTCGGCAGTATAACGACGGGTAATCTTTTCCAGCTCATAAGGTGTATAATCTCTTGGCCTGATCTTAATTCCTCCTTTTGCGCCACCAAAAGGTACGTTTACAATGGCACATTTATAAGTCATCAGTGCTGCCAGTGCCATTACTTCATCCTGGTTCACGGCAAGACTGAAACGAATTCCTCCTTTACATGGTGTTTTGTGATGAGAATGTTGTACACGGTAAGCTTCGAGTGTTACGATCTCGCCACTTTCACGCTTGATAGGAAACCTCATCTGGTAAACACTATTGCATTGCTTTATCTGCTGAAGGATTCCAATATCCCATTGGGTAAATTTTGCGGCTTTATCAAAACTTTTTTCAACATTGTGAAAAAAACTATAAGGTGCTTTAGTTGACATATAATTGAGCTTTATTAAAATAGATATTTAACGGATTAAACAGACTTTTCTTTTTTGGAAACCTTATTATCTATTCTGATCAGGTAGAGAAAAAGGACAACTAAAATGACAAGGCAAACGGTCATCACCACGTAAATCTTGTCGTGGCTTCTTAAGGCCTGGTCAATTGAGGACGAAGTTGAAGTTTCGGTTTGTGCCCAAAGAAAAGGTGTGGTCAAAACAAGCAGGATGGTTAGGCAAGTACGTTTCAAAAGCAAATTATTCATTTAATAAATTTTTATTGACAAGCAAACTAAGCCTGATTTTTAAACTACTGATCCATAATCCCAAAAGCAACCATCCAAAAACTGCAGGCCAAAAAACCATTTCCATCGTCGGATCAAGGCTTTGACCACCCAACGCGGGATTTCCTCCTCCTTTTGCACCTTCCATTCCGCCTGGATGCAAAGATTGAACCAGCCGGGGCAAGATGATGATTAAAGGGATATAAATAAAATAGGCGAAAATATTATATACAGAAGATATGCGGGCGCGTTTGTCCATATCGGTCATGGAACTGCGCAATACAATATAAGCAAGGTATATCAGAAGTGCGATAGCCGCTGCAATTTGTTTGGGATCATTGCTCCAGAATTCACCCCATGTATATTTTGCCCAGATAGAACCGGTGGTCAAACCAAGTATTCCAAATACAATTCCCGTTTTTGCAAATTCTGATGCGTAAATATCATGCTTCAGGTTTTGAGTCCTCAGATAAGCAATTGAGTAACCCAGTGATAATGACAGCAATCCTATCTGTCCAAACCACATTGGCACATGAAAGAAGAAATTCCTGATGGTTTGATGAAGGTTTCCTATAATCGGAACATTGATCAGGAAACCGGCAGTGAAGGTGTATAGTAAAAAAACAATACACAGTATCTTCCACCACTTTGATTTCATGAGCTTTTTTTTGTGGAGCAAAATTAAGGATATTCTTATTGAATTAGTTGAATTGTTTCATCCATTGCATTGATTTTAAACCTATCTAACTGAAATGAAGACCGCCTCAAAATTGTCCAATAATTCTGAAAGTTATCGTTGAACCAGGCGCAAAACCATGCAAATTTTTAATAATTTATAAACGCAACTAATCTTTCCATAAAAAAGGAAATAATACCACCGAAAGAACGATAACCAATAGATCAAGGCCAAAAAGCAGGAGCGTTATTTGAAACAAAGCCCCTTCCCTGAAAACTTCGCCATAAGCTGCCTTTGACAATCGGATCACCAACAACAACTGCGGGATGATCAAGGGAAATCCAAGGATCGCCACGATAGAAGCATTTTGGTGGGCTTTTGCCGCAATTGCGGACATCAAGGTAAAAACAAGGCTTAAACTGATTCCGCCGAAACAGGCAATGGCAACAAACTGCCAAAAATTTGATACAGGATTTCCTAATAAAAACATGAATAGTATCAGGCTAAGAAAAACCATCAGCAACATGATGACTGTGCTATATATCAACTTGGCAATAATGAACTGTACCGGGCTGGCCAATGTATAAAAGTACAGCATCCGGCCTTTACTTTCCTGGAGAAAACTTTTGGCAACAGCATTTACACATACAAACAACTGGATCATCCAGAATAATCCGTTATAAACAGTGCTTTCCGGCCTTCCCATTGCCAGATACAACACAAAAATTGTAGAAGCAACGTACAACAGGATTCCATAAAATGTATGCTGTTGCCTTAGCTCCAGCAAAAAATCCTTTTTTAATAAAGTAAATATTTTTGACATTCTAATGAGTTAGAAGAAGTGGGCTTTCAAGAAAGTACTTTAATAAGGTTTTGGTTCCATCTTTGTATGTTTAATACGAATTATAAAAACTTCAGCCGGGCTTTTGTAATAAACTATGCGATATTTCAGAACCTCAAAGTATAAGTAATTGCCATCATTATTTTTCTTATATGGATCTTTTCTGTGAACTACTTTATTATCAGATAAACGATTGATCTTTTCTAGTATTTTTGCTTTTACCTTATCTGCATTTTGCTCTGAATCTTTTCGGATATATTCTATTATTTTGTCAAACTGAGTGACAGCGGCCTTTGTCCAGGTAACTTTTCGTTTTATCATTACCAGGATTTTGACAATTTCACAACCTCCTCATGTGAATATACTTCGCCATTTTTGATTTGTTCTATAGCCTCATCCAATTCTTTATTATATTCTTCAATGCTAATCCTACGTTTGTTTTCTCCTTTATCTTTTAAGAAGACCTTTAGCATTTGAATGACAGATTTTTTTTGCCTTTCATTCAATTGCCTAAAATAACTGAACATTTGTTTTTCCAAAACATTATTCATATCGTATGGTTATTTTTACAAATTTACTTTTAAAAAAGTGAATAGGGTAATAAAGATGGAATCCAGCCAACCATCCAATTGAATCTTCATATAAATAATCAAGGTCAAAAAAAGGTGCAGTAAAGCAACAAATTAATTACGTTTTTATTTTACCGTTCAAGTGCTGCACAAACCCTGCATCGCGGTTCATAAATATCCTTTTCTCCTAACAAAACCTGGCCACCGCTGTTAATTTTCCTATAACTCACATTGGCAATATTGCCACAAACCACGCAAATTGCGTGAAGTTTGGTAATATAATCGGCAATAGCCAACAAATTGGGCATTTGCCCGAAAGGTTTGCCGCGGTAATCCATGTCGAGCCCGGCAACGATAACACGCATTCCTTTCATTGCCAAAGCTTCACAAACATCTGCGATCTGGTCGTCAAAAAACTGCGCTTCATCAATGCCAACAACATCCACGTCCTGCGCCAGCAAAAGTATGGTTTGGGAATTATCTATTGGCGTTGAATGAATTTTATTTTCGTCGTGACTTACAATCTTTTCCTCATCATATCTTGTGTCGATCGCCGGCTTAAAGATCTCCGCTTTAAGATTGGCAATTTCTACCCGTTTCAATCTCCTGATCAACTCTTCAGTTTTTCCGCTAAACATGCTGCCGCAGATCACCTCGATCCATCCCCTACCGCCACCGCGTAAAATCGGTTCGATAAACATTTTTTGTATTTATTTTTTAATTTCTATTAGTAACTTAGCCCGGATTGCAAGGTTAAAGTGATTTTTCCTGAAATCAAAAAGAAAGATTTTGCTAACTTTTATAAACTCAGAAATTTATTTGAATGGACAGGGTTTCAACACTTCTCAATAAATTACAAAAGCAATTAGATGAAAAATCATCTGCAAAAGAAATGTTGCAAACTGTCCAGATTCTGCAGGCAGAATTAATAAAAAAAGTTGAAAAAAAACAACTTCATTCCAACGAAAAAATTTCTGTCTTGATGCCCGTTTCCTTCAATGTTGTGGAAGTTTCAGCAAATGATTCAGTCGAACAAGAAGAGAAAGTTTTGCAGGTGCTTGAAGTTGATGAAAAAGAAATTGAAGAGGAACTTCAACAAATAAAAAAGAAGGCTGAAGCAGTAAATGCGCGCGTTTCTCACAACAAGCCCGGTTTCTTGTTTGATCCACTTGAGGAAGTCCCAACACTCGCACACCAGGATCAGCCCGACAAAAAAACGGTGAAGGAACTAAATGAACTTTCTTTTGATTTCGGAGAATCGTTGAATGACCGCCTGAAAGAAAGCAAAGTTGAACTTTCACAATCACTTACCTCTTCGCCAATTAAAGATCTTAGAAAAGCAATTGGCGTAAACGACCGATTTCTTTTCATCAATGAATTGTTCCGCGGCGACGAAGCGATGTATGAACGCAGTATCAAAACTATTCAGAATTTTTCTATTTATGCAGAAGCTGAATTTTGGATCAGGCGCGAATTGAAAGTGAAAATTGGCTGGCACGATTCTCATCCCGTTGTGAAGCAATTTGACCAATTGGTAAAAAGGCGTTTCTCCTGAAAATAAAAATTACCTTTTTTCTTTTTTTACTGTTGAGCAGTTTTTACAAAATTGTTCGTATCAAATAATTTTGGTTCCATTGCTACATTTGCTTTTAAGTCAAAATATTTTTCTACCTGCAATAATTTATCGTCGAGATAAAATTTTACCAACGTTTCTGAAAAGCCACCATCCAGCTTCACATGTTTTTGCAACAAAGCATCTTCTTTGTGTTTGTTATCATATTTAATCATTCTTACCAAATTGAAGTGTTGGCTGTCGAACCAGGCCTGGTTGGTTTCTTCGCCATCTTCGTCTGCACCAATTACATAAACCTTTTTCCCTTCATAATTTGTTACGTGAAATTTATTGATATCAAAACCAAAAGATTGAAATTTAGCAATGGCCGTATCAAGTGGATAAAAATAAATTCCGCCCAGCAAGAACAGAAGATCATTTGGATAATAACTCGTTCTCATAAGCTTGCCATTTGTAAAAATATAAGAAGAATCATTTTTGAAAATAACTGCATTTCCGCTGTCAACATCTCCAAAATCTATTCGAAAATTTTCCGGAAATTGAATATGCTCTGTCCAAACCTGGCTGCTTATCAATGAATCGTTCCTGTATCTTTCAGTTGTTTGTTTGAATTGAAAACTTTTATACCATTTGCCTGCATAAACCTGGTGTATTTTTGTGATCAATTCTTTTCCTGATTGTATTTTATTTATTGAGAATGATGAGGAGAAGAGTGCAATTAGGACAAGAACTTTTTTCATAAAAAGAGTTGAATTGATTTTGTCTAAAAGAAAGAAGTAGAAAAAAAATTAAGTCTTTTTATTTCTTTACTGGATGGTTTATTCCTTTTCCTCATCACCTTTCACAAGATTAGCTCCGCCTTCGCGCATGATTTTGTCCATGTTGCGGTCGTTATCAACAATTCCTTTTTCTTCCAGCATTCGCATGTCTTTAGCGTCGCGCAAAAATTCAGAAGCAAAAATAAATTCGTTCAATTTTTTATTTTTATTGAAGATGATGTCTTTGTTGGAACCTTCCCATTCTTTAATTCCCTGGTATAAATAAAGAATATTCTCACCGATCTCCATCACGCTATTCATGTCATGGGTATTGATTACTGTTGTAATGTTGTATTCCTTTGTAATCTCATGAATCAGTTTATCAATAACCATTGAAGTTTGCGGATCGAGGCCGGAATTGGGCTCATCGCAAAATAAATATTTTGGTCGCAAAACTATCGCCCTGGCAATGCCAACTCTCTTCTTCATCCCTCCACTTATCTCAGCCGGATATTTTTTATTGGTTCCTTTTAGTTCAACTCTTTCCAACACATCATTTACGCGATCAATCTTCTTTTGATGATTCCACTTGGTAAACATGTCGAGCGGAAATTTTATATTTTGTTCAACGGTCATGGAGTCAAAAAGTGCAGAACCCTGGAAGAGCATCCCAATTTGCTGCCTTAATTCTTTCCGGTCTTCCTGCGACATGTTGGTAAGATTCTTCCCGTCAAAAATAATATCGCCATTATCTACTTCGAATAAACCGACCATGCACTTTTGCAAAACCGTTTTGCCGCTGCCACTCGTGCCGATGATCAGGTTGGTCATGCCCGTTTCCATTACAGCACTAATATCCTTCAGTATCTCCTTGTCGGCAAATGATTTATAAACATGTTTTAATTCTATCATGGCAAAAAGCGATTATATGATAACGGAAAAGCTACATTAAAATTTGCGGTCGTAAATTTTATTTTCACGCTCCTGTTGATCATAATATAAAAAATGCAAGAATGTAATCGGCAAATAAAATAAGTACGCAGCTTGCTATAACTGCTGTCGTGCTGGCTCTTCCAATTTCAAGCGAACCACCCTTCACATTGTATCCGTAAAATGAAGAAACGCTGCTGATGATAAAGGCAAATGTGTAAGCTTTCACAAGGGCAAACCAAACATTCTTAGACATGAACCCGATTAATAAGCCGCGGTCATAAGCATCGCCTGAAAGAATGCCACCAAGGGTTCCGGCCAGCCTTCCTCCATAAATTCCCAAAACCATTGAAAGAATTACCAGGAGAGGAATTGTAATTAGTGCGCCGAGGATCTTAGGCATTACCAAATAAGACTTTGTATTTATTCCCATGATCTCCAGAGCGTCAATTTGTTCGCTGACGCGCATATTGCCAAGTTCACCCGCAATCTTACTTCCCACCACACCAGCAAGAACAATACAAACAAGTGTTGGTGCAAATTCAAGAATAACAGTGTCACGAACTACCTCGGCAATTGTCTCTTTTGGAAGCATCGGGCTGGTAAGCTGGTACGCAGTCTGAACAGCACTTACCGCACCCATAAAAACAGAAATGATCGCTACGATTCCAAGCGACCCCATCCCTATCTCCGCCGATTGGTGCATCAGTTCTTTCCAATACATTTTGAAATTTTCCGGCTTGGTAAACATTCCTTTCAGCATCAAAAGGTAAGCGCCAATGGTAGAGAATATTTTCATTTTTCTGTTGCGTTTATTTTGATTCTGAAGCTGCTACTTTTTTCAATTTGCGCCACCTGCCGGAAGGCTCTTCTTCTTTTTCCTTTTGTTTGGTACATTTCATTTGGGCATCCACTACGGAGATTAGCACCATGTTATAAATGCTGCGCACATGGCTTCCTAATTGAAGAATATGTACGGGTTTATTCAGGCCAAGCAAAACGGGGCCAATCGTTTCATAGCCGGCCACTTCCTGCAACAGATTGTACACTACATTTCCGGAGGCAAGATTCGGGAATATTAAAACATTAACATCTTTATCAACCAGTTCACTGAAGGGATAATTGTCTCTTAATATCTCTTTATTGAACGCGACGTTTGCCTGCATTTCACCATCGATTACTAAATCGGGTTCTGTTTGTTTTACAATCTCTCTTGCACGTGCTACCAGTTTTGCTTCAGGAGAATTGCTGCTACCGAAATTTGAATAACTGAGCATAGCGATGTTAGGAACGATTCCAAAGTTTCGAACTTCCCTGGCCACCATCATTGCAATGTTTGCGAGTTCTTCAGCAGTAGGATTAAAATTGACGGTAGTATCCGCCAGAAATATCGGGCCTTTCTTTGTCATCGTGATGTACATTCCCGCCACACTTTTTGAATCTTTTTCCATTCCTATTACCTGCAAAGCCGGTCGAATGGTGTCGGGGTAATTTTTGGAAAGACCCGAAATCATCGCATCCACTTCGCCGGTTTCCACCATCATGCAACCAAAATAGTTGCGGTCTTTCATTATTTTTTTAGCCTCATAAGCATTAAATCCTTTGCGTTGGCGCTTTTTAAAAAACAACTCACCAAACTCCATCCGTTTATCGTGGGTGTTACTGTTTTTTGGATCGATGATCTGCATTTCAGAAATATCGATTCCATTATCTTCAGCAATCATTTCAATCTTGTCCTTGTCGCCAAGCAAAATTGGGATCGCCACACCTTCATCCTGCACCATTTGCGCTGTCTTTAAAATCTTATGATTTTCAGCTTCTGCAAAAACCACACGCTTTGGATTTTTTCTTGCTTTCGCGCCCAACATTCTCAACAAGTGATTGTCTATGCCCAACCGGTCATTAAGTGTTTCGGCATAATTTTCCCAATCCGTAATCGGCTGTCGCGCTACACCACTTTCCATCGCAGCTTTCGCGACAGCCGGTGCAACAAAAGTGAGTAAACGATTATCAAGTGGTTTAGGAATAATATAATTTGGACCAAAAAGAATATTCTTTTCATTATAAGCCATCATTACCACGTCAGGCACGGGAAGACGCGCCAATTCTGCCAAAGCTTTTACTGCAGCCAGTTTCATTTCTTCATTGATCTGTGTTGCTCTTACGTCCAGGGCGCCTCTGAAGATATATGGAAATCCAAGCACATTATTTACCTGGTTAGGATAATCACTTCTTCCTGTTGCCATGATCACATCTTTCCTTGCAGCAATCGCTTTTTCATAAGTGATTTCAGGATCAGGATTGGCCATTGCAAAAACGATGGGATTTTTGGCCATACTTTTTACCATTTCCAGAGTAATTACATCACCAACGCTCAGTCCAATAAATACATCAGCGTCTTTCATTGCTTTCTCAAGGGTCAGGTTGGGATCCTTGCAAGTGGCATATTTCTGTTTCATGTCACCCAATCCTTCCCGATTGCAATGCAGAACACCCGACTTATCAAACATCACGAAATTTTCAGGATTGGCACCAAGCGCCACGTACAACTGCACGCAAGCCATCGCTGCAGCACCTGCTCCGTTCACGACAAATTTTACCTTATTGATCTTCTTCTTTTGAATCTCAAGCGCATTTAAAAGTGCAGCGGAACTGATGATGGCTGTTCCGTGCTGATCGTCGTGCATAACGGGGATCTTCAGTCGCTCCTTTAGTTTTTGTTCAATGTAAAAACATTCAGGTGCCCTTATATCTTCCAGGTTGATACCGCCAAAAGTGGGTTCCAGTGAGGCAACAATTTCTACAAATTTTTCAGGATCCGTTTCGTTTATCTCGATATCAAATACATCTATGTCAGCAAAAATTTTGAATAAAACACCTTTTCCTTCCATCACCGGTTTGCCGGCAAGCGGACCGATATTTCCCAGTCCCAAAACTGCTGTTCCGTTACTGATAACGCCCACCAAATTTCCTTTTGCCGTGTATTGATAGGCACTTTCAGGGTTTTCTTCAATCTCCAGGCAAGGTACCGCAACCCCGGGTGAATAAGCCAATGAAAGATCGCGTTGTGTTTTTGTAGCTTTAGTAGGAATTACTTCTATTTTTCCTGCCCGCCCCCTGGAATGATAATCCAGGGCTTCCTGCTTTCGAATATTTTTCCTCATAACTTATTATTAATTCGCGGTCAGAATATGACCTGAATTTTTATTTAAAAGTAAAGATAGGCAATGTAACTAATTCATTATAGCGAGACCGCCAACCAGGCCATTATGCCCATTCCGTTTTCTATGGCCTTTTCATCAATATTGAAAGTGGGTGTATGAACACCTGATGTTATATTTTTTTGAACATTGCCAACGCCAAGCCTGAAGAAGCATGCCGGCAACAAGTGAGAATAAAAAGCAAAATCTTCTGCACCCATTCTCATTTCTGTTTCGCCCACATTTTCTGCGCCTGCAAACTCTTCCGCATTTCGTTTAGCCCTTTCCGTTAGATCTTCATTATTTATCAAAAACGGATAGCCAACATCGATTGTTACCTCAATTTCTGCGCCTGAAATTTCTCCTGTCTTTATGCAAATGTTTTTTATCAACTCATGCGCTTTAAATCGCCACTCCTCATTCATTGCCCTGAAAGTGCCCATGAGTTTGACTTCTGAAGGAATTACATTTGTTGTGCTTCCCCCATGAAAAGAGGTAATGGAAAGAACAGAAGCATTAAAAGGATTATTGAACCGGCTAACTAATTCCTGAAGATTTACAACAAGCTGTGAAGCAGTCAAAATCGTATCCGAAGTGAGGTGTGGCGCAGCCGCATGACCGCCTTTTCCTTTTACTGTTATATAAATCTCATCGGCGCTCGCCATCACCATTCCACTCCTGAAACTTAATTTACCTACTTCAAGTTGGGGATGAACATGCAAAGCAAGAATAGAATTGGGTTTTGGATTTTCAAGGACACCTTCCTTTATCATTAAGCTTGCGCCACCAGGATTTTTTTCTTCACCCGGTTGAAAGATTAATTTTATCGTTCCTTCCCATTTGTCCCTTGTTTCATTTAAAATTTTGGCTGCACCCAAAAGACAAGTAGTGTGAACATCATGGCCGCAAGCATGCATCACGCCTTCATTGCGCGATCGATATTCCACATCGTTTTCTTCGGTTATCGGCAATGCATCAATATCAGCGCGCAAGGCAATGACTTTCTTTTCCGGATTCCTTCCTTTTATTAAAGCAACAATACCGGTTTTTGCCAAAACTTCAGAATCAATTCCAAATTCTTTTAATTTTTTTTGGATAAAAGCAGAGGTCTCAAACTCTTTATAACTCAATTCAGGATTTTGATGAAGATGATGCCTCACTCCGATAAACTCCTCTGCATATTTCCGCGCAAGATCTTTTATTTGTTCTTTCAACATTTGGATTGACTTGGTATCCGGCAAAAGTAAAAAGAGTTTCGCTCATGGAAACTCTTTTAATTCATTTATAAAGCAAGGACAAAAAATAAAAAAACGGATTGAATGTTAGTTTACTGTATTTATTGGTCGACTTCTATCGGTTCTTCAATATAATAAATTGTCGCACCTCCCAGCATATTGCTGATCTGTTTTTTGTAAACATCGGCTTCTTCTTTGGTCCTGAAATTCCCGAATTTGATCCTCACATAAGGATTCGCATACCACATATAAAGTTTTTGTTCAGGAAACTCTTTCAACAATTGTGCGCGCACCTTAAACGCGTAATCTTTATCACTTGTATTTAAAACCATTAGCCGGTAACCCTGGGCTGTATGGACTTTCTTATTATAATTAGCCGCATTTAATTCTGCTTCTTTTCTTGCCAAAATATCCAAGCGGTAATCTTTAAAAACAACAACTTTATTTTTAGGAAGTGAATCCAAAGATTGGCAAAAAGCATGATTGCCAAAACTTGTAAATAATAATATGAGAAAAGCTTTCATGATTTTGAAAATACGCTTATGCAAATGTAATGTGCGTGCGCTATAGCTAAAAGTGTGCAAACAAAATCTTTTGTTACAAATGACTTTGTTTTGAAATTGATGGTTGCAAGGCAAATCCTTTTTTAAAAAAAAATTAAAGCTTATTCCATTCCTTCTTTTACGATTTGCACGCTTGCACTGCAGCCAATCCTGTTGGCACCTGCATTGATCAATTCTTTCGCAAAAGCGTAAGATCTTATTCCACCACTTGCTTTAATTTTTATAGAGTCAGTCAAATGCGCTCTTATCAATTGCACATCATGAATAGAAGCACCCTTTTCAGCATAACCGGTTGAAGTTTTTACGAAATCTACGCCTGCAGCTCCATAAATATCGCAGCATTTAATTATCTCATCATCCGTCAACACCCCACTTTCGATGATCACTGTTATCACTTTATTTTTATTCCTGATAATCGGCATGATCGTATTGATTTCGTTACCGATAAATGTCCAGTCGCCATTTTTGATCGCAGAAATATTCACGACAACATCCAGTTCATCAACTCCGTCAACAATCGCCAAAACTATCTCGGCTACTTTTGCTTCGATGGCACAATATCCAAATGGAAATCCAATTACTGTTGCCACCTTAACTACGGAATCCTTTAATAATTCCTTTGCTTTCTTTACATACAAAGGCGGAACACAAACTGCTGCGAAATTAAATTCCAGCGCTTCTTTGCAAACTTCTTCAACATCTCCAATCGTGGTCGTTTGCTTCAAAACCGTATGGTCGATATAAGGAGCAATGTTCATTTTCATATTCTGATTTTCTTTCTTTAAAAAAAATGAAGATAGGTATTTCAAAGATTTCATCATCTTTTCTTCTCTTCATACAATTACTGATTTTTCTCTTTTGCCTACTTTTGCAGCATTCTTAATTTCAGCCTTATTCAATTTTAAAAATGTCATCAGAAAATATTCATTTAAAAGGTTTTGGTTCAACTGCCATTCATGCCGGTCATGAAACAGAAGCCAACAATGCTCACCTGACACCAATTTACGCAAGCAGCACTTATGTTTTTGATACTGCAGAACAAGGAATGCGCCGGTTTAGCGGAGAAGAAGCAGGATACATTTACAGCCGCTGGGGCAATCCTAGCATGAAAGAAGTGGAAGACAAAATTTCGGCGCTTGAAAGTTTTGGTATTGTGGAGAATGGAAAAACTTTGCCATTAAAATCAAGATTGCATGCCAGCGGCATGGCAGCAATCACCACTTTGATGCTTGGCAATTTGAAATCCGGCGATAAAATTCTTTCCCATTATTCTTTGTACGGCGGCACACAAGAGTTGATGAACCGTGTACTTCCGGGCCTGGGAATTGAAGCAGTTATTGTTGATCTCCGCGATTTAAACAAAGCTGAAGAAGCATTAAAAAAAGATGCAAAAATTAAATTAGTTTACCTGGAAACGCCGGCGAATCCAACGATTCAATGTGTAGATATTGAAAAACTAACCCGCCTTGCAAAAACATATAATCGCATCGTCGCAGTTGACAACACTTTTGCCACTCCTTATTTGCAACAGCCTTTTAAATATGGTGTTGATTTTGTTGTTCATTCTACAACTAAATTTTTGAATGGCCACGGAACGGCAATCGGCGGAGCACTTGTTGGAAAAAATATAGAATTGATGAACACACGAATGGAAAAAGTGCACCGATTACTTGGTGGAAATGGAAATTCTTTTGATGCATTCTTATTAACGCAAGGAATGAAAACTTTGGAAATAAGAATGGAAAGACATTGCGCCAACGCAATAAGAGTAGCTGAATTTTTGGAAAAACATCCGGCAGTAGGAAAAGTAAATTATTTGGGTCTCTCTTCTCATCCTGATCATGAAACAGCTAAAAAACAAATGCGCCATCCAGGGCCTATGTTGAGTTTTGAAATGAAAGGTGGACTGGAAGCAGGAAAGAAATTTATCGACAAATTACAAATGTGCGTTCGCGCCGTCTCGCTCGGAAGTTGCGACACACTTCTATCTCATCCGGCTTCAATGACGCATTACGGAGTTCCAAAAGACGACCGCGAAAAATATGGAATCACCGATGGTTTGATAAGAATGAGTGTGGGCATTGAAAATATTGAAGACATTTTAGCTGACCTGGAACAAGCGGCGTCCTGACAATAAATTAACCCGTTGGCGGAGTTAATCGGCAAGAGTATGCTTTACTCTGCCAACGGGTTTGTTGTATATAAATTTATTTAAAAACTGTAAAACTGTCAAGCCAGTGACCTTTGCTAAAACTCTGGACTTA
>JBQCEG010000146.1:0-8232 GCA_051960475.1 Ginsengibacter sp.
TAAGTCCAGAGTTTTAGCAAAGGTCACTGGCTTGACAGTTTTACAGTTTTTAAATAAATTTATATACAACAAACCCGTTGGCAGAGTAAAGCATACTCTTGCCGATTAACTCCGCCAACGGGTTAATCATTATTCCATTTTATTTAAAAATAATATTGGCAATATTTGTTTGGTTACTGGCGGCTCCTTCTTTTAATTTTTGAGTTATATTCCTTACAACTTGTTCAATAATAAATTCGACTTACAATGGAAATTATAAAAACCATACAAAACAGGATTTATGAAATTAGGGGTGAGAGGGTTATGTTAGACAGAGATTTAGCTGAACTTTATGAGACAGAAACAAAATCGCTGAATCTGGCAGTGAAGCGAAATCTCAAGCGTTTTCCCAAAGATTTTATGTTTCAACTTACCAAAGCTGAATTTGATGCTTTAAGGTTTCAAATTGAAACCTTAGAAAATGCGGAAAATCAATTAAGGTTGCAAAATGAAACCTTAAAGCAAGGAAGAGGGCAACATTCTAAATACCTTCCTCATGCATTTACAGAGCAGGGTGTAGCCATGTTGAGTGGAATTTTAAACAGCGATAAGGCAATAAATATGAATATTGCTATAATGAGAGCTTTTGTAGAAGTGAGAAAAGTAATATTGAGGGAAAATGATTTAAAAGAACAAGTCAGGCAAATCAGCGAACATTTAGGCGAGCATGATGTACAACTAAGCCAGATTTACGATGCGATTGAAAACTTATTAGATGAGAAGGCAGCTGAAAGGAAATGGGATGAAAGAACAAGAATTGGTTTTAGAAAAGATATAGAATAGAGGAATTTTCAATTTATTAAAAAGGGCGATCAATTTGAATGATCGCCCTTTAAAATTTGTATTCAATTCAAATTAATAAACGTGATGTTTCTGGTCAAGTCTTTTTTGCAAAACATCTTTGGGCATATTGATTTGTTCGCCAATCGGTTTTCCGTCGCGATAGGTTATCACATTTAATTGTGTAGCGCCAACGGGAAATTGAATCGGCTTTCCATCAAATTTTGGTGAGAAATTATCAGGATTGGTTTGATCGAAAGTGTAATAAATATCAAGGCCTTTCACTTCGGTGCTAAGTGTTACGCCAAAATCACTGTTTTTTATTCTTTCGGGAGTAAAAATCGCGTTGTACATGCTCCTTGAATATTTTACATTGGCTGCATCTAAACGTGGGAATTGTTTTTCCAGCCTTTTTACAAAATCATCCCAATTTTTGTTGGCCTTCGAACTCCAGTAAACTTCTGACAGTGCCATTGCTCTTGGCCAGGTCATATATTCTGCATGGCGGAAATTCGGAACAGATTCGGTCCAAAGATTTCCTTGTCCGCCAAGGATTAGGTTTTCATTTACACTATCCGGAACTGGTTCGTAATTGTAAGAATCAGACAAGCGGCACAAACCATAAGTTGGTGGTTCGCCTTCCGGCTCGCCCTGGTAAAGATCGAGGTAGCAATAATCCCAAGGCGTCATCACTACTTTGTGGCCCATTTTTGCTGCCGCAATTCCGCCACTCATCCCGCGCCAGCTCATTACTGTTGCGTTTGGCGCCAGGCCACCTTCCAAAATTTCATCCCAGCCAATCAGTTTTTTTCCTTTTGATTCCACGATCTTCTCTACTCTTTTCACAAAATAACTTTGCAACTCATCCACATTTTTCAAATGTTGATCAGCCATCCTTTTCTGGCATTTTGGACAAGTTTCCCAAAAACCTTTGTATGCTTCATCACCACCAATGTGAATGTAAGGACTTGGGAAAAGTGCTGCTATTTCGGTAAAAATTTTATCGAGCATCGAAAAGGTTGAATCGTTACCAATGCACAAAACATTATCTGCTCTTTCGTAACCTCTTCCGCCGGCATTTACCGAATAAGGCAATTGGGTACAACTGAGATTTGGATAAGAAGCAATCAGCGCTAGGCTGTGTGCAGGCACATCAATTTCAGGAAGAATTGAGATAAAACGATCCTGTGCATATTTAATAATTTCTTTCATGTCTTCCTGCGTATAAAAACCACCGTCATTAGTTGGTTCACCAGCTAATGCTGGAAGAAAAGTTCCCCAGCGACCGGTACGTTTTACTCTCCACGCGCCGACTTTTGTCAATTGCGGAAGACTTTTTATTTCGATCCGCCAACCCTGGTCATCCGCCAAATGAAGATGCAAAGTGTTGTATTTGTATCGCGCCATTTGATCAATATATTCCTCCACTTCCTGCTTGGTAAAAAAGTGGCGGCTTACATCCAGCATCAAACCACGCCAGCCAAAACGCGGAACATCTTTGATTGAAACGTCAGGCATTGTCCAGTTTACATTCTTCACTTCTGAGACACTCGCAATTTCCGGAGGCAGCAATTGCAAAACCGTTTGTAAACCATAAAAAAGTCCTGCGGGTTTGTTGGCAACAACAGTCACTTTTGACGGTGTAACATTAAGCGTGTAACCTTCATCGTGTAATGAAGTATCTGCTTTCTTGTTCAATTGAAGTTCGATGTCGTTTTTCGAAGACTTGTGATTGGAAAGATGATAGCCGGTTGAAGTGGCAATTTTTTTTATGAACCATTCAATTGTTTCATCAACTTCTTTGTTGGAGGAATTGGCAGAAATTGCCGTCGAATTGTTCAAAACAAAATGACCGTTGTGTACTTGCATCTGTAACGGTTTGGGAATAATCGCAATGGAGTCATTGGCCAAAACATTATGGCTAAACAGCGCGAAGCAACAAAAGAAAACTAAACTTAGAAATACAGAAAATTTGGATTTTAAATTCATATTAAGCATTAAAAATATGGTGAAAGAAAGGTGGAAGTTACGATTATCAATTTCTTTGAAGCCAAACTTCTTCGCCGACCTGGAAATCTCCTCGCACTAATAATCTTACTGATATTTTCAATCCGTCAGCGGTGACTTCTGCTTCATAATAACTTCCCCAGAAACTTATTTTTTGTACAGTTCCTTTTATGCCGTTATTAAAGGTGTGGGTTATACGAAAATCTTCAGGTCGCAGAATCAAATCCTCATTTGAATTTATTCCAAAACAGGAAGCCTGGGCAGGCGAAAGCAAATTGTATTTGCCAAACATGCCCGCCACATAAGTATCGACCGGTTGATTATAGATAATTGAAGGTTTATCACTTTGCACAATTTTACCTTCTTTGATCACTATAATTTCATCAGCCCATGAAAGAGTGTCATTCGGATCGTGCGAAGCCAGCAGACAAGTAATTTGAAGGCGGCTGGTAACATCTTCCAAAACCGATTTTAAAATGTTTTTGTTTATTGGGTCAAGGTTGGAAAAGGGTTCGTCAAGTACCAACAATTTTGGATACTTTACCAACAGCATGCATAAAGCGATTCTTTGTTTTTCTCCACCAGAAAGTTGATTCGTGCGATATTCCAGTAAATGATCGATTCTGCAAATTTCAAATAAGCGTTTAGCTTCGTGCTCGTCCATTTTTATTTGAAACCAAACGAGATCTTTTACCACATAATTATTATGCAATTCATAATGCTGGGACAAATAAGCGATTTCTTTATGTCCGGCCAACAATTTTTCTTCCGGACCGATGACTCTTTTGCCATCAAAAAATACGCTTCCCACATCCGGTTGAACATGTCCTGAAATAATTTTTAACAAAGTAGATTTGCCTGCGCCTGATTCTCCTGTAAACGCGATCTTTTGTAACGAATCCTGCTCAAAATTGATATCATCGAGGATTTTCCTGTCGGGCTGTTCCTTGCCAATGTGATGCACTTCCAATAAAGCCATTTTTTAAACACTTTCTTCAAAAATACAATTGAATCAGTGGATGGACATTTTTCGGGAATTTATGTTTTGGTTAGCTTGTGAAGGTTAGAGGAACTTAAAAAGGAAAATCAGCATGATATACAATTCACAGCTTTATTAAATTGAAAATGCCGCAGATGTTTATTCCGCGGCATTTTTTTGCTCCCCCTGCTGGACTTGAACCAGCGACCCTCTGATTAACAGTCAGATGCTCTAACCAACTGAGCTAAGGAGGAATATGTCTCAACTTTGTACGCTGCTTGAGTCAGCGGCCCTCTGATTAACAGTCAGATGATTAACAGACTGTTTCCCATTTCGGGGGTGCAAAAATAAAGGTTTTTACTTTCCAACAAAAATTGATTTTTAGGGAATTTTTTTATCACTTTTTTGCTTGCAAAAACCGGATGATTTGAAGGCCAATTTATTAGGTATTCACTCCATATTTTCGTACCTTTGCCGCGTAAATTTTTTACGTTTCTAATTTGATATATCCCCACTTATATGGCAGAAGATACAGCAGAAATCGTAACCCCAAAACTGGATGGTTACGGAGCAGATAGTATTCAGGTTTTAGAAGGTCTTGAGGCAGTCAGAAAGAGGCCTGCAATGTATATCGGCGACGTAGGAAACAAGGGTTTTCATCATCTTGTATATGAAGTTGTAGACAATTCTATTGATGAGGCGCTTGCCGGTTTTTGTTCCAATATTTCAGTTTCTATTAACGAAGATAATTCCATCACCGTTACCGATGATGGTCGTGGTATTCCTACCGGTATTATGAAAAAGGAAGGCCGCAGCGCACTGGAGGTTGTAATGACCGTTTTGCACGCAGGTGGTAAGTTTGACAAAAACACTTATAAAGTTAGTGGAGGCTTGCATGGTGTGGGTGTAAGTTGCGTAAACGCACTAAGTACAGAATTTCATGTTACGGTAAAGCGTGAAGGAAAAATATTTGAACAGGAATACCGCAAAGGAATTCCACAGTATGCCGTTCGCGCGATAGGAACGAGCGAGCAAACAGGAACAACTATCCGTTTCCTTCCTGACCCTTCAATTTTTATAGTGTCGGTTTACAACCGCGAAATACTGGAAGGTCGTTTAAGGGAACTTGCTTTTTTGAATAAAAAAATCCGGATCACCTTAAATGATCTGCGTGATAAAGATGAAAACGGCAAAACCTATTCTAAAACTTTTTACAGCGAAGGCGGTATTACTGAATTTGTGGAAATGATCGACAAAAACGGTAACCGACAGCCTTTGCTGCCGACAGTTGTTTATTGTGAAGGTTTTGATGAAACTACAAATGTTGCGGTAGAAGTTGCACTAATGTACAATACAAGTTACCAGGAGCATTTGTTCAGCTATGTAAATAATATTAACACAATCGAAGGTGGAACCCACGTTTCCGGTTTCAGGCGTTCAATCACCCGAGTTTTCAAAAGTTATGGAGAAAAGGAAGGAATGTTTGAAAAAGCCAAAGTTGAAATTGAAGGAGATGATTTCCGTGAAGGACTTACTGCGGTTATTTCAGTAAAAGTCCCTGAACCCCAATTTGAAGGCCAAACAAAGACGAAATTGGGTAATAATGAAGTAATGGGTGTGGTTGATTCCACCTTAAGTAAAGTGCTCACAGCTTATCTTGAAGAAAATCCCAAAGACGCCAAAACCATTATTCAAAAAGTTATTCTGGCTGCACAGGCTCGCGCTGCAGCAAAGAAAGCGCGTGAAATGGTACAGCGCAAAAGCGTTCTTTCAGGCGGAGGCTTACCGGGAAAATTAGCCGATTGCAGTGACAAAGATCCTTTCCGTTGCGAATTGTTTTTGGTTGAGGGAGATTCGGCAGGTGGAACTGCAAAGCAGGGAAGAGACAGGAGCTACCAGGCAATTCTTCCACTTCGTGGTAAAATATTGAACGTGGAAAAAGCGATGGAGCACAAGATTTATGACAACGAAGAGATCAGAAATATGTTCACCGCATTGGGTGTGAAGATAGGAACACCTGAAGATCCAAAAGCGCTCGATCTTTCCAAACTTCGATACCACAAACTTATCATCATGACGGATGCGGATGTGGATGGAAGCCACATTGCTACACTTATCCTTACTTTTATTTTCAGGTACATGAAAGAATTGGTAGAACAGGGATTTGTTTACCTGGCGCAACCTCCGTTGTATTTGCTCAAGAAAGGAAAAGAACAAGCTTATGCTTTTAATGATGAAGAACGCAAGGCTTGGGTGAAACAAGTAGCTAATGGAAAGGAAGACACGGTACATATTCAACGGTATAAGGGTTTGGGTGAAATGAACAGTGAGCAACTCTGGGAAACTACGATGAATCCGGAGACCCGCACATTAAAACAAGTTACGATTGACAGCGCTGTTGAAGCTGATGGTGTTTTCAGTATGTTGATGGGTGATGATGTTCCGCCGCGCCGCGAGTTTATTGAATCTCATGCTAAATATGCACGCCTCGACGTGTAAGGTTTTTAAATATTTTCTTCGAAAAAGCTTCCTCATTTTCTTGGGGAGGCTTTTTTGTTTTAAAACGGTCAATTTTAAAAGGATTCAATCTTTGATATGCGGGGTTTAAACCGTTGATATTATATTGCATCCTCATCTTTAACGTGATCAAGTTTCTCCATGAAAAATCTTTATTTAAAATTTGTTGTTTTACTGCTTTTTTTTGCTTTTAAAGCAAGCGCCCAGGTTGATTATGGGACATTCAAAGACAGGACGATCATTAATCCCGCAGACAGCCAACAGCTTTCCTTCAATCTTTATAATCTTGATTATCTCAACAACACAGAATGGTTTGGTAATATTCCATTGAGCGGCACTTTATTTGGATATGAAGTGATCCCTGAAATTGAATACCAAATCTCTCCGAAGCTGATGATAAAGGGGGGCATTTATTTGCAAAAGGAATTTGGCCGGCCTAATTACACAACTGTAGCGCCAACATTTGAAGTAAAATATCGCGCCAAACATTCTTCCTATATAATCGGGAATCTTGAAGGAAATATTAATCATGGATTTATTGAACCAATTTATGATTATAAGCTATTGATCAACGAACACCTTGAAAACGGGTTCCAGTTTTTGGTGGATACAAAACCTTATGACCACGACCTTTTTATAAATTGGCGCAAAGCAATTCACCCCGGAGATAAGTTTAAAGAAGAATTCGATATTGGTTATGTAGCAAATCTTCATCTCATCAATAAAAATAATTGGGACGTCCATTTGCCCCTTCAATTGCTTTATTCACACAAAGGTGGTCAGTACGACAGCCTGAACACCCCGCTTCAATCACTAACAAATATGGCTACCGGTGTTTCAGCCAGTTATGATTTCAACAGGAAACTTTTCAAGAAGATCGTTTTCGAAAATTATTATGTGAATTATAAAGATATTTCGGGTACCAAAGTGCAGCCTTTCAACGAGGGAAATGCTTTTTTATCACATCTTTTGTTTCAATTTAAAAACGTCGGAATCGATTTCCGTTATTGGAATGGAGACGCTTACATTGGTCCGAGGGGAATGGCGCTGTTTCAATCAGTCTCTGAAAAATATCCGCACGGCGGGCCTTTAGGAGGGCCACTGGTTGAAAGACGAAGAGAACTTCTGATAGCCAGTTTCATCTTTGACAAGGAGATCTATAAGAATGTGTATTTTGATTTCCGCATTATTCCCTATAAAGATTTTATCGAAAAAATATCCAGCGGAACCGGACTGGAATATTCTTACGAAATGTATTTGAAGTACAAGTTGAAGGTTAATTTGAAAAAGGTAAATAATTCATTGAATTTTTAAGTAATCTATATGTTAGCAAATATATAGTGAGAAATAAGTATAAATCCCTAAATTTGAAACTACAATAGCCCCGGCTATGAGCTTTAAACAATTTTTTAATTTATAAACCGACTACGATGGCAAAAATGTTAACAGCTTATTGCATGAAAACCAAAGAAAAAAATGTTCCCATGCAGGATGCAGTAATTACTAAAACTTCCCGCGGCGGATACATGGCACAAGGTCATGATGGGAAAGGCAACAAAATGACTACAATGCTCAGCGAAGCCAATGCATTACAGGCTGTGAAAGATGGGGTTGCTAAAAAAGGTTGGTAATGATGTAATTCTAAGAATTTTAAAGCGACGCCCTTTACCGGTGTCGCTTTTTTTGTGAAAGAAATACTTATTATTTGTGATCAGTGAAGCAAGAAATTTTGCTGAATTTTATTTTGCCCGGCGTTGATTTAAAAACTAACAGTTCTTCCTTAAAATCTAGCCTTCCGGTGACAATTTTTACCAATAATTAAACGAGCCTTATAACTAAATTTGCATATTAATCTTTTCAAAAATGGCAACACAAGAAGCAGTCTTACCTGAGGTGGTCATCAAATTTGC
>JBQCEG010000147.1:0-62585 GCA_051960475.1 Ginsengibacter sp.
CGGTGAAACGTATGGTTCAAGCCGAAACAGATAAACTTCGCAAGATGGCTGATGATATGAAGGGTATGGTTGTTGGACAGGATGAAGCCATTCAAAAAGTGGTGAAAGCAATTCAACGCAATCGCGTTGGTTTGAAAGATCCTAAGAAACCAATCGGAACATTCATCTTCCTTGGGCCTACGGGCGTAGGTAAAACTGAATTGGCAAGAGCACTGGCAAGATATATGTTCGACAGTGAAGATGCACTCATTCGGATTGACATGAGTGAATACATGGAAAAATTCACTGTTTCAAGATTGATTGGAGCGCCTCCGGGATATGTGGGTTATGAAGAAGGTGGCCAGTTAACGGAGAAGGTTAGACGCAAACCATATTCTGTGATCCTTTTGGATGAAATAGAAAAAGCGCATCCTGATATTTACAACATTTTGTTGCAGGTGTTGGATGATGGTGTTCTTACCGATGGATTGGGACGCAAAGTGGATTTCAAAAACACCATGATCATCATGACTTCAAATATTGGTGCACGCCAGTTGAAAGATTTTGGTGCAGGTGTTGGATTTACCACCCAGTCAAGAATTCAGAACGCAGAAGAGAACAGTAAAGCGGTTATTGAAAAAGCATTGAAGCGCACATTTAGTCCCGAATTCCTCAACAGGATCGACGACGTGGTGATCTTTAACCAGCTTACAGAAGAAAATATCTTCTCTATCATCGACATTTTGATGAAAGGTGTTACGAAGAGACTGGATAATCTCGGATTGAAACTCGAACTTACAGAAGAAGCGAAGAAGTTTATTTCTGAAAAAGGTTACGATTCTCAATTCGGTGCACGTCCGCTTCACCGCGCCATTCAGAAGTACCTTGAAGATCCGTTAGCAGAAGAGATTTTGAATATGCATGTTAAGAACGGGGATATTTTGGTTGCTTCTTTGGATAAAGACAATTCAAAGATTATTTTCCAGGTAAAAAGCCCGGCAGGCAGCAAAAAGAAATCAGAAGTGTAAAGGTTAAATAATAAAAACACAAAATGCCATCTTCACGGATGGCATTTTTTTTTGCCATTTTTTATCGATTTTTGTGCCGATGCTTCCTAAAATAATTATTACGATCGATGGCTTTTCTTCATGTGGAAAAAGCACGCTGGCAAAACAACTTGCCCAAAAATTAAATTATACTTATATCGACAGTGGTGCAATGTATCGCGCCATTACTTTGTATTTTTTGCGCAACAATATAGATTGGAAAAGTCCTTCAGACGTGGAAAGTGCTTTGTCAGACGTCAATATTGAATTCTTACCCAATCCACACTCCGGTGCAGCTGAGATCTACCTGAATGGCGAAAATGTTGAATACATCATTCGTGATTTGGTGGTAGCAGAAAAAGTAAGTGAGATTGCTGCTTTGGAACAGGTAAGAACTTTTGCAGTGGCGGCCCAGCAAAAAATTGGAAAGAAAAAAGGCATCGTTATGGATGGAAGGGATATCGGAACAACTGTTTTTCCTGATGCGGAAGTAAAGATATTTATGGTAGCCGATGAAGCAGTGAGAGTTGAACGCAGGTTTGCAGAAATGTTTGAGAAAAACAGGAATATCACGCTTGATGAGGTAAGAAACAATCTCGCCATGCGCGATTACATTGATTCAAATCGCAAGATAAGTCCTTTGCGTAAGGCTGCTGATGCCATCGAATTAAACAACACTCATCTTACACCCAAACAACAATTGGATTTTGCTTTGAATCTCGTAAGAAAAGTTTGTGAACCTGCATGATATTTAGCAGTGAACAAACAAAAAGCAATAATTTTATTTTCTTACTGCTATTTTGCATTTAATACGTTTACTCATTATTTTTCCAAAAATTTAAGCCTGTAAAATCATGACTGAGAACCCACTTTCTCCAAAGAAAAACTACACATCGCAAATAATAATTATCGGGATCCTGTTTTTTATTTTTGGATTCGTAACCTGGCTCAACAGTACTTTGATTCCTTACCTACAGATTGCCTGCCAACTGAAAACGACCCAGGCGGTTTTGGTAACATTTGCGTTTTATATTTCTTATGCGGTGATGGCTTTTCCTTCATCCTGGGTGTTGAAAAAGACAGGATTTAAAAACGGGATGATGTGGGGATTGATCGTCATGGCGGCTGGAGCGTTGCTTTTTATTCCCGCTGCACAAAGTCGCAGTTATGGAACATTCTTAACCGGTTTGTTTGTTATTGGAACCGGACTCGCCTTACTGCAAACAGCATCTAACCCGTACATAACTATTCTGGGTCCGATTGAAAGTGCAGCAAGAAGAATGAGCGTGATGGGCATTTGTAACAAAGGGGCAGGCGCATTGGCGCCGTTAATTATGGGTGCCTTTTTGTTGAAAGATACCGATGCACTTGTTGAAAGATTGAAAACACTTGATCCTGCTCAGAAGGCAGCCCAATTAGATGCCCTTGCTTCAAGAGTAATTGTTCCATATATCATAATTGCTGCAGTATTGCTGGCGCTTGCTTTCTTTATTTACTTTTCGTCATTGCCAGAAGTAAAAGCGGAGGGAGAAGATAAAGAAAAAGAGTCAAATAACGGTCAAGCACAAACGATTTTTAGCTTCCCTTATTTATGGATTGGTTTTGTTGCCTTGTTTCTCTATGTAGGCGTTGAAGTGGTAGCGGGTGATATTATCCAGATCTATGGAAGAATGATCGGTATTCCTTTAAGTATGGCAAAGCATTTCACAACTTATACAATGCTCGGAATGCTTACCGGTTATTTAATTGGGATTGTTTGCATCCCGAAATATTTTACACAAACAACTGCGTTGAAAGCTTCGGCAGTTTTAGGTATCCTTTTTTCTTTGCTGGCCATTTTCACCTCAGGATATGTTTCTATTTTATTTGTTGCTTTACTGGGCTTCGCCAATGCATTGGTTTGGCCTGCCATCTGGCCTTTAACCATTCATGGGTTAGGAAAATTTACCAAAGCAGGTTCGGCATTATTGATCATTGCGATCGCGGGAGGAGCAATCATTCCAAGGATTTGGGCAAGTCTCGGCGCAAATGTTGGCTATCAAAACGCCTTTTGGATCCTCATTCCCTGTTACATTTTTATCCTTTATTTCGCCACATTTGGATACAGGATCGGGGTAAAAAATAAAAAGGAAATAGCAGGCGTATGATTCTCCTCAATATTTTCAGAAGCATTTTTAAATCGCCGTAACTTTGCAGCACAAAAGTTATGAAGATGGAGGAAGAAAGTAATAAAAGAGCGCCAAGCATCCTGAATCTTTTGCAGAGCAAGTGTCCCCGCTGCAGGATTGGCGATATGTTTGTAAAGAAAAATCCCTATTCAAAAGGTTTTATGAAAATGCACGACAGGTGCGAAGTTTGCGGCCAATATTTCGATATTGAGGTCGGATTTTATTATGGTTCCGGTTATATGAGCTACGCGATAACGGTTGGAATAAGCGCAATTTCTTTTATAGCCTGGTGGCTGATAATCGGAATTTCCTACGATGACAACCGCGTGATCTACTGGCTTATTTTCAATGCACTTTTGATAATTGCTTTACAGCCCTGGCTGATGCGATTATCAAGAACGATTTGGCTCGCGACTTTTGTAAAATATGATCCTGACTGGAAAGAGCATCCTGCAGAAGTGCCGGAAAGGATGAACGAAACGCATAAGCACGGCTGGTAAGATTATTTTTCAATTAATTGAATACCGGTTTTAGTTAAACCTATCACCTGTTGTTTGTATAATTTTCCAATCGCCATTTTAAAAGCCTTTTTACTCATTTGAAAGAAAGAATAAATTTCTTCCGGCGAAGATTTATCGTGATATGGTAAATAGCCGTTTTTCTCTTTCAATAACCTTATTATCTTTTGTGTTTCATCTTCAATCCGCTGATAGCCGGGTTTTCCTGCTGCTACATCAATTTTGTTTTCCGGTAAAATATTCTTCACAAATCCTTCAAATTGATCGCCAATATTAATGTCGCGGTAAATTTCATTGTTGTGAAGGATACCTTTGTGAACATTATTAATGATCACTTCATAACCAATGTTTGTCTTTCGGTAAACAGTCAGATTCACCACATCTTTTTCTTTTACGGTCAATTCTTCATTCGAAAGAAAAGGTTCGAGTTTTTCAGTAGCGATCAGTCGCCCAGTTCTTTCATCCTTTATAATTTTTACCAAATATTCTCCATTGGAGATCATAAAGTTTTTCATTTTTGATTTGGGAATGAACAGATCTTTCATCAATCCCCAATCCAAAAATGCGCCCTGGTGGGTTACGTTTACGGCTTTTAATTTTACGATATCGCCGAGAATTCCATAAGGTTTTTGAGTAGTGGCTATCGGCCTGTCTTCGCTATCATAATAAAGAAAAACTTCAAGTTCATCGCCAACTTTTGTTCCCTGGGGCACAAAACGTTTAGGCAATAAAATTCCTTCGCCGCCATCATCCATAAAAATCCCCATTGGCTTTTCTTTGAAAACTTTCAATACGTTGTACTCTCCCATTTTAACCATTGCTCATCTTAATTTTTCCAAAGTTAAACAATGACGGGGAGGAAGACCTTTTTATAACGGAAGGATGAAAGGAATTGAGTTTTCCGGGGAAACCATCAAACTCCCCGATAAAAAATAAATTATGATTTTGGTCAGTTAGCAATACTTGGAACCAGTTTTGTAGCACGATTAGTAATTATAGTTGTAATTAAAATTGAAGATTTATGGACAAGACATTGAACAGGTTAAAGGATGTAAGATCAGATTGTTGTGTGACCATTTTGTTGAATACGCATCGCAATTCGCCGGAAAATAAAAAAGACGAAATCGTTTTAAAAAACCTGGTTACGGAAGCAGAAAACCGTATTAAAGAAACTCATGATAACGAGACCGGTCGAACCGTTATTCAAAAATTAAAAGACCTCGCGTCCAATATCGACGCCCGTTATAATTTTGAAAGTTTGGCTCTTTTTGTGAGCCCGGAGGTCGCTGAATTTATCCGGATGCCGATAAGTGTGGAAGATCGTGTGGTGATCGGAGAAACATTTTCCACACGGGATTTAATAAGGATGCTTCACAAGGAGCTAAATTATTATATCCTGGTGTTGAGCCGCGAAAGAGCAAGATTGATCGAGGCTGCAGGTGACAAAGAGATCCAGGAAATTCACAACGGATTCCCGATGGAAAACTCTTATACCGTTCCCGGCGAAGGAAAATTATTCAACAGGGAAACCGGCCTTGTACTCGAATTTTACAGGAATGTAAATGATCAGTTGGATGATGTGCTCGATGAAAAAAAACTTCCCGTTTTCGTTTGTACAGATACCTCGAATTATGCTGATTTCATTGAAGCGGGCGGCAATAAAGAAAATGTTGCGGGCCACATTGATGGAAATAAAGACAAGGAAGACGCCCACAACATTATTGATGCGATGTGGCCAAAAGTGCAGGAATGGCATCGTGAAAAAAACGACCGGTTGTTGACGGAATTGACCAAGAATGCCGGGGCTGGTGATTTTGAAACAGATCTCAGTGAAATTTGGAAAGCCATCATTGAAGGGAAAGGCAGCGTTTTGTATGTGAAAGAAGGATTTATCCAACCAGCGAAAGTGGATAATAATGTTGTAGAACCGGTAGATGAGGACAACGCAAATGTTGACGACATCATCGATGAAATGATAGAGAAAAACAGTGAATACGGTGGCGATACCGTTTTTGTTTCCGGTGATGAACTGGAAGAATACAATGGCCTTGCCTTGCTGAAAAGATTTGATTAGCAGGCAAACAATTAAGGCAATTTTTTATTTTGCTCAAAAAAAATCCTTCCGCTGTAATGGCGAAAGGTTTTTTTTTAACTGCAATTTTTTTACGCTTCCTGGTGCATTCCTTCTTTAACTTCTTCAACCAGCTTTTTATTAAAAGCATCCAGGTCTTTCGGGCTGCGGCTTGTTACCAAACCTTCATCCACAACCACTTCCTGGTCAACCCATTGGGCGCCGGCATTTTTCAGGTCGGTGCTTATTGAAGGATAGGAAGTCATTTTTCTTCCGTTGACCATCCCTGTTTCAATCAGCAATTGCGGGCCATGGCAAATAGCAGCCACCGGTTTACCCGATTCCATAAAAGTTTTCGCGAAAGTGACATAGTCTTTTTGCATCCGCATTTTATCGGGGTTGAGAACGCCTCCCGGGATCATCAGGGCATCATAATCATTGGGGTTGGCATCTGATAAATTAACGTCAACCGGCAAAGTGATAGACCAGTGATCGTGGTCCCATGCCTTTACGTGGCCTGTTTCTGAAGAAACGATATCTACCTTAAAACCCGCATTTTCCATCGCTTTTTTGGGACTGGTCAATTCAACTTCTTCAAAACCATTTTCAGTAAGAATGGCTACTCTTTTCTGATTATTATCATTCATAATTTTCGTTTTTAAATGGTGAAAGATTTTTCAAAAATTGCCACAATAAATATGCCTGTAAGAAGTGGGGAAGCCGATGTTAACAAGAAATATAGATGATGGTGAGATTGAGAATATTTGGTTTAGAAGGTTTAGGCGTGTAGGGATAATCCAGGAAATTGATTTGGTTGTGAGTTTTGGGATTTGAAAAACAGTGAACTGAGTTTTATCGAACATCTTTATTTCGTATGTGGATTGACGTTAGTGATAACAATAAAACAATAAAACAATATAACAATAATTGAATACTCAATTCAACCTCTCAAAAAATCTTTCTGAAAATGCTGATGAACTGATTCCTTGCAGAAACTGCCTGAACCAGTAACCGGAGGATTTTATGATGCGTTCCCCTGTCTCAAAATTCACATATAAAATTCCGAATCGCGGATGAAAACCTTCGGCCCATTCAAAATTGTCCATTAAAGTCCAGATAAAGTAGCCATTTACATTTACGCCTTCTTTTTTCGCACGAAGTACTTGCTCAATATGATCTTTCAAATACTTAATTCTTTTTTCATCATTTACTTTGCCATTTACTACTTTATCTTCAAAGGCAGCGCCGTTTTCGGTAACAATAATTTGCGGAAGGTTCCTGTAAGCGTTGAATTTTTTGAGAATATGATAAATACTTTCAGGATAAATTTCCCAGTTCATTAAAGTCCTTTCCACCTTCCGTTTATCAGCCTTAACAATTTTTGCTTTCAGGAAAGGCATAAGAAAGGAATGGGCCACCACTTCCCTGGTATAATTTTGAATGCCGATGAAGTCCATATCAAAGGCCAGGTTTTTTTCATCGTTATTCTTAATATATTCTTCAAGACGGTTTAAAATTTTAAGATCCTTTACCGGGTAACCCAATCCAAGCAAGGTTTCAATGAATATCCTGTTCAGTAACGCATCTGCTTTTACTGCTGCACGATGGTCTTTTTCTGTTTGCCTGTATGGATCAATGTGAGAGCAGGAAAAAGTGGTTCCGATGTTGAAGTCATTTCCCAGTGAACGAATTATTCTTCCACCTTCAGCCTGGCAGAGTGCAGCATGATGAACGGCAGGTAAAAATTGGGTAAGCCCTTTTTTGCCCGGTGCATGCACGCCCAAAAAATAACCGGCTCCTGTGAAGACCATCGGTTCATTTAACACCATCCAGTTCTTAACCCGGTCGCCAAAAGCGTTGATACAAACGGCAACATAATCACCAAACCAGTGGATAATTTCACGGTTGCTCCAACCTCCTTTTTGCTGCAATAGAAATGGCAGATCCCAATGGTATAAGGTGATCCAGGGACATATGCCGAGTTCAAGACAGAAATCAATGATGCGATTATAAAAATCAATTCCTTGTTCGTTTACTGTCTTTTCACCTGTTGGCATAATCCTGCTCCACGATAATGAAAACCTGAAATTCGGAATGTTCAGTTCATACATCAATGCAATGTCTCTTGTGTAATGCTGGTAAAAATTGCAAGCCGCATTTGCGTTTTGATTTTTAAATATTTTCCCTTTTGTGTTGGCAAATACATCCCATATGGAAGGTCCTTTTCCATCAACATTATGTGCACCTTCTATTTGATAAGCCGCAGTTGAAACGCCCCATTTAAAGTCACGCCCGAAATCTTCACGCTTCATTTTCTTAGCTCTTTTGAGTGAGAGGATTTAGTGAGGCGTTCTTAAAGTCTTTCCACGTAGAGATTGGGTTTCCCAGCGCTGGTGCTTTTTGATCGTATGCATGATTTTTTATGACGAGACTTATGATTTCACTTGTAATGTCGGGAAAATCTACTTCCAATTTATCCGGATCTTTGATCCATTGCTTAATTTTTGGAACATGCTTTTTCTTAAGAGATTTGATGACGTTTACTTTCATTTCTTTCAACGCAGCGGCATTGCAGTGTTGTTCGTATTGATTTTTCATAGGAATGACCATCAGCTTTTTTTGCAGGAACAACGCTTCGGCCGGGGTTTCAAAGCCCGCACCACAAAGTACCCCGGCACATGTGCACATGCTTTGAATAAATGATTCGTTGGAAATAGGTTCGACAATAAAATTGTTTTTCGTGTATGCCTTCCTGGTATGTTTGGAAAAAATATGCCATTTCACATTGCCTGCCTTTTTAAGGATCTTGATAATTTTTTTGTCATCATAAGAAGGAAGATAAACTGTATAATGTCCAAAGTTTACCGGCTCCAGTTCCCTGACTTCTTTCCGGATAACCGGGGTGAAAATATTGTCATCATACGCTTTGAAATGAAAACCATATTTGTAAGTTACCGGTGCATACTTTTTTAGGATCATCTTTCCAACGGGATCGGTTTTTTTAGGTTTTGGCGATTTTTTATTGCTTACACCCAATTGATGACTAAGGCCAATGCATTCTTTCTTTTTGATCCTGCACGCCCACGCGCTCACCGGCTCAAAATCACTTATTACAAGGTCATATTCGTGAACCGGAAGGGATTGGATTTCCCTGTAAAGTCTTTTGAGACGGCTGTTCTTGTAGGTCTTTAAAAGATCAACGCCGCCTTTCTTACCGAAAATAAAACTCAGTCCTCTAAACCGGTATTTAACCGGGTAAGGAAGCTCAACATCTGCCTGCACACCACTCACTAAAATATCCAGGTCGCCCTTTTGCTGCAGCAGCGGGATGATATCCCTTGCGCGGCTCAAATGACCGTTCCCCGTTCCTTGTATGGCGTATAATATTTTCATTGAAAAGCTTCCTTCATCAGGTTAAATTCGTTCAAAAGATTGTTGAACAATTCATCGTTATTCAATTCGTTTTCCTGCAAAGGCTCCTCATCTTTCATTTTTTCAACATCATTATCATCAAACCGGTAAATGCTCCATTCACCATTGTTGTATTCCAGGGCAGTGAGGTTTTCAACCCAATCGCCGGAATTCAAATATTGAATAGCGCCTTCCTTATTGCGGATCTCTTTTATTTCGGGATGATGGATGTGACCGCAAACCACGTAATCGTATTTCTGGAATATACCAATGTCAGCGGCGGTCTGCTCAAAGTCATTGATAAATTTTACAGCACTTTTCACACTGTTCTTTATTTTTTTGGAAAGAGATAATTTTCCTTTCCTGAATACGCTTACAGAAATGAAATTGACAAAACGGTTGATCAGGATAAGTGTATCATAACCGATGGCACCCAATTTGGCCAGCCATTTGGAATGTTGCATCGTTACGTCAAACACATCTCCATGAAAGATCCACGCCTTTTTATTGTCCTCAAGATCGAGCACCACCTTGTTGACAATCTTTAATGAACCCATTTTAAAGCCTGCAAATTTTCTCAGCATTTCATCATGGTTACCGGTAACGTAATACATCTTCACACCTTTGCTTATCCACTCCAGCAATTGCCTGATCACTTTTGTGTGACTTTTCGGCCAATACCTTTTACTGAATTGCCAGATGTCAATAATGTCGCCGTTGAGGATGACTTTTTTAGGTTTGATGCTTTTCAAATAATGAAGAAGCTCTTTTGCATGGCAGCCATAGGTTCCCAAATGCACATCTGAAATAACCACTACATCCACTTTTCTTTTTTTTGTCTTATTCATCAGCGGTGGTCACTTTTAAAAGGCGAATAAAAACTGTAAAAGGTGAAAAGGAATATGCGTGTAAGCATGTCCGTTATCCGATTGTGTAATGAATTCATATATTATTCTTTAAAAGGTTTAGAGATAAGAATGGCTGGAGAAAAGATGGCGAATTTTTAAAACAATTCAGAGATAAACAAACAAATTCACTCATTGTGAGGTTTGATGGTTATGCAAAGTGAAGTTTTTAATATGAACTAAACTTTACGAAATCATTACCTGAAGGTTAAGAAATGTTGTCAGCGAGCCCTTTATTTTATAAAATACCGGATAAAGCTTGTTTACTGGCTTTAGCAGCTGCAAAAATCCAACTCCCGATTCAACATCCATTGATCAACTGCTTTTTGAGTTAACAAATTGGTAAGCTTAAGTTAACGATTCCATAATGCCCCGGTAACACGGGGGTAACATTAGTGTGTTCCCTTTGCAGCGACAATGAGAAAAAGTAAACATCTCTACAACATTCAGAATTTTTCAAAAATTAAAAGCATGAGAAAAATCTTTACCATTTTGGTTTTGGGTTTCGTGGCTCAATTGGTTGTAAAGCCAATCGGCGCGTTTGCTCAAAGTACGCAGACAACAAGGATCAAAGGGGTTATTACCGACAAAGATGATAAGACGCCTGTTCATGGCGCGGCGGTATTAATTAAAAACACGAACACCGGAACAACAACTGATGCTTCCGGGGAATTTTCAATTAATGCAGCTCTGAACAGTGTTTTAATTATTTCAAATATCGGTTATGAAACATTGACTGTTCCCGTTAATGGAAAAAGTAATTTGGAAATCAATTTAACAAAAGACAATAAGGCGCTGACTGAAGTAGTAGTTACCGCTCTTGGAATCACCAGGCAGGCAAAATCTCTTGGCTACGCTGTTCAATCTGTAGACAGGAAACAACTGACCGAAGCACAGGATCCGAACCTGATCAATAATATTAGCGGCAAAGTAGCCGGCGTTGTGATCACCAATGGAGGAGCGGGAGTAGGTTCTACTTCACGGATTGTGGTGAGAGGTGAAAATTCTTTTAACGGAACCAACCAGCCACTGTTTGTTGTGGACGGTGTTCCAATAAACAACGAAACTTTTTTTAATGACGCGATCGAAAATTCGTCGGGCCAGGGCACATGGGCAGAGGTAGATTGGGGCAACGGCGCTTCAGAGATCAATCCAAATGACATTGCAAACGTTACGGTCTTAAAAGGATCAACAGCAGCTGCTTTGTACGGTTCACGCGCTGCCAACGGAGCGGTGGTGATCACTACCCAAAAAGGAACTTCCCAAAAGGGTTTGGCAGGAATCAGTTTCAATTCAACAACTACTTTTGAAACACCACTCAAACTCCCACGTTTGCAAAATCAATATGGCGCCGGTGTGAATGCTTATCCTTTAACCGGAAATCCCAATACATATTCTTATATAAACGGCGGTGCTTCAAGTGAGAATAACATTCCTAACTGGGGATTAAAATTTGATCCGAACACGAAAGTCGTTCAATTTGATAGTCCTGCAGGTGATGGTTACCAGGCTGCAGATCTTGTGGCCCGTTCACTTGATCCAACCCTCACTGTTACGCCCACTCCCTGGATCGGTCACGCAGATCATTTTAAAGATTTTCTGCAAACTGGTTTCACTACCCAGAACAACCTCAGCTTCGGGGGCGCAAGCGAAAACGGAACTTTCCGGGTTTCTGTAAATAGTCTTCAAAATACCGGCATACTTCCGGGAACTGATTTGAAGCGGTATGGAATTTCTTTCCGCGGAAGTCATTCTTTCAATGGAAAATTGAGTTCAGATTTCTTTGTTGACTACATCAACAGCAGCAGCAAAAACCGTCCTAACATTGGTTATGGCTCTGAAAGCGTGATGTACACTTATTTTGGAGTGTATGGAATGCCGATAAACATCGACCTTAATTCTCTTAAAAAAGAATGGCAAACAGGCAGAGACCAGGAGAACCAGTTCCGGTATTGGGACAACCACGACAATCCTTATGTTACGATGTACGACAACGTGAACAGCTTCAACAAGAACAGGATGTTGGGGAATGTTTCATTCAAATACCAACTCACTCCGCAGATTGATGCGATGGTAAGAACAGGTACAGATTTTTACACAGACAACCGCGAAGGACATCGCGCTTTTACAACCGTTCGTTTCCCGTCAGGAGGTTTCCGCACAGACGATGTACAATATTTCGAAAATAATACAGATGCGCTGATCAGCTACAAACAAAAACAAAACCGCTTGTTGAATGTGAGTGCTTCTGTTGGAGGAAACAGGTTTATGCAAAACGTCACTTATACAAGAAACATCGCAAATGCTTTAATTACACCAGGCTTGTACAATTTTTCAAATGCAAAAACACAGCTGCCAACTTTGTTTGAAAAGTACGATAAGATCGTTTATAGCTTGTATGCTTTTGCTGACCTGGATTATAAAAACCTTCTTTATTTGAATGTTACCGGCCGCAACGACCATTCAAGCACTTTGCCTGCCGGTAAAAATTCCTACTATTATCCTTCTGCTTCTTTAAGTGCCATCATTTCCGATATGGTCAACCTTCCTTCGGCTATATCATTTCTAAAGTTGCGTGTTTCTGCAGCGAAGGTTGGACGTGACGCAGATCCTTATTCAATCAACAACACTTTTGAAACCAACACGCCCTTTGGAAGTTATCCTCTTACATCCGGCAACCAGGTGCTGGCCAACAGCAACCTCAAACCTTCTTCCACAGCTACAACAGAAGCAGGAATCAACATTCGCTTTCTTGATGACCGGTTAGGAATTGACGCAACAGTATATCAATCTAAAACAAAAGATGAAGTAGTACAGTTGCCAATCACAGTTTCCTCAGGCTATACGAACGCTTATGTGAACGGGGGAAAGATCAACAACACAGGCGTGGAAATAATGCTGTCAGCTACACCTTTCAGGTCTAAAAGGCCAAACGGGTTCAACTGGGATATGAACTTTAATTTCAGTCATAATGTAGGTAAAGTTGTTTCATTGCCGGATGGCATCAACACATATGTTTATGCACAGGTAACCCAATACGACCGTTACTTCCGCGCGATTCAATATGATGCTAAAGTGGGACAAAGACTGGGCAACATGTATGGCAACTCTTTCGTAAGAGACCCGCAGGGAAATATTGTTTATAAAAACGGTGTTCCTCAATTTACTTCCACCCAAAACAGCCTGCTGGGCAATTACAATCCTGATTTTGTATTAGCATGGTCAAACCAGCTTTCTTACAAAAACTTCAACCTCAGTTTCCTTTGGGATTGGCACCAGGGCGGCAAATTCTTCTCTTATACTGAATTGGGTGTGCTCGCGGGTGGTATGTCAGTGGAAACATTACCGGGAAGGGAAACCGGCATCATTGGTAAGGGTGTGATGATGGACGACAACAGCAAACAATATGTTCCTAACACGGTAAAAGTGGACGCTGCCACCTATTACAATGCCTATTACAATGCATCAAATAATGAAGTGTTCATGTACAATGCCTCTTACCTGAAATTGCGTGAACTAAAATTGGGATATACGTTTAAGAACCTGTTCGGGGCGGCTTCACAAGCCAAACTGAATCTTGCCTTGGTGGCCAGGAACATTCTTGAGTTTACCCAAAACAAAGATGTGGATCCGGAAACACTGGCGCTCAGGGGACAGCAAATATTGCCCGGAACAGAATTCCTCAGTATTCCTTCAACAAAGAGTATCGGATTTTCTCTCGGACTTAATTTTTAATTAAACAACAAACACTGCATCATGAAAAAAAATATAAACATATTCATTCTTCTGGCAGGAATAATTCTGGCTTCCTGCTCCAAAGAATTGCAAAAGGTAAATGAAAATCCAAATGCTTTGGAAACACCGGATGCCACTACTCTTCTGTCGAATACGATAGTGGCAGAATTTTATAACAACGCCAATGTCGTGTGGACTTTGGGCAACGGTTACGATCAATACATGACCTACAGCCAATCATATTATGACCAGGGCACACGCTATTCACCAATTACCAATGAGCCTTACTGGACAGCGATGTATGAAGCAGCCCGCGACGCAAATACTTTATACGGGATCGGTCAACAAAAGAACAATGCTCTGTTGCAGGCAGCAGCGCTCACACTTCGTTCTTACGCTTTTGCCCAGCTCACAGAACTTTGGGGCGACATTCCTTTTATCCAGGCTTTGCAGGGCGCACAGGGAATTTACACGCCTAAATACGACAAGCAACAAACAGTATATACTGATCCTGCGCTTGGCATACTTCCTTCTTTGAGAAGAGCGGATAGTTTGCTGAAAGCAACACCAAATGGATTATTGGCGGGCGATCTTCTGTACAATTCAAATACCACTTCATGGAGAAAATTTATAAATGCATTACGCCTTCGCTACCTGTTGCGTATTTCTTCAAAACAAGACCCTTCTGCAGAAATGCAATCCATCGTTGCAGATGGCACATTGATGCAAAGTGCTTCTGAAAGCGCCACACTTCAACTGCCGACTGTTACACCTTATAATTTTGTAAGTCTTACAGAACGCTCCGGTGACTTTGCCGTAAAGTATCTTAATTCCACATTGTATGATGTGTTCAAAAGTACAGGCGATACTTCCCGGCTTTCTGCCTATTTTGATCCAACAGCAAATGCAACACCCGGTACATTTAGTTTTTCAAATTATGGAGGAATGCCGTTGGTGGTTGACGCAACAACCGACCAGATGCATGCAGCTTCCAATTTCAGTCATAGCTTCACAACAGGAGCAAATGCGGCTTTGATAAAAGCAAAAATTATCACTTATGCCGAGCAGGAATTCATTCTGTCAGAAGCGGCTTTGAAGGGTTACATTTCCGGGGGGACAGCAGCAGCCACGGATTATTATGATAATGGTGTTACCGGTGCTTTCGCGGAATTAGGTTTGAGTGGAGATATTGCCAGCGATTATTTATCGCATTCAACAGTAGTGTTGGATAATTCATCAATGGATGCGGCATTGCAACAGATCATCACGCAAAAATGGATCGCTAATATCAACAATGGATTTGAAGGATGGATCGAATACAGGAGAACCGGTTTCCCGGATTTTAAAACAGGAGGAGATGCTAACCTGAACAAAGGCGTTATTCCCTCCCGGTTTCTTTATCCAACTTCCGAAAAAACGATCAACAGCACAAATTACAATACCGAATTGCAGAGCATGGGCGGAACCGAAAACACCACCTACAAAGCCTGGTGGGAACAATAGGCTTTAAAACGGGGCAAGAAATCTCGATAATAACTCAAGTGTTTTTCACAAGCAAACAGGATTTTTATGCTGTACCACCTTATATTCCTATAAGGTGGTTTTTTATTGTTTTAAATGCACAGTGGAGGAATAAAAATAGTCAAGTTTTATTTTCATTTGTCCTTATTTTTCTAAACTAACGCTTATGCATAAACGAAGAGTTATAGTAAACCAATTAATTCTGCCGTTTTTTGTTCCCACCCAAGCGGTTAAACAGTTAAAATCGATCATCAAAGTTCCTGGATAAATCAGCCCGTTTTGAAATAGCGCAATAAATAATAATAAATAATTACCAGTGTAAGGTGAATAAATTTTAAATTCGATAAACAAACCAATAACGCTCCAATGGAATTCAGCCCAAATAATCCTGTTGTCAGGCTCTGTGTTCAGGCCATGGGAATGGAAGAAGCAGGAAAACCTGCAGAAGCAAGCCAACTATTTCTTCAAGCCTGGAACGAAGCAACAAATGACTTTGAGAAATACCTCGCTTCTTATTTTGTGTCACGGCATCAAAAAAATGTTGATGACAAATTAAAATGGCTGCAAACCTCTTTAGAGTTTGCGTTAAAAATAAATGACCCCGCTGTTGAAGCAGCATTTCCATCGCTTTATTCTAACATTGCAAAATGGTACGAAGAATCTGGCGACAAGGGCAACGCCCAAAAGAATTATGAGAAAGCCAATTCATTCGATGGCAATCCTTCAGACAATGGTCCTTTTTATCACGGCACAAAAGCAGATTTGAATGTGGGGGATTTGCTTACGCCCGGCGGCAATTCCAATTACAAGGAAGGGCTAATAATGAACCACATCTACTTTACAGCCCTTGTTAATGGCGCTGGTCTGGCTGCCGCTTTGGCAAAGGGTGATGGAGTTGAAAGGGTTTATATCGTAGAACCGGCCGGAAGCTTTGAACATGATCCAAACGTGACTGATAAAAAATTCCCCGGCAATCCCACACGATCCTATAGAACTGACGCCCCTTTAAAAATTGTTGGGGAAGTGACCGATTGGGCGAGACAAAGTCCTGCGCAAATTGAAAAATGGAAAGAGAAGCTAGCGAATGTCAAAGGAGAAATTATAAACTGACTCCGCAAGCGGTGCCAGGCTGAGGCTCTCGAAGCCGGTTTTGGAAGAGGGCAGTTTGAACCACAAAGACGCAAAGGCACAAAGAAACACGAAGGGATAAAGCGTCCTTGCGCAGCGTCTCCAGACCTGTGCATCCGGCGTTACTTCATCTGTTGCGAAAGGGATTATCCTTCTCATTAGAAGTTTGTTTCAGGGCAAGGGGATTTTTGAACCACTAAGACGCAAAGGAGGGAAGAAACACAAAGGAGAGAAATGTTATCAGGCTGAGGCTCTCGAAGCCGGTTTAAGGAGAGGGTATTTGAACCACGAAGAGTCAAAGACAAGAAGGAACACGAAGGAGAGAAATGATGTCAGGTTGAGGCCCTGTAAGCCGGCTTTGGAAGAAGAGAATTTTCAACCCCGGTCGGGACGCTCTAAGCGGCCTGAACGATAAAAAGAAGTGAAGATCCTTCAAGCATGCAGTAGCTGGTAAAGAGTAAATAGATTAATCATTTCTAAACTTTAGAGTTTTGTCCATTGGCTTTTTCAGTTCATCTGCATACATTTCTTTAATTCTTTTTGTCACATTCGCCAGGTGCTGTTCAGGTGAGAGCCTTGCTTTGGCTTTTGCATCATCTTCGTTGGCTTCCTCAAAAGAAGAAAAGGATTTAATAGCTCGTTCACTGTATACGGCTTCTGATTCTGAAAGAACATTTTTACTTTTCTCTTTTTCCTTGTTTTTCATTTACCCACCGTTTTATGTTAAAGCTATTAAATAATTAGAAATAAGATACACGAAGGAGAAAATGATGTCAGGCTGAGGCCGTCGAAGCCGGTTTTGGAAGAGAATAGTTTGAACCACAAAGACTCAAAGACAAGAAGAAACACTAAGGAGAAAATGGTGTCAGGCTGAGGCTCTCGAAGCCGGGTTAGAAGATGGTAGTGAACTGTGATCATTATAATTTAGTATAATCATTGCCGTTATATTGGTCTTCTTCCCATCGTTCATCGTCCGGGCCGGTTAGAGCGTTCCGACCGTAGTGCGCAGTGCTCATATCCCGTGCTGTTGGCGTCCCCGCCAACGACTCGCCTCCCGGCCAACAACCGATATTCGTTTGTCTGATTAGAGTTAGACATGTAAGCATACCGTTAGTTATCGTCAATTGTCTGAATCAGGATTAGCAGGATTAAAGCCATTATATAGTCAGTGTCAGGCTGAGGCTCTCGAAGCCGGATTAGAAGATGGTAGTGAACTCTGATCATTATAATTTAGTGTAATCATAGCCGTTATATTGGTCTTTTTCCCCTCGTTCATCGTCCGGGCCGGTTAGAGCGTTCCAGTCGGGGTGTCCGGGTCGGCAGGCTTGCAGCCGGCTGAACCGTACCGTGAACAAACAGGTTAAACCTGAGCTCCCGAGTTCAAAAGGCAAGAGGCGACAGGAAAAGAGGAAGTTTAATTACGCCAGGACCAATAATTCAATGTTTTTTCCCCCCGCCTGTGGAAGCGAAGTATTCGTGACTGGGTACTGCTGTCTTTCAATAATTATCCGTTTTCTTTTTTTTTCAGAATATTTTTAGTTGTTTTGTATTAGTAGACTAACAATTCAACCTTATGAGAAATTTCCGGCTCAGCCAACAGTGATATTAAATTCTGTTCCTGCCTGGATTCTATAAAACACTTCACGTAAAAAAAACAGAAAATTATCTGACTGATCTTTAGCAGCTCCAGAGACCGAACCGCAAATAAAAATGCAAAAAAGTTTTAGTTCCAGGCAATTAACAGGGGTGCTGTTTACATTCTTTTGCCAGTTCATCATTTTGAACGCGCAGGGTCAAAATTATTGTACGCCAAATGCCGATTGTTCCGTCTACCAAATTGACTCGGTAGGTTTTAGCAATATCCATAACGAATCTGGTTGCAGTGCCAATGGCTATGCAGATTACACTTCCACTGTACCTGCAGGCGTGGTACAAGCCGGTACCTATGTAAAAATGTCCGTAAAACTTAATGCAACATCACAGCTGCGGGGCGTTACAGTCGGAATCGACTTTAATCATAACGGTATCTGGGAAAAGAATGAAGTGGTTTATTTAGGAGAAAGCAAATCGATGGTTACAGATTTTGTAAGAATTCCTTTTGAAGCATTAACCGGTAATACGCGATTGAGGATAAGGCTTTCATATGCAGGAGGAATAGCGGACTTATGCGCGGGTGGTACTATAGGAGAAACAGAGGACTATTCTTTACAAATAACTGCGCCTTCTACGCCGGGCCCTGATTTTACATTTTATGTAAATAAATCCGGCACGGGTAAAAACGTAGGTTTGTCATGGGCTGATGCGTTTCCTGATTTGGAATCTGCGTTACATTATGCGCAAGGCAGGGATACTATTAAAGTTGCCTCAGGTATTTATAAGCGGCTGAGCCAGCAAGGTGCTTTATTTAATATTAAAGATTCAATTGTTGTTCTGGGCGGTTATCCTGATCATGGTAATCCAACAGATGCTGACCGGAATTTCGCTATCAACCAAACGATTTTAAGTGGCGAAACTGCCACCGGGGGGCGTACTTCATACAATATTGTGGCAGCCAACAACCTTCCCGGTGAATATGCCCCCAAGTGTGATAATTTTATTTTTGACGGATTTATTATTGAAAATGCCGGCAACATCGCATTCAGTCTTTACAATGTTCAGGGGGCAACCATTAAAAATTGTGTTTTCAGGAAAAATACAGGAGGAGGCGAGGGGGTCGCATTATCTGCTGATAGTAGTAAACTAACTATATCTAATTGCTATTTTTATAATAACAGTGCAGGTAATATATCACCTACCAATGTATCGCTTGCCAGTATTGTCCATCATGGCACTGCATCTTTTTTTAATTGCCTCTTTGCAAATAATGAAGCGACCAAAGGATTACTGGTACATCCAAATGGTAGCACTGCGCAACTGGTAAACTGCACCATTGCCAATAACCACGCCTTTGCCCCTGTATATGCTGAATCGAATGCAACCCTCTCGGTAGCCAATTCTATTTTTTATAATAACATCAACAATGGTAGTATCGACTCAACGGAAATAAAATTGCAAAACTCTGTCATTAATATCAATAACACTATTACCCAGGTTTATGATTATGGCAACCAAAAGTTGCTTTCGAAAGACCCTAAGTTTAAGGATACAGCAAATGTAGTGGGCAACGATAATTTATATTTTACTTCCGACGATGGATTACAACTACTCAATCCATGCTCTCCGGCTATAAACGCCGGATTGAATAGTGTAAACGGAACTACCACTGATCTCTTGGGGCACCAAAGAATATTTGGAACAAATATAGATTTAGGTGCCATTGAAGTGCAATCAGAAATTTTGCCTATGCCCAAAACTTTATATGTAAATACATTAGCTGTGGGCAATAATGATGGTAGTAGCTGGGCCAATGCTTTTACCGATTTCCAGAAAGCGTTGTACTATTGCTCTGATACTATAAGAGTTGCTGCCGGCACTTATTATCCTTCGGTTGCCGACGCTTCTGTTTCGTGCTGGTTGCAAAATAAAAGAGTAATACTAGGAGGATATCCTGCAAGCGGCAATCCGTCAGACCAACAAAGAGATCCGGAAAAATACCCTACGATCCTAAGCGGCAATTTACCAAACGGTTTAAAATCAGATATAATCCTGAGA
Organism: Ginsengibacter sp.; assembly: GCA_051960475.1. Lineage (GTDB taxonomy): Bacteria > Bacteroidota > Bacteroidia > Chitinophagales > Chitinophagaceae > Ginsengibacter. Next base: position 20,134 of record JBQCEG010000147.1, read on the forward strand.
GGAAGAACTGTGGACAGTACAGCGGTTATTGATGGAATTACGGTTAGCGATGGCAACGGTTCTTATTATTTGCCTCACATTGGCTCAGTATACCTGATCAACAACTCTAACCCAACTTTCAACAATTGCATATTTAAGAACAATAGCAGCAGCGCACTCTTTAATGTTGGCAGCAGTCCTGAAATCACAAATAGCATTTTTGAAAATAATACATCACTTATTAATGGCCGGGGTGGAGGGGCAAATATAAATATCGCCTATTCTAATCCCAAGTTTTTTAATTGTACGTTCAGGGGAAACAAAACTTACCTCGCAACGGAAACACCATATATGGGAGGTGCAGTTTTCAATTTAAACTCAGCTCCAACCTTTGACAGTTGCCTTTTTTTGAAAAACACCGCTAATAATTTTGGAGGAGCAATGGCCAACGTCCATAGCAATGCGAACATACTGCGTTGCCGTTTTGAAGGAAATAATGTAACGCCTGATGGCTATTTTGGCGGAAATGCAATTGATATCTATAATGATGCTTCAAGCCCTGTAGTTACTCATACTTTATTTTCTGACAGCAACGGATGCAATCTTGGAGGTTCGATACAAAATATAAACCTTAGCAATGGTACTTTTCAATATTGTGAATTCAGAAACGGCAATGCTTATTTTGGGGGTGGGGTTTGTGCCAACGACAACTCGGGTCCTACATTTCTTTCCTGCGTCTTTACCGGCGCAAGGGCTAATAGCGGAGCTGTTATGTATAATGTGAACCAGAGTAATCCTGCGATAATTAACTGTCTTGCTTTCAATAATCTTGAACAAAACGGGCAGGGCTGTTTTATGTATAGCGATAATAGCAGGCCTGTAGTAACTAACAGCACCATTGTAAAAAACATGATTGGAACAAGCGGCTCAGGAGTAATTGCAGACAATAATGCTGCCGTCTCAACCATTACCAATAGTATTTTGTGGGGAAATTCATTTATTTATTCCAACCAGGCGCCTGCCGAAATTGTAGGCAACTCGTCCTCTAATACAGTTATAAGAAATTCCCTTACCCAATCCTACGGAAAAAATGGCGTAAATGGGAATATTGTTGGTATGGATCCACGGCTGATAGACATAAATGATTTAACCGGACCTGATTCGATCTTTTTTACGTCGGATGATGGCGGAAGATTATGCGATTGTTCGCCTGCAATTGACAGAGGCGAAACCTCCGCCGTAAATTCAGTTCCTTATGATATTTTATCAAATCCGAGAATTGTAAATAATGCGGTTGATATTGGCGCTTATGAATATCAAAGCCCGGTGGTTCATTCTGGCAGAACCTATTATGTAAATGCAGCAGCGACAGGAACAAACGATGGAACGTCATGGGCAAATGCCTATAAAGAGTTGCGGACTGCTTTGGCAAATCCTTGTGCGGACACAATAAAAGTGGCAATGGGAACTTATAAACCGGCATCGGTTGGAAGAGACAGTTCATTTCTTATAGATCGTGGTATTACTATTTTAGGAGGATATGCCAACAGCGCCCATCAATCTGATAGCAGCAGAGACCCTGACAAATACCCTACTATACTTAGTGGAGATATTGGTAAGAAGGCAGATTCTACGGACAACACTTATAGAATAATGCAGATACTTCAAAAAGATACCACCGTAACTATTGACGGTTTTATATTTGATGGTAGTAACAATAATAAAAATATTAGCGCACCCGGCAGCGGCACTACTACTACCAATGGAGGAGCTATTTATATTTCGACTGTTAGCAAGGTTTCAGTTAATAATTGCCGGTTTTACGACAATTATGCGCTTACCGGAAGCGCGGTTTACATTGAAGGTGACAGAACCACTGTTTCCCATTGCGTATTTACAGAAAACCATGCCGGCCAGGGAACCCTGGTGAACAATGGTCCTGATAACGTAATCAAAAATTGTATATTTTATAAAAATAAAGCCAACTATTATGGAGGTGGTGTTTATCAATCGAATGGCACTTTTACTAATGTAATTTTTTACAAGAATGAGGCATCTGTGGGTGCAGGAGTTTATACATCAAATACCGGGGTTAAATTTATTAATTGCGACTTCATAAAAAATAACGCAACGAGTTCAAATGGGGTTGTGGGAATCGGATTGTATAGTTACCATAACTATAGTAACGATCCAAATAATATACTCGTGCGCAATTGTATTTTTAAAGATAACACTGTGGCAAATTATGCGATCGGGAGCCAGTACAGTGACTGGGCATACATCAAAAAAACTGACAATTCTTATGACCAACTGGACCTGGATTATTCTGCATCCTATTCAACATCCCAATACAATAATACACACAATATTTCCCCTGCGGCGGTAACATTCCAGGACGAGGATAATCCTATCGGGCCAGATGGACTATGGTTTACGGCTGACGACGGGTTAATTCCTGATGCCTGTTCAAAAAGTATCGATAATGGAGACAATAATTCGGTAACAAATATTGAAACTGATATTATGGTAAATAACAGAATATATAACCAGGTAGTTGATATCGGTGCTTATGAATACCAGGGATACTCTGCTCCTTTTATTACCATTACATCGTCAGATTCGTCCATTTGTCCCGGGCAGACGGTTGTGTTTACTGCTCAAACAACAAATGCAGGAACATCACCAACTTACGAATGGCATGTAAATGGTATTAAAGTGGGTGAAAACAAACCGGTATATACGGGAAATTCCTTTAAAAATGGCGATCGGGTAGTATGCGTTCTGATTAGTAACTCTGGCTGTGTTTTAACTCTAACTGCGGTAAGTGATACAATTACTTTAAGCGTAATTGCCAATGCAATGCCATCCCTGTCAATCAGTACACCTCAAAACCCGGTGTGCCAGGGATCTTCAGCTACCTTTGCTGCAACTGCAATAAACGGAGGTACGGCGCCGGTTTATCACTGGCAAATAAATGGCATCAATACCGGCGACAGCAGTGAGGCTTTTACAACTGATGTATTAAAGAACAACGATACCATAAAATGTATGCTGATCAGCAGCCTGGCTTGTGCCAATCCGGATACGGTGGAAAGTAATACCGTGGTAATGGTTGTAAAACCACTTCCCACAGCTAACGCTGGTAATGATACATCAATCTGTAAAGGAACAAGCATAAATTTAAATGGAACAGGAGGAACGGGCTATTCATGGTATCCTGCAACGGGGTTAAGCAATCCGGATATAGCGAATCCTGTGGCGGAACCGTTGGAAGCCACTACTTATGTTTTAACGGTATCTGATAATGGGATATGCACTGCAAAAGACACCATACGTATCGATATGAAACCTTCGCTAACTCCCTCTATAAGTATCAGTTCAGATGCGGACAGTATTTGTAGTACAGGTTCTGTTAACTTTAGCGCTGTCATATCAAATGGTGGCTCAGCGCCTGTTTACCAGTGGCAGGTTAATGGATATAATGTGGGTGCCAATATACCAAACTTTTCTGCTTCCAATTTGAACAATGATTTTACAGTGATATGTCAATTGACCAGCAACGCTGCCTGTACTGTTTCATCAACTGTGATCAGCAATGCCGTACCGGTCAAGGTAATTACGCTCTCTAATCCTTTACTTTCGATAAATGATCACACGTTAACCATTACCAATCCTGATGCTGACGCTCAGTACACCTGGCAGGTATTTACTGATTCCATATGGATAAATGTAACGCCTCAAGCAACCGGAATTACTTTTTCAACTGAGCAAACCGGGCAATACCGCGTAAGAGCGGAAAAGCACCCATGTCTTGTCTACTCAGATAAACAGAATTTTTCATTAAGACGAGCTAATACAAATCCATTCGGAATTTATTTTTATCCTAATCCTACATCCGGCATTTTGATTGTGGATCAGATAAGTCCTACCCAAAACTGGCGTACTTTAGAAATAACAGATGCACAAGGCAAACTAATGGTGCGCCCAATTGACATTACCGGTAAAAAGTCCATAACCTTACATGTTGATAATTTTTTATCGGGGATCTATTTCATCGAATTAACCAGGAATGACGGCCAAATAACTCAATTTGAATTTGTAAAATCAAAGTAACCAACTTATCCCGTTGTTATTTGAAAACTTCCCGGTTGAAATTGATACCTTACCCCGGCCCCTCCTAAATAGCCGGGACCTTTTCTCCAGGAGGATACAGAGAAACAAGTCCAGCGCCCTGATGTGTTTTTGTTTTCAATAGATAGAGCCAGGGTTGAACTTCCAACTCAGGTAAATGTCATGCTGAGCATGTCAAAGCAGCTTTTGTGAAAAGTGATGATTAACTATTGTCTATCCATTCGACAGGCTCCCGCCGTGGGGTAGGGCAGGTAGGGTGACAAAGGTCGTTGAACTTCCAACTTAGATTAATGTCATGCTGAGCCTGTCGAAGCAGGGATCAGGAAGAAGATAATTGTCTGAATTCCCGAAGGATCGGGACAGGCAGGATTAGCAGTATTTAAGGATTAGCAGGATGGAAGTTGAACCACCAAGACGCAAAGGCGCTAAGGAAAGCGAAGGTGTATCAGCCAGTGAGCATCGAAATTCATCGTTCAGGCCGCTTAGAGCGTTTTAACCGTGGTGTGCAGCGCTCACATTGTCTGAATCAGGATTAGCAGGATTAAAGCCATTATATAGTCAGTGTCAGGCTGAGGCTCTCGAAGCCGGGTTAGAAGATCGTAGGGATCTCTGATTGTTAATTTAGTGTATTCATTGCCGTTATACCTTTCGGTCAGTTGTCAGAATCGGGATTTTCAGGATTTACAGATGGGAGGATTGACCCTCGGGGAGTGAAAAGACCTATAAGGTTTTCAAAACCTTATAGGTCTAAATCCCAGTATCCAGTATCCCGCGAACCAGTATGCCACTCGTCACCTTTCGAGAGCCTCCCGGTGTGATGTGTCAGGCAGGCAGGATGACAAGAACCTCAACCTCCGATCTAAATCAGTGTCAGGCTGAGGCCCTCGAAGCCGGTTTTGGAAGATTTGTTTGAACCACAAAGACACAAAGGCACAAAGAAACACAAAGAAGAAAGCCAATAATGGAATAATTAAATAATATAATCATTTAACAGGCTACCTTTCCCAAAAAACAAAACAAGCAAGCATCCGGTATCCAGCAAACCAGCATCCAGCCAACCAGCCCCTCACGCCGCATTATCCTCCCTGTTCCTATACCACAAAAGAAACTCCTGCACATCGGTCTCATTAAAAAAGTGCCTTGCAGTAGGGTTCGAGGAGCGAAGGCCAAGCCGCCGCCATTCTCTTAGTATGAAAGAAGAGATGGAAGAGATTGATAAGCTTGTGATGAAGTTGATAGGCTAATTGAAATATTAAAACGTATTATTATGGGAATTGTAACGAAAGCACAACTTACGAACACTACCGAAACTAGATTAGGCGCCAGATCTTTTAGCGATATTCTTTATGAGGCTAAAAGTCAAAATAAATATTCAGCTAAAGTTTCCATATTTCTTTCGCATAGTCATGCAGATTTAGCTGATAAAACTCTTAATAAGGCTATTGTATTTTTTCGAAAATTAGGCATACTAATATATATAGATTCAAACGATTCCACTCTTCCTCCAACAACAAATGCGGATACGGCAAGTGAAATAAAATCAAGAATTAAGGACTGTGATAAATTTATTCTGTTAGCTACAAATAATTCTATTTCGTCAAAATGGTGTAATTGGGAATTGGGCTTCGGAGATGCCCATAAATTTATTGATAAAATAGCATTATTTCCTATAGCCGAAAATGACGGTTGTTGGAATGGGATTGAATATCTGAGGATTTATCCTAGAATAGAAGAAAGCGACTACATAAATGAGTATTATAAGGTGATTTATCCAAATGGTGTAGATATAAGTTTAAATGATTGGCTAAAAATATAAATAAATGAATAGGACAATTGAGCGTTTTATCAGTGAGTTTTTAAAAGAAATTGAAGAAGACAATGCAGCAATTTTTGCTGGTGCGGGACTATCCGCGGCCTCCGGGCATGTAGACTGGAGAGGCTTACTCGAAGATATTGCTGTTGACTTAGAATTAGATATCCAAAAAGAATACGATTTAATTTCTTTAGCTCAATATCATTTGAATAAGAATTTAAGTAACAGATATACTTTAAATCAAATAATTGCTAACGAATTTCACCACGGAAAATCACCAAATGTTAACCATAAAATTTTAGCCAAACTTCCTATTTCAACTTTTTGGACTACAAATTATGATAAACTTTTAGAAAAAGCATTGGAGCAAGAGAATAAAATTGTAGACATAAAGTATACGACAACTAACTTGGCACAAACGATCCATGGGAGGGATGTGATTTTATACAAAATGCATGGAGATGTTGAGCATCCCAATGACGCAATTATTTCAAAAGATCAATATGAGAAATATCATAATACTCATGGAGCTTTCATAAATACTTTAGCTGGGGATTTAACGTCAAAAACTTTTTTATTTATTGGATTTAGCTTCACGGATCCGAATTTAGATTATGTTTTGAGTCGCATAAGAGCCACTTATCAAGACAACCAAAGAAAACATTATTGTTTTCTTCGGGAAGTTAAGCAGCAGGAAAAGGAAGAAGATGAAGACTTTAATTTAAGAAAGATTAAACAGGCTTTATTTATATCAGATTTATTAAGGTTTAATATCCACGTTATCCTTTTAAGTGAGTATACGGAGATAACGGATATTTTAAAGGAAATCCAATATAGGTTTAAACGGAGGACTGTCTATATTTCCGGGAGTGCCCATACTTATGGCAAGTGGCCTGTGTCATTAGCTGAAACTTTCATTTCCGATCTTAGTAAAGAGCTCGTAAAGAATAATTTTAAAATTGTATCTGGATTTGGTCTAGGAGTTGGCAGCTTTGTAATTAGTGGGGTATTAGAAGAAATTTATTTAAATAGAAAGCAGAATTTAAAGGATCAACTTTTACTCCGGCCTTTTCCACAAGGCGAGAAGGGAAAGATGTTATGGGACGACTATCGGAAAGACATGATATCGTATGCGGGTATTTCTATTTTTATTTTTGGTAATAAATTGAAAAAAGAAGAGATAATATCTGCAGATGGGGTAAGAAGAGAATTTGAAATTTGTTTAGAACAAAACCTGATCGTCTTACCTATAGGTGTGACAGGATTTGTTGCTAAAGAACTGTGGAGTGAAGTTTTAGATCGCTTTAAAGAAATCTTTAAAAATGATGACCTTTTATCTATTTATAAAGAACTTGGAAATGAAGGTCATCCACCGGAAAAAATTATCAGCCTAATCATAAACTTTCTTAATAAACTTTTAAATAAATAAACTATGGCAACTAAAGATGTCTTTTACAGCTTTCATTTCGACAATGATGTTTTTCGTGTTCAACAAATACGAAATATCGGTTCTATTGAAGAAAATGAACCGGTCTCCGTGAATGAATGGGAAAAGATTAAAGGTGCAGGAAATGTTGAAAAATGGATCGATAATTCAATAAACAAAGCTGATTGTGTTGTGGTGCTAATTGGTGAAGAAACCTACAAAAGACCATTGGTTAAATACGAAATCAAAAAAGCTTGGGAATCTGGAAAAGGTTTGATAGGAATATACATTCATAATATCAATTGTATGAAAAATGGCAAATGTAGTAAGGGGAAAAACCCTTTTGAACAGTTTAATTTAACCAATGGGAAAAAGTTATCAGAAGTAGTGAAATGTTATGATCCAAATAGAAGTAATGCATATAAAGATATTGCCGATAATATTGATGATTGGGTCGATGATGCTATTAAGCAGCGGAAATAAATAAAATCAAATTAACCAAATTCTTTACGCTTCTATCGGTCTTTAATGAAAGCAAACGAAACAAAAGTTGAAGATTTTTTGTCGTCAAACAAAACACAGTTTGTAATTCCTGTTTATCAAAGAAATTATGATTGGACAATTGGCCAGTGCAAACAACTTTTGGATGATATACTTGATGTAGGAAGCAGTACAAAAATGAATGCGCATTTCATTGGTAGCATAGTTTATGTACATGATGACGTCTATCAAACTTCCCGCATAAAAGAGTTGACTATTATTGACGGTCAACAAAGGCTAACGACACTTACGTTAATTTACCTTGTTCTTTACAGGCTGGCAAAGGAAGTGGATAATGACAGCCTGGTAGATGAAATAACTGAAACCTATTTGATTAACAAGTATGCTTCAGAAGAAGAAAAGCTTAAACTTCGTCCTACAGATAACAACGACAGGGCTTTAAAATATTTATTAAGAGGTGATTCAGAAGAGGACTATAATGATTTTTCGAAAATTATTGACAATTTCAATTATTTTAAAGGACGTATCAGTCAGGAGAATTACGATGTAGTTCTTAATGGACTTTCGAAGTTGATGTTTGTAGAAGTTTCCCTTGATCGCGATAAAGATAATCCGCAACGAATTTTTGAAAGTCTAAATTCAACAGGGCTTGAACTGGCTCAAGCTGACCTCATTAGAAATTATATTCTTATGGGTCTTGATCGCAAAAAACAAACAAAAATCTATCAAAACTATTGGGAAGTAATTGAGAAACTTGCCAAAGATGAAACCCTAAACGTAAGCAGGGTTTCCGATTTTATCCGCGATTACCTGACTCTGGAAAATAAAAAGATTCCGAATAAAGGTAAAGTATATGTGGAGTTTAAGGAGAAGTATCCAACATCTTCTTTAGAAGAACTAGAGCAAAATCTTGCTGGAATAAAATCTTTGGTAAAATATTATAACAAACTTATTAATCCTGCCAAAGAAGTTGATAAAGAAATCAGGCTTCAATTAGAATATATTAACAGGCTTGAAATAAATGTGGCTTATCCATTTTTAATGAAGGTTTATGAAGATTATTCAAATTCAATAATAGATAAATCAACTTTTGTGAAGATTCTTGAATTGGTTCAATCGTTCACCTGGCGACGTTTTATACTTGGTTTACCAACAAATGCTTTGAACAAAATTTTCATGAACCTTTACGATAAAGTTGACAAGGAAAATTTTTTGTTTTCAATCCAGAAATCATTGTTGCAGAGAACGGGTGTTCAACGTTTTCCTAAAAATACAGAACTGGTCGATGCATTAAAAGTAAAGGACGTATATAATATCAAATCCAAAAACAGAACCTACCTGTTAGAAAGGCTCGAAAATTATGATAACAAGGAGCCGGTTTTGATCGATGGTAATGATGATATAACAATTGAGCACATCTTCCCGCAAAATCCAGATCCAAAATGGAAAGTTGACTTAAACGCGGTCGAATTTGCATACATAAAGGAAAATTACTTAAACACAATTGCAAATCTCACGCTGTCAGGAAACAACGGCAGGCTTGGAAATAAATCATTCTTAAGCAAAAGAGATTTAAAAGACGCTGGTTATAAAGACAGCCGGTTGTGGTTAAACAGGTATCTGGCGACAATTGATAAATGGGATATTTCCGAAATCGAAAAAGATATAAAATGATTTCAGAGAGAGTTTTAAAAATTTGGGAGATACCACAAATCGTTATTGAAGAAGAACCAAACGCTGATGAAGTTAATATTTTTGATGCAGATGATCCGAAATTTAAGAAATTGGATTATGCTATATTTTTTGATCAAAAAATAAATGTGACGCAAGTATCAAAATTATACGTAGAGGTTTTTAAGAGACTTTTTGATTTGCAACCTGAAACTTTTTTTACATCAGAAATAGGCTCAAGAATAGGATTGACAAAATCACCAGGCGAATCTAATACTCGCCAGCCAATAGCCATTAACGATACCTACTTTATAGAGGGAAATATTGACAATGTGGGTAAGTTTGACAGGATAAAGCAGGCACTAACAATTTTTGATTTGGAAGATGAATTGACGATAAAGTATGCTGAGGGAGAAGCTTATTATCGTGTTGAATAATTTCTTAGTATTTGCGCATTTACAACAAATTATTATGAGAATTCCTGACGAATTACTGCCAAACATTTATGAGACTTCTAAAAAGGTATTCGAAAAAAAGCTGACCTTAACTGAAGGAGCAACCATTCTTTCAGATACCTGCAATATGAATTTTGGTTCAGCTAGAATTTATATTTTGGATTTCCAATATCTGATGGAGGGTAAAAAATTTACACGAACGCTAAACGCGTATTCTATGGATTTTCCCCCAACTGGCGCAAGCGTCTCGCTTGTGCCTTAAATCGTCAATATTCTTTATATTCGGATAATCAGCTCCGGCCCTGGGTCGTGAAATTACAATTAATATGAAATACGTTGAACAAAAAGACGACAATGGCTGTGGGATAGCATGCATTGCCATGGTTACTGAACAATCTTATGAAGATGTCAAATTTCAGCTAGTTAATGGAAAAATTAAAGGAGTCAAAAAAAAATCAAATCTGATTACAAATTATGTAGAAATAATTCGAATAGCTGCTTACTATGGCAAAAAATTAAGTAAACGAAAAATATTTCATAGGTGGAAAGACATTCCCGGAAATGCAATTGTTTCTACAGATTTTCACGAAGATAAAATCTATTACCATTGGATAGTTTTTGTGAAACCAGAAACCGGCAAAGCATATTTCCTCGATCCTTATCCGAAAAAAGGAAATGGCGGCGAAAGACGCTATAACTTCAGAGGAAAAAAATGTGGCTCATATTTATTAATTAATGATGATAAGTAACCTTTTGCTGCTTCTAACTCTCGAAAGAACCCTCGCTATCTTTAGACTTCAAAACAAACGACTCAACTGCTGTCCGTACGTCTTTGACTACGGACAAAACATAAAACCAGTTTATTTGTTGGTTTACTATCTTCCTTTAATACACATTGCGCCTTGAAAGAATTTATTTGCAACGATATGATGTTAAAAGAAAGAAACAATATTTCCTATTTTTGTTTCAGCATCAAGAGTTCCTGGTTAACCAGGATGCCAACCGGGTAAATAACAAACGGTGGAAAAATGATGAGGGTCTTACAGATCAAATGTTGAATACACTCCCTTCTATTATTTCTCTTGTTGCCTATTAAAATATTTTTTATGGTTATTGGCGAAAACAGGGAAAAAGATTTAGCTCAACTTGAAACCTTTGTAAAACGTGAAAAATTAGCCGGGCAAATAGTACATATTTTTTACCATCATCTGCGATCTGTGTACCCACTTGAATTTATTCATTTAGCAAGAAAGCATAATAAATCAAATGCGGGACACCAGTATTATATTCAACAGGCAAAAGAGCAAATTAACAGGGCTTACAGCAAGATGAATAAATATTTAATAATGCCTCCTGATACCGAAGAGCAAATAAAGGAGTTTGAATATGTTATCAGGAAACTGCAGCAACTATTGATAAAGCAAAATAGAGAAAATTAGTTTTAAAGTATTTTACCATAGTATAACTTTAAATCCTATATAAACATGTACGACATCATCGGCGATATTGACGGTTATGCTGCCGCCGATACTCGTAACCGTTATCTAACCGAGAAATAACTATCACTCATTCATCTGCATGCATACAAATCACTGTCCCGTCCAGCAAACATGCTCGTAAGTATTGTTTTTTTATATTATATAAAAAGAGTAGATTAGTATTCTTTTCATTTTTCACAAAAAACAAGGAGGTAATTATGAAATTCATGGTAACATGGCGGGTTCAACCCGACAAGAGAGAAGGCGTTTTTAGTACCTTTTCACAAATGACTCCAGCCGACGACCAAAAGGATACCGGCGATAAGGTGAAACTTATCGGTCGCTGGCACGACATTAGTTCATTTACAGGTGTTGCTATTTGTGAGGCTGATGATCCAATGGCGCTGGCAAGCTGGGCGCTCAACTGGAATTCAGTCCTGGATCTTCAGACAACGATGGTACTGGATGACGCTGAAGTGAGAGAAGTGGGCAAAAAAAAGTTGGCCGAGAGGAAGAAGTAACACCATCCTATCCGCACCTAATGGTATCGGCGGTAGAAAAATGCTTACCTCTTTGTGCCGGTGTCTTCTGGCTTTCCTCTACAATCCATGAATAAAAGCTCAACTGCTGTCCGTATGTCTGCGACAAAATAAAAAACTCCCCGCCGTGGTTCGTGTCCCACGAACCACAACCTTCTAAAAATTCGTTTACCCTTTCCTGTTATACCGTTTCAAAATAAAAAATCATAAGAATTTGTTTGGTTACCGCAATGAATTTGTAAATCAGCTAGCCTGGATACGAAAATCGCTTACCCTGAACTGCCAATTCATAAAGGTACTTTCAGGGATAGTTGCAAGGTAGAATGGAAAGCCGTAACAGATGGTTGAATCAAGGGGGTCTTTTGTAATTTAAAAGATAAGGAAGCCATTTTTGCTTTGTGTTTGGTAATGCCAGCCGAAATAAAAAAGGGAACGCTTATTACCTGTGAGAGCAAGCCGGCACCGAACAAAAAAAGACTTGCATTGCCATACTGATAGGTGATTGCACCGGCAACTTCTAAAACAAGACCACCGCCCGCCAATATCCGGGCCGTGGTTCTCAGGTTTTTACTTTTTTTATATAAATCTTCTTTCGTCATACCTGGCTCAAAGAAACTGTCGAAAAAGTGAGCCATACAGCGCAAATGATTATGTGTTTCATCTCAATGCGTTTTAGAGAATTTATTAAAGTGAAAAATCTGTTGAGGATTCCAGGGATATAAAATTAAAATGAACTTCAAAGCCTGAAACCAGGTAAGATACCTGGGGATAAGAAGAAGTATTTAATAACACTTTTTGTGTAGTTGACGGCTTTATCATTTTTAATTGGAAACAGAGCTTTTCAGGGAGCCCACAACGAAAATGGCGCAATCATTGTATTTCCTGCGGCATGGACGAATGGATAAAACCAGCGGTACTCAATTTAGGAAAGATCGTAGAACTTATCGGAGCGGGAATTATTGACCTTGGTCTGCTGTTGTTCCTGTATCGGTTTATTCTCTCACATGTAGGTATAAAGCCGCATAGGGGAAATGTAGAATTAAGAGTGAAATTCGGTTCTTATCTTACTTTAGCCCTCGAACTATTGTTAGCCGCCGACATTCTTCAAACGGCAGTAGCACCTACATGGGACGATATTGGTAAATTAGCAGCTATCGCCATCATACGAACCGTATTGAATTACTTTTTAGAACGCGACATTAAGAACTGGGAAAAAGAGAAAGAAAAAGCAGCAGTGAAATTAACAGGCGACAGCAAACTTTAGCCAGAATTTGCACTGTTGCAGAATAATTTTATTTGTTATGCTGTTGGCAGTGTCGGCGCCTGCAACCTTAAGCTTGTCTCTATTCGGAAGGTTAAGCAATTACCTCATTAGCGCAAGGTTGTTCTTTGTGAGCAGCACAAGCGTCACCCCTTAGCGCAAGGTTGTTGTTTGTAAGCAGTGCAAGCGTCCACTTGTGATTGTTGACAAAAGAAATTATTCTGCTCAGATGAAAAGTTTCACAGCGCGTAGCTTGAGGAAAGAGATAAGAAGTAATCCGGCAGAGAGCAGAAAAGAATGGCTTCTGTGGATAGCTGCGCCAGTTGGTAATTCATCCTTCATCAATCCATATTCGAAACAAGTCTCTGTTACCAAATAATTTGCATCCTAACTTAAGAATAATTATTTTAGCCCCGCTAAAATTATGTAGCCCGACGATAATAATATTTGTGAAAAATAAAAAACCGAAACTAATGAGATACATAGTGTTTTTCCTGCTTAGCCTTTTTGCATTGGCCGCCTGTAAAAAGGAAGTAACCCGCCAACCAGGATCTGTAAAAAATGAAGTAGCTGAAAGAGATTTTAGCCTGGCTTATGTTAACACGGCAGGCTCCTCGGTAGAATTAATCGTAACCGACTCTTCTGCCAAATACTTACTTGATACCATCGTGGCTGCGAATGTGATGCATTCACTAAAAGTTTATTCTGACCAGGCTAAATTTAATATTACCACCATCGATGGGATAAGCCCAAACGCCACAAGGATGGTGCAAACGTTTTACCAGGTATTACCCGATCACTGGAATATCAACCAATCTGCTTTTACTTCATTTCGTGATCCGGACACATCGGGAAGGGTGCATGGAACGGTTACTTTTTATAATATTCCCTCTAGTGCCAGTCTCGATATGTTTGACATTGGTAATGCATCTTCGGCCAGTTTCGATGGCTCACTTAACCTTACAGAACAGTACTATGCAAAGATTCCTTACCATGCCAGCCTGTTGTTTCCCCGCGAAAAACTGTACCGGATATATGATGCGAACCGTACTGTTGATTCTGTGGACCTGAGCCGGATGGATACTGCGTTAACTCATACTTATCAAAAGTCGACGCCCCTGTCAATCACCTTCGAAGAAATTACCATTTTTGAAAGGAAAGATGATCTTTCCTCAGCCGTGAGATTCTGGAATAGTTTTTCTCCTGCTGTGTCGCCCGACTATGACGTTATCTATCCTTCGAAAGGGTCACAGCAATTCATGGTAGATTTTTATGCGGTTGACGGAAAAGGCAATTCGAGCTATACGACTCAATTTAGCGATACCCTTCAATCGAAACTTGACTTTATAGATCCATCCTATTACAATATCAATATGAAAGATAGCCTGCATTTTAATATTTCATTTCCCAAAACGCTACCCTCATACTACGACATACAACTTGGCGCTGATCACCTTAGGTGGAAAATTTATTTACCCCCTGCTAAAAACAGCTTTGATGCGGGAGAGAACCTGGTAGATCTTTCAAAAAGTATTACGTTGAAGGGAATGAATAATTCAAAATTACACTTTGGATCGCTGTTGCTCGCAAACGGAGACAACATGAATTATGCTGACTTTTACAATTATATTTTTGCCAATGATCATCCGCTAAAAAACAGGTTTCGTGAATGGCAGTATTGTTTAATTGAGAAGCTGAAGTAATTGCTTAATCAGCTGATTAGCTAATTAATCGTTCTCATTTACCGTCATTGCGACGCGCTTGATTAATGCCACATGTAAATCCGATTACCCGCGCGGAAGCAATCTCCTGATTAGAACGAAAACTCTTCGTGTTTCTTTGTGCCTTTGCGTCTTAGTGGTTCGAAAAATTGGATTGCGATATGATTGGAAGGAAGCGGCCATTTAAAAACGGGTATGGTAAAATTCAGGAGATTGCCGCGGCGCAAAAGCGAATCTGGTAGCCTTACCAACAACGGAATGCGCCTCGCAATGACGACTTTTAATTTCGCTTGTTCGTTTCGAAGATGTTCTAAAAAGTGATGATCTTTCTAATTTACCGTCATTGCGATGCGCTTGATTAATGCCCCATGTAAAGCCGAATCGCCTGCGCGAAAGCAATCTCCGGATTAGAACGACGATCTCTTCGAGTTTCTTTGTGCCCTTTTCGCCTTAGTGGTTCAAAAAATTGGATTGCGCAAGCAATCTTAAGATTAGAACGGCAATATAGAACCAACGGAGTGCCCTTTGACGACTTCTAATTTAGCTTATCTGTATCAAAGATGTTCTAAAAAGGATGATCGTACTCCTTTACCGTCATTGCGACGCGCTTGATTAATGCCCCTGGTGAAGTAAAATCGCCAGCGCGGAAGCAATCTCCTGATTAGAACGAAAATCTCTTCGTGTTTCTTCCTGCCTTTGCGTCTTAGTGGTTCAGAAAAAAAATTGCGCAAGCAATCTTAAGATTAGAACGAAAAGAAAAGAAACAGTGGAAAAGAAAATCAGGAAAAAGGCTGATTCCTGAATTGAAACCGCAGTGAATGAAGCTTTGAGGGAGATTTTTATTTCGTGTAGGCCTTAACGTTGCCTACTTATTCTCATTTAACTTTCTTAGATATTCTGCTCTTTCACCAAGTGTCATTGTAGGTTCGTGCCGAACCTTATGCGGCTCTTTTGGCTTTCTAAAAGAAACTTCGTTAACGCCAAAATTATTTCCCGGGTTGTATACTTCAAGCCTGTCTTCCTGGTTCTTAACGCTTTCTTCGGCTAACATTACACAATCAAAATATTGTACCCTGCCGGCGCCGTTTTTCCGGCGTACTCTTGTTCGGTAATCGAGGTAAACAAAATCTATTTGCTTACGATCATCTTCAATGATGTATTCCTTTACATCTTCATTTTCCAGCTTTATGGTAATTCTGTAATGTGGCATGCGGCAAAGTTAATAAAGGATTCTGTTTTGCTAAAAAAATTAGCTGAGGTTCAAATAAAAGTCCGGGCCACTGTACCTGGTCAGGCGGTCGGGGGCGCGCCGATTTGGAAAGGGGATGAGGAGACTCAGCTAATCCGACCGACACCCCCCTTCGTGTTTCTTTCTGCCTTTCCGCCATCGTGGTTCAAAAAAAACAGATTGCGCAAGCAATCTTAAGCTTTAAACGACTTTCTTTTAAAACCGTATAAGTTATTTGAAGATGGATGTCAGGCTGAGGCTCTCGAAGCCGGGTTTAAAGGACAATGGTTCAATGTCACCCTTCGAGAGCCTCCCGCCAGGAGTCGGGCAGGCAGGATGACAATCCCTTCGTGTTTCTTTGAGGCTTGGTGCCTTTGTGGTTCAAAAAAACTCAGATTGTGCAAGCAATCTTCAACTTTAAACGACAATCCCTTTCAGGACAAATGGAGTAACGCCCATGCACAGGTCTGGAGACGCTGCGCAAGTGGGGACTCGGCTAAGACCAACCGACAACCCTTCGTGTTTCTTTTTGGCTTTGGACTTTGTGGTTCGAACTTCAACACCTTTACACTTCGGCAATCCAGGCGGCAAGAAAAGTGAACATAATGTTGGCGGGACACCAACATCAGCAGTAAGACCCGGCGTAGACCAAAGCACGCAATCTGGTAAAGTAACAGTGACGGATACCAGCCCAGTAGCAGGAACTATAGGCGGAGCAACTTCCATGTGCTTCCCAACCAGTAGAAGCTTCTTGCATAATAAATAATATTATTTCTTTATTTAATCCGAACTGCTTATATTTATATCTTCTTAATATAAAAACATGCTGCCATACCTGAACCGGCGAGCGCATCTGCTTACAGCATCCATTTTTCTTCTGATGGTGTCACTTTACATGTCCTGTAAAAAAATCCACAGTAGCGATACGAGTACCACACAACCAAATCCTGTTTCGGCCGATTCAACTCATAAAGACAGCACCCATCCTTTGCCAAAAGAACTTTCAGTGAAGGTAACAGCATCGGTTTCAGGTTTTGTTGTCAGTGGTGGACAGGGGACGGGGGAAGCAGTTGAAGGAGCACAGATTTCCTTTGGTAATAAAACGACACAGACCGATAGGGATGGCTATTTCGAGATTAAAAACGCAACTGTATCAAAGGTGGCAGCCCAAATAACGGCTTCCAAAGCAGGTTTCTTTACAGCCTATAAAACCGTTATTACCCAGGGGGGTGAATCGAATTTTGAAAGGCTCCTGTTAAGATATTTGCCAGGTGGAGGCGGGAATACCGCTTCCCCTTTATATTTTGATGGCAATTACTATACTATTTCAATTCCTCCGAACGCTTTTGTTATTAAAGGAACCAAAACAATTTTTTCCGGCTATTACTTTTTTTACAGCAATCTAGATCAGAATGATAACGGCAATATAAATATCGAAATGCCAGGTGATTCCCGGGGGATTGATTCCGTCGGGAAATTAAAGTTGCTAACAACCAAGGACCTCGTTTGGTGTTATGCAGAAGGTATGAACGGGGAGCAACTTGAATTGTCGAGCCCTGCTACCATCAGCATTCGTTCGGCTATCACCACCAGACTCCCTGCCTGGAGATATGACGAGACAGTCGGCCTTTTTATACAGGAGTCAAGTGCCCTTCCCAACAGTTATGGTTTAGAGTGTACCATTGACAAGCTGGGAATCTGGAATTTTGCGACTTCCACAGATTATACCACTGTATCAGCTAAACTTGTTACTAATTCAGGAGAACCTATTCCATTTGCTTATGTTAGAATAGGTGGTAATGATGACCTCAATGCTACTCAGCTTTTTAAATACACAGATGCTGAAGGATATATTAATATAGCGGCTCCGGCCAACAAGTCCCTGTCTTTTGATATACATGCAGACGGTTATGAAACGCCTATTGCTTCTAAAAAGTTTGATAATGCTAATTCAGATCTTCCTTTAGGAGACATTCCCGTAAATACGAATGACGTTTATACGATTTCCGGATCCATTGTTTCGTGCTCTGGAACACCCGTATCCAATGGTTTTTTAATGGTAAACGAGCTTCGCTTTCCTACTGACTTAAATGGGAAGGTTCACTTTAGTACGATTATTAAAAACCTGGGTATTTATACTAATCCCGGAGTTGTATTTGCAGAGGAAATCCCAACGCTTCAGAAGAGTGACAGACTTACATTGAACCTGGTTCCGGGCAATAACGACATTGGAACAATTAGCGTTTGCGGAAAATATGAAACTGTAAAGGTGACGGCAAAACTTGTTGACAACGCGGGCAACCCATTGCCAAATCTTTTTGTTAGGATAACCCCACAATCAGAACCTCAAAGCTCGTTTGCCAGCACAAGCGATTCTCAAGGAAATATAATTACATCTACTTATGAAAACAGGATTAATCAACTGCAGGTATACGGATCGCTCAACTGTGGTACGCCAGTATATTCAGCCACTTTTTCTACAACGAACCGTGATACTTCCCTTGGCTCCATTGCTATAAATGGGGTCATAACCGCAAATCTGGCCGGAAGTGTGGTTGATTGTAACAATAATCCTATAATCTCTGGAAGCGTTATTGTTCAAAAAGACAATAAAAATTATCGATTCCCTATAAATACGAACGGCACCTTTGCATTCAATATTCCGATTTGCAATACTACCGATCCGGAGGCAGTCACCGTTTTTGCAGAAGACAATGTTTCTTCAGAAACCGGTAATGCGGTAAATTTTTCAATTAATGATGGAAATAATATCCTCGGAACGATAAGGGCTTGTTCCAATAATTCTACGATTGAATTTATGAACTACTCGATCGATTCCACCCATTACTCACTCGTTGCGCCGGTTGACACTTTTACCGAATGGGTAGATCCGGCCCTTCATTGGACTGGAATTACCGGTTGGAATATATATAACTCAGTTCCTTCCGTGCATTTCTACCTGACAGGAGCAATTTCAGTAGGGAGCAAGGAAGTTTCAATAGATGAATTTGATATAGGCGATAATTATGGCAGGAACGCAGACAGTACTACCCCCGCGCCTGTCGTGAATATAACTGAATATGGACCGGTGGGTGGATATATTTCCGGCAACATCAAAGTGAAAATAGAAAGCCTGGCAGATCATTCGGTTCATGATGCGACCTGTAGTTTCCGCGTGAAAAGAAATGAATAAAGTTTGGTTTAAACGGGCTTTTGTCTCAGATGAGTATGCCTCGCCAACGAGATAAGCAACAGGAAAATATACACCCAGTCCTCTGCGAGCGACTCAGTTATGACCAAAAGTAAATCCCTTCGTGTTTCTTTGTGCCTTCGCGACTTTGTGGTTCAAAAAAAGGGATTGCGCAAGAAAAAGGAAGTAACGCCCATGCACAGGTCTGGAGACGCTGCGCAAGGACGCTTTATCTCTTTGTGTTTCTTTGAGGCTTGGTGCCTTGGTGGTTCAAAAAAAACCAGATTGCGCAAGCAATCTTCAACTTTAAACGACAATCCCTTTCAGGACAAATGGAGTAACGCCCATGCACAAGTTTGGAGACACTGCGCAAGTGGGTAAGACAACACCAACAATCTCTTCGTGTTTCTTTGTGCCTTTCCGCCTTTGTGGTTCAAAAAGAATCCTATTGTGCAAGCAATCTTCAATTTAAATTGTGTTATCAAACCAACAGGAAATTCTCTTTTTAATTCAATCAGTGTACTTTTAATCTTTATTGCGTTCAATTGCTTAATAATGAAAATAAAAATTCCTGTTGGCCTGTTTGGCCTGTTATTTCTTTTTTGCCTTTATTCATGTAATTCAGGGAATAATTCTAATGAAACCTCAACCAAGGTTGATGAGGCAACTATCGCCAAAGGACAAACGCTTTTTACTCAAAACTGCAGCGGCTGTCATGGTTTCAGGCAGGATGGCATTGGTCCTCGTCTCGATGGAATCACGAGCGATACTACCACTGCCTGGATCAGGAATTTTATAAAGGATCCCCAACAAGTTATTGAATCCGGGGATGCACGTGCCCAGGAATTGCATAAAAGATATCCTGTGATCATGCCCTCTTTTGCCCATCTTCCTGATCAAGACATCAACACCATTATTGCTTTTTTAGGTACCAAAAAAGGACAAGCTAAGGATACGCTCGTTGATAAGAATGCAATAAAGAATCCTATTCCTGATTCGATTCCTCTTTCTAATCTTGTGGTAAACTTAAAAGAAATTGCACAATTCCCTCCTTCGAGTGAAGGAGGTAAGTTACCGCTTACGAGAATAACACAGCTCGGCAATCAGCCGGGGAACAGTGATCTTTTTATTCTTGATCTGAGGGGTGAATTGTACAAACTTGAAAATAATAAACCGGTGGTTTATATGGATATGGCCGCCCTAAAGCCAAAATTTGTGAATGTTCCGGGGCTTGCGACCGGATTCGGCAGTTTTGCTTTTCATCCTGACTTTGCCAAAAACGGGCTTTTGTATACCACTCACACAGAGGTTGCAGGAAGTGCCAAAGCAGATTTTAGTTACCCGGATTCAATCGAGACAACCGTGCAATGGGTAGTTACCGAATGGAAAACTGATCATCCCGGCCAGGTTCCCTTTTCCGGAAAAGGACGTGAACTTTTTCGGATTAATATGGTGCAGGGCATTCACGGAATTCAGCAGATCGCCTTTAATCCTTTTTCCAAACCGGGCGATAAAGATTATGGGCTCCTCTACATCTGCATCGGCGATGGAGGAAGTGTGGAAGAAGGCTATCCGTTTTTAGCCCACAACAAAGAAAGGCCGTGGGGCACCATTCTGCGAATAGACCCATTGGGCAGAAACAGCCGGAATGGCAAATATGGCATCCCTTCGGATAATCCATTTGTGAATGATCCTGATCCCAAAGTGCTTAAAGAGATTTATGCTTACGGTTTCAGGAATCCGCACCGCATTTCGTGGACGAAGTCAGGGCAAATGATTGCGTGTAATATTGGTTTTTCCAATATTGAAGCAGTAGATTTTATTAAACCCGGTCACGATTATGGCTGGCCCATTCGTGAAGGAAATTTTCTGTTGAAACCCCACGGAGATCTAAATCATGTGTACCCGCTTCCGCCCGACGACAGTAGTTATCATATTACCTATCCTGTTGCCGAATACGACCATGATGAAGGCAATGCTATTTGCGGGGGATTTGAATATCATGGTAATAAGGTGCCTCAATTGAAAGGGAAATTTCTTTTCGGAGATATTCCTACAGGCCGTTTATTTTATACCAACATGGCTGATATGAAGCAGGGTAAATTGGCTACCATTAAAAAATGGCGTGTAGCCTTTAATGGGGAAATTAAAACGCTACGGCAACTTTGCGGTACGAACCGGGTAGACCTTCATTTTGGACAAGATGCCAATGGAGAATTGTACATCCTCACGAAGCCCGATGGGAAATTGTATCAGTTGGAGAGTGTTGTAAAGGAGTGAATCGTTTGCCAATTTGCAATCTTCAATTGGGCAATTTGCAAATCGCATTTATTGCTTGTAAAACTTACCTTAGATAGTGAGAAACAGAAATTAAACACCATGCTATGCGACGAATCTTATTCATTCCCCTTTTATTTATTTCCCTCATGTCCATTAAACCTGTAATCGCACAACAAAAAGATTTTGTGATCAAAGGTTTTCACCTCGACCTGAGGATCCAGGTTATGAAGATGGATGCGTTGAAAAAGTTTGCAAAGACTTTAAGCGAAGACGGGATCAATACACTGATCATGGAATGGGAAGGTACATTCCCTTTTGAAAAGCATCCGCTCATACCTAACCGGTATGCGTACACGAAAGAGGAGATCAAATCATTCATCAGTTATTGTGGAAAACTTGGAATTGATGTGATCCCGTTGCAACAAAGTTTCGGCCACGTCGAATACATCTTGAGACACGAGCGCTATAAAGATTTGCGGGAAGATCAGAAAGATTATTCGCAGGTATGCCCCTCAGAAGAAGAAGGAGATAAGAAATTGTTTACTGATCTTTTTACCGAGATGGCTGCCCTGCATCCTTCCAAATATTTTCACATTGGAGGAGACGAAACTTACTTATTGGGCCATTGTGAAAAGTGCCGGAAAAAAGCAGCCGAAGAAGGCCTTTCAAAATTATACATTGATCACATAAAAATGTTGTGTGATATCGTAATCAGTCTCGGAAAGATCCCGGTATTATGGGCCGATATCGCCTTGAAATATCCTGATGCTATAAAGGAGCTTCCTCCTCAAACCGTTTTTGTGGATTGGAATTATGGCTGGGATATGAACAACTTTGGTGAGCACGAAAGGCTGGTACAATCAGGTTACGAAGTATGGGGTGCGCCGGCACTACGCAGCCATCCTGATAATTATTTTTTAACTGAATGGGAAAAACATTTTAAGAACATCAGGGATTTTGTACCAGAATGCCGAAAGTTGGGATATAAAGGAATGATCATGACATCCTGGTCAACTTCAGGGCAATATTCACCTGTATTTGAAACTTCTGATGATATCATCGATTTGTATGCTATCAGGCATGTGTACCCGATAACGGGATTCAATATGTTGCTCAAGGCATACACGCAAAGTCTCAGAACAGACAAGCCTTTGGATATTCCCAACTTTATCCACGCTTATAGCAAACAACAATTTGGATTTACTGAAGAACAATCGGAGGCTTTTTGGAAGGCACTTACGATGACTCCTTACGAGGTGAAGCAGGGAGAGGTCATTTCTCCCAAACCCATGACTGTTCAACAATTAGCAGATAGCCAGGCAACGGCAGTTAAAACTTTGTATGATTTAAAACCGGCAAAAAATAGAGAAGAATTTGAACACTACCGGCTCATGGCAGATATTCGTATGCAATACCTCAGTTATCAGAAAATTGAGAAACAGGTAAACATGCCTTCTTTCACTAAGAGTCAGCTTCCCGGCGTTGTACAACAATTGGAGCAATTGCTGACTGATTCCAAAAAGATTGATCAGCGATTTATTGATCTGAATAAAAACACACTTTACATGAGCGAACTGCAACAGGAGAATAATTTGCGCGATAGTAAGATCAACTTACTTTATAAGCGATTGACGAAGGAGAGGGGTTAATTATTACAGTCTTTGAAGGGTTGCCAACCGTCAAAAGGTTGGCAACCCGCCTGCAGAACTCCTAAAACTTTTCATTCTTTTATCTTTGCCCTTTATTTAGAAATTATGGCTAAAGTAAAAGTAGGTTTGGTTCAGATGAGTTGTGTCGCCGACAAGCAAAGCAACATTGATAAGGCAGTTGAAAAAGTAAAGGAAGCCGCGGCAAAAGGAGCTCAGATCGTTTGCCTGCAGGAATTATTTTCTTCTTTGTATTTCTGTGATGTGGAAGATTACGAAAATTTTAATCTTGCAGAATCCATCCCCGGTCCGGCAACAGAAGTTTTCAGCAAACTCGCTGATGAATTGAATGTGGTGATCATCGCTTCCTTGTTTGAAAAGAGAGCACAGGGATTGTATCACAATACAACAGCAGTTATTGATGCGGATGGAAAATATTTAGGCAAGTACCGCAAGATGCACATACCTGATGATCCGGCTTATTATGAAAAATTTTATTTCACGCCGGGCGATTTGGGCTATAAGGTTTTCAAAACCAAATACGCAACAATTGGCGTACTGATTTGCTGGGATCAATGGTATCCGGAAGCAGCAAGGATCACTTCATTGATGGGCGCTGAAATCTTATTTTACCCGACAGCGATTGGTTGGGCCACCAGCCAGGATGAAGAAACGAATGAGGAACAATTCAATGCGTGGCAAACAATTCAAAAAAGTCATGCAGTGGCGAATGGTGTGCACGTTGTGAGCGTGAACAGGGTAGGTGAGGAGCAAGACGGTGCAATGAAATTTTGGGGCGGATCTTTTGTGGCCAATCCCTTTGGAAATGTTATCGAACAGGCTTCTCACGACAATGAAGAAATCCTGGTTGTTGAAATTGATCTTGCCAACAGTGATAAATACCGCACGCACTGGCCATTCTTGCGCGACAGGAGGATTGATTCTTACCAACCAATTACGAACCGTTATATTGATGAAGCCTGATGATGAACCAGCCAACACCAAAAGACCTTGGTTATTATTTTCCTGCTGAATTTGAAAAGCACGAAGCTACATGGCTTAGCTGGCCGCACAAAGAAGCTTCATGGCCGGGAAAGATCAATTCTGTTTTTCCTGCTTATTCGCAATTCATTAAAGAACTGGCAAAAGGTGAGATCGTAAGAATCAATGTAAATGATGAGGCGATGGAAACCTTTGCTAAGAATCATTTATTGAAAGCGGAAGTTGATCTTGACAAAGTAGAGTTTCATTACAATCCAACCAATGACGCATGGTGCAGAGATCACGGACCAGCATTTTTGATCAATCCAAAAGCGCAGCAAAAGAAGGTGATCGTTGACTGGGATTACAATGCCTGGGGCAACAAATATCCGCCTTTCGACCTGGATGACGTAGTGCCTACTTTGATCGGAAACATTTTCAACATCCCGGTTTTTCATCCGGGCATTGTGATGGAAGGAGGTTCTGTAGAATTTAACGGAAAAGGAACGATTCTCACTTCCACTTGCTGTTTGCTAAATCCCAACAGGAATCCTGGTTTGACACAATCTCAACTTGAAAAATATTTGTGTGACTATTATGGTGCCGAACAAATTTTATGGATTGATGAAGGAATAATTGGGGATGATACTGACGGGCATATTGATGATACTGCGCGGTTTGTAAACGAAGATACCTTGCTGGTGGCTGTAGAAGAAAACAAGCAGGATGAAAATTATGATTTGCTCCAGGTAAATCTAAAATTGTTGAAAAAACTTCGTTTACTGAATGGGAAGCAACTCAACATTATCGAACTGCCAATGCCCGATAAAGTGATTTATAAAGAACAAAGACTCCCTGCCTCTTACGCTAATTTTTATATTGCAAATGCATCAGTAATTGTTCCGACATTCAACTGTGCAAAGGACCACAAAGCGTTGGATATTATTCAAAAATGTTTTCCCGGAAGGCAAGTTGTTGGCATTGATTCAACAGATATTATTTGGGGGCTGGGAAGTTTTCATTGCCTTAGCCAGCAGGAGCCAATGGTTTGATCAGCCTTCTTTCAATTCAATCCACACGGGTGCGTGATCACTTGATTTTTCCCAACCGCGAACATCACGATCAACACCAGCAGCCACAAGCTTTTTATCTAATTGCGGGCTCAATAAAAAATGATCAATCCTTAAGCCTGCATTCCGTTCAAAATTGTTTCTGAAATAATCCCAGAAAGTATAGATGACTTCATCCGGATATAATTTTCTAATTGCGTCTGTCCATCCCTGTGATACGAGTGTTTTAAAAGCTTCTCTCACTTCAGGGCGAAACAACGCATCTTTTACCCAACGCTCCGGTTTATAAACGTCAATTTCTGTTGGCATCACATTGTAATCGCCTGTCAATAAAACCGGTTTACCGGATGATAATAAATCAGAAGCGTGTTTGGTGAGCCGTTCAAACCACTTCAACTTATAGTCGAACTTTGGCCCAGGTGCAGGATTGCCATTTGGTAAATAAAGACAACCAATCGTTATGCCATCAATTGCAGCTTCAATATAACGGCTGTGCGCATCTTCATCATCGCCGGGAAGCGCACGGCGAATTTCTTCAGGCTGTGCATTGCGGGCAAGTATGGCAACGCCGTTCCAGCTCTTTTGTCCATGCCAGATGGCATTGTAGCCGAGCTCTTTGATGGCATCTTCAGGAAATTTTTCCTGTGGCGCTTTTAATTCCTGCAGGCAAACTACATCAGGAGATTTTTCTTTCAGCCACCTGAGAAGAACCGGCAAACGCCCGTTCACACCATTTACATTATAGGTTGCTATTTTCATTTCTCATTTTTTTTGATGATGATACTACAATTTTACAACTAATTTTTTTTGTGGTTCTTCTATTATTTTTGACAAGTTTTTCAATTACGAAATAACTTTTTAAATCTCGTTTGATGATCAGAATTGCTCCTGATAAAAGAAAACATTTTTGGGTGGGAATGTTGATGGGCGCCATCTTTCGGATATTCACGCTTTACTTTTTCCCGGGGCAATATATTTTAAGCATTGTCCTCACTTTTGTTTTGATCGTTGGGTTAACTTATGGCTTCGAACTTTTTTCACTCATTACAGGAAAAGGACATTATGAAGTGATGGATGCGATTGCCGGAACAATTGGCGGAACAATTGGAATGGGAATCATTCTTTTGCTTGAATACTGGCACAAATCTTTTTCAACTGCTGTAATTTTTGCCTTGTAGTAAACGAACAAAATTGTAAGAAATATTTTCTCAGATCTTTATCAAACGCACATAATCCAGCATCGCCTGGTTTATGTCCCCGTTCATATTTTCATTCCAGGGTTCAAAAGTAAGTGAAACATGATGCAAGCCCTTTTTCAGCTGCACTTTCAGAGAATTACTCCAACCCCAGTTGCTCCATTCATCCTTACCACGTTGCGGAAAAACCAAAGTTGATTGAAAAGAAGAATCGATGGTAATCGTTCTAAATGCACATTTATTTTCTGTATTGATTGGCCCGTTTCCGTTTGCATACCTGATGTCCAAAATATAATTGCCGTCTTCCTTTACGTTAATCGTGAAGTTGATCGTTCTGTTCACGGTTTTACTTATCTCTACAAAACCGTTTCCTGAATATCCTTTATATGGTTTAGGCGATTTGGCAGCAAATTTTTCCAGTTGGATTATTTGCTGATTACCTGACGGGAAAACCTGCAAAGGTTCGCTGAGAAAGGATTCCAGGTTGTTGTTTCCAATTGCCATTACCTGATAATTGCCATATTGAGACGAATCAATTTTAAGTAGTGTGTCAGAAAGCGTTTTTAATTCCTTCCCATTTTTTATCACTTCATATTTTCCAATATTATTGCTTGTGTCTGCCCATGAAAGAGTATCGCCGGCATTCTTAACCAAAGGCATTTGTGAACTGAATTTGTCAGGCACACCATTCACCTGCTCGCCGGGAAGATCAATATTTCCTAAAACAATTCTTAGATCGTGGTTTCCTTTCAAAGTGTCCGGAACTGAATGAGCCGTTGTTTCTTTTTCATCCAGGTAAAATGCTGTGATTACATTTCCATAACCTTTCAATTCGATATTCAGGATTGCATTCCTGTATTTAAAATTCGTGAGTGTTCTGTGGTCACCAAAAGCCCTTGGAACAAAAGGCGAAAAAGAAAGATCGTGCGTGTTGAATTGCATTCCGAAAAGCAAACGGTAAACAAGACTCAGGTTTCCTGACAAACTCCAAAGCATATTGCTCGAATTAATTTGTGTGCCTGCATAATCGCCATCAGAAGCAACAAAGTTTTCTTTGTTGGTGAGGAATAAAGCAGCAGGACGGTAAACAGAACACATCGCTCTGACAACAGAACGGTCGTTGCCCGCTTTTGCTGAAGCAAGCGCCCAGTAAGATTCTACAAAAGGCCAAACCGCGTCATTGTGGTAGGGTGGAATGCCTGGTATTTGAGGATAAATGCAGGAAATTCCAAACGGTGTAACCGGTGTATTTTCAACAATACTTTTTTCTTTTTCTTCATTATCGGCAACGCCAAAATAAATTGATAATGCTTCGCCAAGCGCTTCCGATTTTGGTGATAAGGATTTGAAATTTCTGCCATACAAATATTGCCCGAAATATCCTTTGTCCTGTTGCCACAAATATTGATTCACTCCTTTTTTGATTCCTGCGGCTACATCACGATATTTTTTTTCATCCTCTTTATTTCCCAATTCGGCAGCCATTTCAGATAACACGGTGTTGGCTTCATAATGAACAGCGTTTGTTCCCAGGCATTCTGATTCAAAAATATCTGCCGGCTGCATCCATGTCGGGTAGGTTTCCTCACGCCAATCTAAAAAAGAAGATTCTCCTTTTACCATTCCTGTTTCAGGATCATAAATGTTGTGCAGGTCGTCGTTGATGGAATTCTTTACCACATTGTAAGCATAATTCAACCAGTTTTTATCACCGGTAACTTTATACACTTCCCACGCAGCAACTGCCCAAATTTCGCGATCGGTTGAAATTGGGTAAGCGCCGCCCGTGCCTGTATCCTGGATGATCTTTCCATTTTTTACTTTCTTTTTCAAACTGATCATCGCTACCTGCGGTTGCAAAATCCCCATCGATAAAATGATGCTGTAACTGATGTCGCGTGTCCAAACACCCGCCCATTCTTTGCCCGTGCGAAAAGTGCTGTCGGGTTCAATGGCATTTTGCATT
The DNA here is from genome assembly GCA_051960475.1 of Ginsengibacter sp. GTDB lineage: Bacteria > Bacteroidota > Bacteroidia > Chitinophagales > Chitinophagaceae > Ginsengibacter. Next base: position 48,666 of record JBQCEG010000147.1, read on the forward strand.
TCTTCCAAAGCCAGGTTGTACAAGGCATCCGGCAACATATCGTCCGATTGGTATTGAGGAAATGCACTGATGTCCTTGCTTAATTTCCAACTGTTGGCGGTTTTGTTTTCATCGGGGTTTTGGTTGAGTGTTAAAGTGATCTCATAAATTCCATCATGATTGCTGTCAGACAATTGCAAATCCTTGTGCGAATACAAATTGTTCCAATCCCATGTGAGCGGCGCCACATTTCCTGCCACGAAAACGCCGTGAAAATCGCGCTTGTAAATTTTCTTTCCATCGAAGGTTTGGTAATACCCTTTTTCTTTAAACGACTTCAATATATCGGTCATGTCTACACGAAGTTTCACTTTCACATCTTTTTTCAAAAAATCATTGGGTGAAAATTTAGTTGAATCAACATATTGCTGCCCGAATTTAATAGCGGGCATAGAATAAACTGAACTATCGCCGATGCAAACAATTAGATTGTCTTTTCCGGCTGGCGCTGAATTATCTGCCCCATTGATGCTGAATTTGAATTGGACAACCGGGCTTTTTTTTGCACCCGGGCTTATATAGTTGGAAACGATCTCATTTCTCGAAATAGCTTTTGCCGTAAATGAACCCTGCACCATACTGTCGCCATAGACAGAAAATTGGTCTGACTCATAAATTGTTTTCCTGTGAATGACTTTGTTGATCTCGCTTTTCATGTTATGACAACCCGTAAGAATTATACCAAATACGATTGCCGTAAAAAGATTTTTATTCATTCGTGGAAATTAAATAATAATTCCTTCCTTCACAGAAGTTGATACAAATCTAAATTTGAAATTTTCCTTTTTTGTTTGTTTGCTGTAAAGAATTTTAATTTCTTTCTTTAACATGAAAATCAACAACCACACCATTTATTTCCATTTTATTTCCTTCATAAGTGATATTTCCATGTGAGGGCACTTCTACAATTACTGCCGAACTTTCGGGAGAGATATTTACTGTTGTAGTTGAAGAAATATTTTTTGCAATGAACTTGCCAGAAATTGTATTGTATAAATCGATTTTTCCGCCTCCAATGTTTTTGACAATAATAGTTTTCGCAGTGGAATAAGGATTATAATACAAATAAGTTGGATAAGCTTTATCGTCAAAAAAGTCAGTGGCAAGCAGGTTGAGTTGTAAAATTCCCTGAATATTTGTTGGTCTTATGATACTTCCAAAAATGCCGGAATGTGCACTTCCGTAAACACTGAATTGCGTTACTTCCGGATTTTTATTCGCTACCCATTGTGGGCCGTCGCCTTGTGCCACCGGGCCTTTCAGCGTTTCATATTTTTTATAGGAAGAATGTTTAATAAGTCCTTCATAAGCGATTACACCTTTAGTGACAGACGAAAGTTCCGGAATAGTTTGATGATCTTTTGGAATGTATTGCGGATAAAAAAGTTTGGCTGCATTTGCTGCATTGAGCATCCATTTCCCGATAATGTTTGCATAAGTTTGGTCATACCTTACGAGCGGAACCAGCGGCCAGGCTGCATCATAAGTGTTCATCAAAAAACCGTATCCACCATGATCAACCGTACTTCCAACAATTCCGGAAATATCAAATCCATTCCAATTACCAACCAAAACGCCCCAACCTTCGCGGCAAACAGCAGTGCCATCAAAACTCCAGTGAAGCATTTTCAAAATATCAAAATTTTGATTCTGCTCTGCATTGATCCTTGCTGAAAGATAAGCACCAAAAGGCATCAGTACTTCGTAAGTTGGATTTACCGGTTGAGATTGCAAAGCCTTCAACGCACTAATTGCTCCTTTTAAATACTTTTCGTTACCAAATTTCTTATAAGCGGAATAAAGAACATAAGCAATTCCCGCCGCCGCATCCGGTTGAGCACAAATTTGGTTTTTCATTGGTTTCATTTTTCCAAAATCAAAAAATGACCAGTTGTAATTTCCATTTAAAATTGAATCCGCAGCGTAAAATTTATCAGCAATTGTTCTGGCAATCTTTTCAAATCCCGGCTCATTGGGATATTTGCTGTAAATGGCATAAAACAAAACATTCGGATAAACATCATACCACCAATCGCGTCCATATCCACCGCCAAGCAAAGCCACTTCAGGACAGGTGTTGTTCATCATAATGTCCCAACCTGTTTCTTTGTTGAAATAATTTTTCAGCATTTTCACATAATCCAAACCATGTTCGTTGGATTTGTCAATTCCCACCAAAGTGGCACTCAGAACCGATCCCATTGAAGCAAGTGCTTCGTGAAAAATGCCATTGTTATTTTTCGGCCCTTGCCTAACGTCACCGATGGCGGTGTAAACTCCAACGACATTTTGAGGAAAATTTTTTTGACTACTGTCGATCCAAACAAGCGGCCAGTATTTTCCTTTTTCATGAAAATTAAAAACTGTAGAATCGAAACGCAACGCCATTTTTTTAAAATCAATGATCTTAAATGGTTGTGGTATTTGCGCCATTTCAGATACACGCTGCAGTTTTTTCTGAACATGTTGCGCGTTACTTTTCGGGATTGAAAACAAAAAGAAAAAGGCGACAAAGAGAGGCAGCAAATATTTCATACGAGAGGTATTTTTTATGAAGACAGAAAATAAAATGTTTACTTTTTTATTGGTTTACTGGTTGATTATTTTAGTCTTCATAAGGGGAAGGACTAACGGAAGTCCAGCCGCCATCTACTACCAAACTCTGCCCCGTAATGTGCCTGCTTTTTTCAGAAACGAGAAACAATGCCGCGTTCGCAATATCTTCAACGGTTGCTGGCCGTCCCATAGGGGTGATCTTAGACCAGGTGCTTTCATAATTGGCGTCATTCAAAGTCCTGTTGGTTTTGGTTGCGCCGGGCGCAATCGCATTCACATTTATTTTGTGCGCTGAAAGTTCGATCACTAAACTTTTCGCAAGCATTTCCAAAGCAGCTTTGGTCATTCCATAGACTGCCAGGTTTTTATGCGCCTGGTGGCCTGTAACTGACGACATGAACAAAAGTGATCCACCTGTTTTTTGCTTCTTCATTTGATTGGCGGCTTCACGGGCAAGGAAAAAACTTCCACCGAGATTAACCTGCAAAACGCGGTAAAAAGCTTCGGGCTGGTAAGAAAAAAAATCGCCAAATAAAGTAATGCCCGCATTGGCAATCGCAACATCCAAATGCCCAAATTCTTCAACAGCAGTGGATACCATTTTTTGAATTAATGTTATATCACTTGAATCGCCGGGAACTGCAATACAATTTCCTTTTGTTACCCCTCTTATCTCATCTGCCGCAGCATCAGCAAGCGTTTGGTCGATATCGTTTAAAATTACATTCGCTCCTTCGTCTGCAAGACTTTTGGCAATTTGTAATCCAATTCCCTGTCCCGCACCTGTGACGATTGCCGATTTGTTTTCAAAATTCATAAGAATATTTCCGGTTTTAGTGGTTTAAATTTATCAATGAGAATCTCTTGTAACTATGCTTCCGGAGCCACCTCTTAAGAAATCCAAATCAGCTCCGAGGTGTGCCTGTTGCACATGGCGAACATACATCCCAACATAACCTCTTTCTTGTTGGTTCAATTCATTTTTGACTTGCGCTTTTCTCTCGTTCAATTCTTCATCAGAAAGATGAACATTTAATGAGCGGTTGGGAACATCAAGTGTAATAAGATCGCCGGTTTGGAGAACAGAAAAATTTCCTCCAGTTGCTGCTTCCGGTGATACGTGCAAAACCACGGTTCCAAAACCGGTGCCACTCATTCTCCCATCGGAAATCCGCACCATATCTGTAACTCCACGATTCAATAACTTTTTCGGCAGACCCATATTTCCTACTTCCGGCATTCCCGGATAACCTTTCGGTCCCACATTTTTCAAAACCAAAACACTGTTTTCATCCACCTCCAGTTCTTCAAGATCGATACGCGCTTTATAATCTTCAATATTTTCAAAAACAACCGCTTTGCCGGTATGCTTCATCAAAGATTCACTTGCTGCCGATGGTTTTATTACAGCTCCATTCTCACAAATATTTCCTTGCAAGATGGCAAGACCGGTTGTTGAACTGAAAGGTTTATTTAATGAAGCAATTACCTCGTTTTCTGAAATACTTATATCCTGGTAATTTTCTTTTACGGTTTTTCCGTTGGCGGTGATGCAATCGTGATGAAGAATCGAATCGAGCTCTTTTAAAACTGCAGGCAATCCTCCTGCATAAAAAAGATCCTCCATAAAATATTTCCCCGAAGGCTGCAGGTTGGCAATTAAAGGAATGTCGGCTGATAGTTTATCAAAATCCGAAAGGTTTAAGTCAACACCAATGCGACCGGCTATAGCCAAAAGGTGGATCACAAAATTGGTGGAACCACCAATCGCCGCGTTTACCATTATCGCATTTTCAAAAGCTTTCCGTGTGAGAATATCTGACAACTTCAGATCTTCTTTTACCATTTCAACAATTCGCAAACCCGACAATTGCGCAAGCGTTTTTCGTCTTGCATCTGCAGCTGGAATGGCTGCATTGGCCGGTAAGGAAAGCCCGAGTGATTCCACCATGCAAGCCATCGAAGAGGCTGTTCCCATCACTGCACAATGACCGGCACTTCTGCACATCGCCGCTTCGATGGTTCTTAATTCTTCTTCTCTTATTTTGCCTTGTTTTAATTGCGCGTCAAATCTCCAGATGTCGCTGGTGCCAACACTTTTACCATTATATCTTCCGGTGAGCATCGGTCCGCCTGAAACAACAATAGTTGGAATATTTACACTGCATGCGCCCATTACGAGCGACGGAGTCGTTTTGTCGCAGCCGCATAAAAGTACAACGCCATCCAAAGGATTTGCCCTGATCGATTCTTCCACATCCATGCTGGCCAAATTGCGATAAAGCATGGCTGTTGGTTTGATCAAAGTTTCTCCGAGTGACATCACCGGAAATTCCACAGGAAAACCTCCCGCTTCATAAACACCGCGTTTTACAAAATCTGCCAATTCCCTGAAATGCCCGTTGCAAGGGGTTAATTCGCTCCATGTATTGCAAATTCCGATGACAGGTTTTCCTGAAAATTCATAATCAGGAATCCCCTGGTTTTTCATCCAGGCACGGTGAATAAATCCATCTTTGCCTTTGGCAGAAAACCATTGCGCGCTTCTTAAATTTTGTTGGTCCATCAATCATTTTTGAAATAAATCAAACACTTACGTTCTTAAAATTTTAAGGAAAAACAAGGTAGTGATTTTGCGATTTTTCACCTATAAAAATTAATAGTAAACGAAGAAATTGTAACGATTTTTGTTTTGTGACATTTAGGAAGAATTTCAAATTGTTAATGTAAACTTAACATTGAATTTACTTTGCGGTAACATTGACAACTGAATTTTGCAGGCAAATAAAATAAAGCTTGTGAAAAAAGTTATATTCAAATCAACACAAAAACAGTTTTGCGTGATACTAAGTATGGTATTATGCCTTGTATCTATCAACGTCATGTCGCAGGACAGCACAAAAGCAAAAGAAGCGTTTAAACCTTCCGGAAAACTCTGGGGTTATGCTTTCGGTGATTATGCTTATAAGTTTCACGCCGATTCAGCATTAAGAGGAAAGCAACAATATTCAGGATTGCCCAACAATTACAATTCATTCAATCTGCGCCGGGTTTACCTTGGTTATGATTACAAATTCAGTCCCAATATTTCTTCCCAATTATTGTTGGCGCATGAATCAGGTTTTGAAGCCAACCCGGGAAGCACCAACACTTTGGCCGATGGCAACCGTTCTGTTTATGTAAAAGCGATGAACATCAGGTTTGCAAATGTTATTCCTCGTGCAACAATCGTTGCAGGTCAACAAGCCACCCCAACTTTTGCTACTTTAACTGAAGGAATTTGGGGTTATCGTTCAATCGAAAAAACTATTGGCGACATGAGAGGCATTTCCAGTTCTACAGATTTAGGCTTGGGCGTTTTTGGTAAGATTGGCAAAAACGAAAATGTGGGATATGATTTCCTCGTAGCCAACAACAACGGCGCAAAACTTGAAAACAACAAGTATAAAAAGATTTACACCTCGTTGTATTTCTATTTACTCAATAAAAAAATAGTTATCCAGGGAAATTTTGAACATGACAACGCAGGTTCAGCGCCTGCAAAACAAAATATAAATAATTTGAAAGCCTTTGCAGCGTACACTACTTCACAAACCACGTTTGCAGTGGAAGCGTTCACGCAATTAAAAAGTAACGGTGCTGCGTATGTTTTGGGTACTGATGTTAATTATGCGGATGTAGCATCATCAGGAATTTCGTTTTATGTAACACAAACAATAACGCCGGATAAATTGAGATTCTTTGCACGTTATGATATTTATAATCCGGACACCAAATATGATTCACAAAAAACGTATGCAACGGGTTACGACGCAACCAAAGAATCTTTTGCAACTTTGGGGCTTGACATCATTCCATTTAAAAACATTCACATCATGCCCAACTTGTGGTACAACCATTATGCAAGCAAAATTCCCGGTGCAAGCGGAAACTTAAAAGGCGATTATGATCTTGAAGGGCGTGTAACACTCTATTTCACATTCAATAAATAACAACAAAACCGGGAGTTCCGGCATAAAGTAAACATTTAAAAAGTCAAAACAATTATGAAGATCAAAAATTTTATCCTGCCGATACTGATAGCAAGTTTCGGTTTAATCTCCTGCGGGGGTGGCAACAACAGTAATCCGAAAGACATGGCCAACAAAGCTGCATCGGGCGATAACAGTGAAGGCATTATTGGTGCAGGTTCAACTTTTGTAAATCCGCTTTTCTCCAAAATGTTCAGTGTTTATAACAAGGAAAAAGGAATCCAGGTTAACTACCAGTCAATTGGTTCCGGCGGCGGTATCAAACAATTGGAAAACAAGATCGTTGATTTTGGTGCATCTGACAATCCGTTAAGTGACGAACAGTTGCAGCAGGCTCCATCGCCCATCGTTCACATTCCTGATTGTTTGGGTGCAGTAACCATCGCTTACAATCTTCCAGATAATCCAACTTTGAAATTTACACCAGATGTGTTGAGCGATATTTATTTGGGTACGCTGACCAAATGGAATGATCCAAGAATCCAGCAACTGAATCCAGGTGTTAAATTACCTGACCTGCAGATATCAGTGGTTCACCGTTCAGACGGAAGTGGCACTACTTATATTTTCTCAGATTATCTTTCTAAAGTGAGCGATGCATGGAAAAGCAAAGTGGGCAAAGGTCAATCTCTTAACTGGCCGGCCGGTTTGGGTGGAAAGGGAAATGAAGGTGTTGCAGGATTGATCAAGCAAACTCCCGGGGGAATTGGATATGTTGAGTTGGCTTATGCTATTCAAAACAAAATGCCGGTTGCTTCATTAAAAAATAAATCAGGCAATTTCGTAGCACCTACTCTTGCTTCTACTAGCGCATCTGCCAACGTTACTATTCCGGATGATATGCGTGTATCCATCACCGATACAGACGCTCCTGACGGATATCCAATCTGCAGTTTCAGTTACATTTTATTGTACAAAGATTTATCCTTCAATATTAAATCTGAAGCCAAAGCTAAAAATGTAGCTAACCTCGTTTCATGGATCATACAGGACGGACAGCAATATTCTGAGTCGCTGGATTATGCAAAACTTCCTGAATCGGTTGTAAAAAAATCTTTGGGAATTCTCCAGGGACTTACTTATAACAATAAGCCTTTGCAGTAAGCATTTCTCATAACAGAAAATAAGAAAATACTGCGGATTCATCCTAAAAGATGTTTTCGCAGTATTTTGCATAAATAAAAGGAACAAAGAATGAATGGTGCATTAAGTTTTAAAATAAAGGGAATTCATTTTAAAGAAAAAGCATTTAAAAAGTCACTTGCAATTTCGGCACTTGTAGCAGTGGTGATTTTATTGGCGATCTTTTTCACTTTGCTGATCAATTCGCTTCCTTCAATCAAGGCATTTGGAGCAGGATTTTTTTACCAGACCACCTGGGATCCAGTTAGTAATAAGTTTGGCGCTTTGCCCTTTTTGGTAGGAACCTTGCTCACTTCTTTTCTTGCGCTGGTTATCTCTACACCATTTTCAATCGCTGTTGCCTTGTTTCTTGGTGAATATTATAAAAAAGGAATTGTCGCAGAAATTTTCAAAAATATCATCGATCTTCTTGCTGGCATTCCTTCTGTTATTTATGGCTTCTGGGGGTTATTTGTCCTCGTTCCGTTGGTGAGGGAATTGGAAATGAAATTGCACGTCGCGCCGTATGGAGTAGGTATTTTTACTTCCTCTGTGATCCTGGCAATTATGATCCTTCCTTATTCTGTTTCATTGTCAAGGCAAGTCATCTCGATGGCCCCGAGTCATCTAAAAGAAGCAGCGTATTCATTGGGGGCCACACGTTGGGAAGTGATCAGCAAAGTGATCATACCTTATACAAAATCCGGTTTATTTGCCGGTTTACTGCTAGCGCTTGGAAGAGCTTTGGGAGAAACTATGGCGGTTACAATGCTAATTGGAAATACCCATTCATTGCCTACGGGAATTTTTAGCCCGGGCAATACAATGGCAAGTGTGATTGCGAATGAATTCAACGAGGCGACGGGACAAGTTTACACATCTGCCTTAATTGAAATGGGGTTGTTTTTATTTGTCGTGGCAACGATCATTAACATTATTGGGAAACAAGTTATCAAAAGATTTACGCTCGAATAATCAGGGAAAAAGTATAAATCTATGGAATTGGTTTTAGAAGCAGAATTAGCAAAAAAGAAAAAACTTACAGAGTCGAGGCTGGCGGCAAAGCACATCAATCGCCGTCATAATAAAAGTATTTTTTTTAAAGGATTGGTTATTACCGCTACTGTTATTTCTACCTTGCCTTTACTGCTTATTTTATTTTACATTTTTAAACAAGGCGTTGCATCCATCAACTGGCAATTCTTAACCAGCCTTCCGCAACCGGTGGGTGAACCGGGCGGCGGCGTTTCAAACGCTTTGGTAGGAAGCATATTGATCTTGCTGGTTGCCTGTGTGATTGCCATTCCGCTAAGTATCATTATCGGCATCTACCTGAGTGAAGAAAGAAAATCACGGCTTAGTTATTATTGCCGGCTGTCGGTTGATGTATTGCAAGGCATTCCTTCGATCGTAATAGGTATCATTATTTATGAATGGGTGGTGCGGCCCATGGGTGGATTTTCGGCTCTTTCAGGAAGTGTGGCTTTGGCGTTGATGATGTTGCCTTCGATCATAAAAGCTACAGAAGAAACGCTCAAACTTTTGCCGGAATCATTGAAAGAAGCATCGCTTGCGCTTGGTGTTCCTTATTATAAAACGATTTTAAAGGTGATCGTTCCTACGGGATTGAGCGGAATTTTTACAGGTGTGATTTTGAGTATCGCAAGAGTCATCGGTGAAACCGCTCCCTTGTTATTTACAGCATTTGGTAATCCATTTATGACGACCAACGTTCTTAAACCAATGAGTAGCTTACCTTTGATTATTTTTAACTATGCAACAAGTCCCTACGAAGATTGGCACCAACTGGCATGGGGCGCTTCGATGGTGTTGATTTTGATGATCCTGATTTTAAATATTATTACGAAAATCTTACAACGTAAATGGAAAGTCCAATTTTAAAAGCGACAAACTTTAATGCCTTTTTTGGAAAGAACCATATCCTAAAAAATATAAACCTTGAAATTCATAAAAATAGTGTGTGGGCCATCATGGGGCCGTCAGGTTGTGGCAAGACCACTTTCATCCGTTGTGTGAACCGAATGCACGAATTAGTTCCTGATGCAACTGTTGAAGGTTCATTAAAATTAAAAGGTGAAGAAATTTATGAAATGAACCCTGTTGTGCTGCGCAGAAAAGTGGGGATGGTTTTTCAAAGACCAAACCCGTTTCCCACGATGAGTATTTATGACAATGTAATTGCCGGATATAATCTGAATGGAATCAAGTTGAGCAAAATGGAGAAAGATGATATTGTAGAAACCTCACTCAAACAGGCGGCGTTGTGGATGGAAGTGAGAAGTACACTTCATAAAAAAGGAACTTTCTTATCCGGTGGTCAGCAACAAAGGTTGTGTATTGCGCGCGCCCTTGCAATGAACCCGGAAATCCTTTTACTGGATGAAGCCACTTCTGCACTGGATCCGATTTCTACTTCAATGATCGAAGAACTGATTCAGCAATTGAAATCAGAATATACAATACTGATGGTGACGCACAATATGCAGCAGGCTGCGCGTGTGAGCGATAAAACAGCTTTCTTTTATTTGGGTGAATTGATAGAGGCTGCCAATACGAAAACCATTTTCACCAATCCAAAACACAAGAAAACACAGGAATACATAACCGGACACTTTGGTTAAACGACATAAAAAAAATGTTATGGAATTGTCTAACTGGAAACAAAAACTTACGCCACTGGATAACGAGATCCAGCTGTTAAAAACCGAGATGATCAACATGTGGCAAATGGTTTTGTCGCAATTGGAAAAAGCGCAGCAAGCCCTTGTGAAAAAAGATAAAGACCTTGCGCGTGAAATCATCTCCACGGAGAAACGAGTTAATGCATTTGAATTAAAGATTGACCGCGACTGCGAAGATATTTTGGCTTTGTTTGCACCGGTTGCCGTTGATCTGCGCTTCCTGCTTGCGGTTCTAAAAATTAATATGAACCTCGAGCGTACAGGTGATATTGCAGAAGGCATTGCAAAATTTGTGATCGATCTTCCCGAAAATTTTGATACGAAGCTTTTAGAACTGACGAGAATAATTGAAATGTTTAACCAGGGAAATGAAATGGTAGCACAGGTGATGGAAGCATTCGAAAAAGAAGATACCGTTCTCGCAAGAAAAATATTTAAAAAAGACGACTTGCTTGATGAAATTAATGCAAAAGCATCTTCGATCGTAACTGATTATATTCAAAAGAATCCTTCACAAATTGATCCGGCTCTTTATATTTTATCTTCAATTCGTAAGTTGGAGCGTGTCGGCGACCAGGCCAAAAATATGGCGGAAGAAATTATTTTTTATTCAGAAGCCAAAGTGCTCAAGCACAAACCCAAAAGCAAAAAATCACAAAGAGACGAAGATCAGTAAATGAATAAAAAAAGAAGATTTTTATTTCAATAAAAAATGATTTCACGAAATAAAAATCTTCTAAAAAACTTGCTTTACTGCAACAATAAAACCTTTCCTAAACGGTAGCTTCCATTACAGGCGGAACACTTACCATTCCCTTTTTCTTTCTTGATCTCATATATAAAAAGAGGAAAAGAAAAGCGCCAACCAACACGAGTGGAATTATGTTGGTAGTCATAAGTACTTGTGGCCCTGAAACCAATTGTGCGTGTGCATAAGCTGCCGCTTCCGGAGTACCTGGTGCAGCAGAGCGGTAAGTATCAATGTTTGCGCCGGCGGGTAAAACAGCAGCGATCAGGTTGTCATAATATCCTCCCATAAAAAACATATAAATGGAAACGGCAAACATCCCTGCTCCGCCGAGTAAGTTGATGCCCAGCGCACCCGATTTTGGAATATTTTCAGAAACAAATCCAAGCATAGTTGGCCAGAAATAAGCAACGCCAATTCCAAAAATGATGGCCGCAAGAAACAGCATTCCGCCGCTCATCGTTCCCAGCATGTAAATTCCGATCGCAGAAATAATTGCTGAAAAAAGTAATAATCCTGAAGGAGAAATTCGGTGAACGACAGGTCCTGCAACACTCCTTGCTGCAGCCTGAACGGCAGCAACCAGCGCAAGAATAAGAATAGCGCTGCTGGTTACATTTTGCAACAAAACGCCTACCCATTGATTGGTAAATAATTCAGTTATTGCTGTGCCGAGCATGCAGATTAAGAGGAAAATAAATAGAGGAGTAAATATTGCTTGCCACATTTCTTTTGTTGTATATCCGGAAGAAACCCTCTCTGTAACCGGGAAATCGAGTTTCAGGAACATGTAGCCGTAAATTGCAGCAGGAATGAGCATAGTGGCAACCTGCCATTGCCAGTTCAATCCAATTTTGGCAAAACCAAAAGAAACAAGCGTACCGATCACAATTCCTGCCGGAAACCAAAAGTGAAAATGATTCAGTTTTGTGGTTTTATTATCCGGGTAAATGCTTGTCACAAGCGGATTACAAGCTGCTTCGACGGTTCCGTTGGCAACCCCTATAAATAAAGTTGAAATATAAAGACTAAGAAATCCGGTAGAAAAAATAGTAAAAATAATTCCCAGTAAATGAAGAAAAAAAGCAATTATCAGCAAACGCTTCATTCCAACAAAATCAACGATTATACCACCAATTATTATTGCTACAGGAAATCCCCAAAAGGCCGTTCCTGCGATCAATCCCATTTGTTTGGCATCCAGATGAAACTGTACCATTAAAGTATTCATCGTTCCTGCACGAATACCAAATGACAATGACGTTACTAATAAAGCGAGGCAACTTGCTACAAATAATTTGTTTGGCCTGATAGTTTTTTCCATAATAGAATTTTAAAGGTGTTTAAATATAGAAGGATGGTTTTAAGAATTTGTTTTCGAAAACTCTAATTTATTCAAAGGGTTGAATTATCAAATACGGCCATCAAAGGCATTTCGCTCTAATTTATTATACTATCGCTACACGTAATTTCAGCTTAACGTTCATTCAATTCAAGGCAATCGCAAAAGTGAAAATGAAGATAGAGAAATTAAATGACAACTTTTACACGTGGAATGATTTTTTTAAACCGATTCTTTATATGTTGATTTATCCAAACACTTTATTATAGGGAACATTTGTTGGGTGAAACTCCTTTCACAGCTGTTTTGGCAATAAAAACGTTTCCACTCTCAGGATACTTTTTTGTTTCTTCTTCTGAAAAATTTTCCCTCGCAGTCGTGATGATGAGATGATCCAAATGGGGGCCTGCAAAGGCACACGAAGAAACCTGCGGAACGGGCACTTCTATCTTGTCCAATAATTTACCATTTTCAGGATTCCATCGGTAAACACCGAAACTGCCCCAAAGCGCAATCCACAGCATTCCTTCTTCATCAATCGCCATTCCATCAGGTGAACCTAATCCATCCGGAATTTCAATTGCATTTTTTTCAAAAGTGATTTCGCCATTTTCTTCATTATAATGAAATGACTGAACTACTTTCGTAGGACTATCAATGTAATACATTCGCTTGTTGTCATGCGACCAGGCAATGCCATTTGAAATGGAGGTGTTAGAAATTTTTTTCTGAACGTTCAAGTTTTGGTCAACCATATAAAGTGCCCCAGCATTTTGCTTGTGTTGCAAATGCATGGTGCCAATCCATAATCTTCCCCTTAAATCGCAGGCACCATCGTTGCAGCGGTTCCCGAAAGCTGGCCGTTCAATATCAGTTAATGGAGTAATTTTTTCTGAATCTAAATCGAATTTTATGATTCTTGTATTTAGCGCCAGGATCAATTCATTTTCTTTACCCTGCATTGCCAGCGACAATTTTCGATCAAAGTTCCAACTCCGGGTTTTCTTTGACGACCAATGGTATTCAAACAAAATTCCTCTGTCAATATCTACCCAAAAACAGGAATTCCTTTCTGCGTGCCACATTGGGCTTTCACCCAAAAAACATTGAGACGGGAAAAGTGCTTCTGCTTTCATAGGAATTCTTATTTATTTACCAGGCCAATATTCCTTTATTTTTTTTCTTAAAAAGTCAACACTTCTTTCCAACTGATCCATTCCTTCAATTCCATCTTCAATACTGATCCAGCCGTTAAAGCCTTCGTTTTTTAAAATGGAAAAAATAGCATCGTAATCATTTAAGCCTTTTCCAACCTCACCATGTGCTAATCTTTTTGCATAACCTTCTGCTCCCATTTCCTCCTTTCTCAAATCTTCAATC
>JBQCEG010000148.1:0-9459 GCA_051960475.1 Ginsengibacter sp.
GTATATACCTTTCTTTTCGAGTTGCTTTATCAGTTCATCCAGTGTGAGTGCTTTAACGATGAATGCCTTGTCTATTTCGTTCCTGATGCGGCGTTTAAAAGGTTGGCGTTTTACGTCATTCGGTACATATTTTTGTTCTAAAAACTTCAGCGTGGGTTTCTGATAAAAATCACAGGCTTTTATAGGCACTCCAATTGGTTTTCCATCCTCATCTAAAATCCGGTAAACCAATCCACCGCCCTTAAAAATCTTTGAATTTTCACTGCCTCTGTCTGCCAATATATTGTATTGTCTAAGCACGGCATTCAGTTCTGGCAGACTGGTATAATGGTATTTATCCAATACTACATCGAGTACATTAGTCACGGCTCTTTTGGTTTCTGTACGGCCATATTGCACCTTTCCTGCATCAATCGGTTTTATCCGGAAAGGCTGCAGTCGATGGTGGTTTTCTGCTTCTATCAGTCCAAACATTTTTTCGATTTCTTTACGTGCCGGTTCTGACTTGCGAATGCCCAGGTGATGCAGATCAATCCGCTTACCGTTCGCCTGTATATTGGTGGTAACCAAATGCAGGTGCGGATGCCCGGCATCGTAGTGTTGATAGACGAGATAAGGTTGTTCACCGAAGCCTAATTTATCCATATAGACTCCAGCAATATCTAGTAGTTTTTCTTTGGATAAATCTTTTTCGGAAGGGTCAAAATTGAGCGAAATATGTATGCTGTTTCGCTTTACATTCTCGTTCAATTCCATCCGCTTCAACAGATAATTAAGCTTTATTTTGAGAGTCATTTCCTCGGCATTCAGAGGAAAATTTTCTGCGCCGATACACTCAGCTACGCCTTCTTTTACCTTGTTCTCATTGTAGTTGAAAATACGGTGCATGGAGTGACCAACTTTGATTACTGCAACCATATTTCCAGCATTTTTTTGATATTGTTTCTAACTTCATCCAGTTTATTTTGAAGGATTTTTTTCTCCACTTCATAAGCGATTAACCAGCTCTTAAATTCAGCTATTTGCTGAAGGGTATGCAGCTTTTTGACCGCCTGGTTGAAGTTGTTCCCAACAGCGTTTAACTCATTTCGCAGCTTTGTAAGCTCTGTCATTAAGTCATCCTGTGAGCTATTGCGATAAGTCATTACAATAGGCTTCTCAAAGAGACTGCGCCGTACATATTCGCTTAGCTTACGGCAGGTTGAAGCCTTCCATTTCTTCTCAATTTTTCTGTATTCATCGAACGTTAAACGCAGCCCGATGATGCGTGATCTGTTTGAATTTTTTCTTTCCATCACTAATCATTTTCACTTTTTCAAATTCATAAATTCATTTCAGACGCCCTGCCCACGAGTTCCGAGTGATGGGCAGCCAGATTCGGTTGTTTAACAACCGTTCATCTGGCCGATTGCGGAAAAGTTGCAATCTGGCAGCCTTTCAAAAGTTCTAAAGACAATTTAATTTCCATTACACAATTTTTTCAGCTATTGGAAAAGCCTGTTCTTCAACATTTATTTTTCTCAATGCCCTTCAAACTTGTTAAAGCTTCTGGTCTAAATTTTTCTTCTGAGATTTTCCAATGTTCATCATCCAATCATTAAAATCTTTGTGATGTTCATACAACTTGCTTTCATCCTTGTATTTATTGCTTAAAGACAAAGCATAATGACTGTAATTTTGACCGGTTGTATCTCTATCTAAATACAATCGAATTATTTCATGCTGCTCCATAAAAGGACGGGCTTTTTCAAAGAAGGAAACAGAATTCAGGATTACAAAATTGCTTTCAGTTGCAGGCTGATTTTTATAAATAGCGATGAAGGAAAGGAAGTCAAAAAATCCTTCAAAGACGGCAGCTTCTTTCGCTTTATTTTTGATTGTAGTAATGTCCTTTGGAGAACTGCTTGTTTTAAAATAAGGGTTTCGTATTTCATAGCCTCCCGAATCGTTTTTAAATCCTATACCATAATATATTTTGTCATTTAACTCGTATCGGATTTCTCTGCAAAACTGATCAGCAACGTTGATAGGTATCCGTCTTTGTTCCAGGTATCGTAGTAATGCAAATGAACTGATTGAAAACTCCTGCAGAACGTTTAACTTCTTTTCAGTTTTCAATTCATTCGGTTGATGAAAAATGGGCTGATGAAAAGAAAAATCGCCATTGAGTTTTTGCAGAAATTCGCCTATTGTACAATTTTGATGCAGGATAGCAAAATCAATAAGATTACCACCTTTGCCTAAGCCATGGTCATACCATCTGTTTAGTTTTCGGTTGACTTTAAAAGAAGGTGTTTTTTCATCACGTAAAGGTGATACATACCAATAATCATTGTTCCTGACTTTTGCTGGTTTATAACCTAACCTCGATAGGTAATCTACCATATCCATTGCTTTGGCTTTCGCAATGGATAGCCTTTGTTGTTCACTGAATTCCATAACTACACATTTTCAATTTCACAATCAGATTAACAGATGCGAAGTTAATCTTCAGGTTTTGGTTCAACCTATCCTCATCATATTTTAATGAGGATATTCTAAGTGCCGGTCTCTATTTTTGTTGTCCAAATTTTAAACAATTTAAAACGTGTAGATATGCTTACAACAAATGATGTAGCCAAAGTGTACGATACTATATTAAGTATCCCTGGTATGAATGAAACTGTGAAGATTGACATGAAAATCTCACGCAAAAATGTATTACTCCTGAATAGCGTTATTAAACGCGGATTAAATCCAAAGGATGATGACAAATCCACCAACTTACTTGGAAGTGTACCACAAGAAACATTACAGGAACTGCACACTTTTGCAGACGATTGCTTAACAAAAGCAGGACTGACGGAGCTAAGTGAAAAACTTAATTCTTTGAGTGCAGGAAAATAAACGCTGAGGAAGTTTTATTTCTTTTTCAATCTCCAACCATCGTGTCTTCAAAAGAAAATCTATAAAAGAATCAAAAGCATTTTATCATTGTATCATTCTCAAACCACTTTCAATGTTCGGTAGTAATTAAACATTAAAAGTCTTTATATTTTTAATCAATCAATGTATCGTGCTTTGAAGCAAATGACTGAGAGCAGGCCTCGTTGAAATGAGCTTTTGGAGAACAGGTATGTGCCAGCCTTTTAATGGCAGGCATTTAAGTACGGATAAAAGGCTGCCATACTGTTGTGGTATTAGCCGGCGAATGGAAACGGCGAGACTGCATCGAAGGAAGGAGCGAAAAAGCTGGGTACACAATACTCTTTACAAGCACCTCTTCCGAAAGAATGAAGGATGTGGTGCGAATGTCTTTTTCATTTATGTTTCTTGTATTGTGTTTGGTGAGGAAAGAGCCAATCTCAATACATCCGTTACTTTTAATTCATAGCAGTTCTCCCGACAATATTTTCCCATTTTTTAAAGAATAAAGCGGGAGTACTGCTATGTCACTAAAAGCTATTAGTTTATCTTTCTGATTTTTCTGATAATTAGATTTGTTTCCTCGCTTTGGCAGTAGCTTTATAAAGATTAGTTATGGAAAATCGTTTAAAGAAAATAATCACAAATCAGTCTAAATATTTTGATAGTTGGACAAATCTTATAAATTCTTATCGCCAAGCACCATATTCTCAGAAGCTTTCAGGGGAAGATAAAATTAAATTACTTTATGAAGTAGTTAATGTATTTTTTAAAATTTCTGAAATGGCACTGGAATTTGGAAATTTTAAAGATGATTTTGAAAGTGATAAATTTTCAGAAAAATTTTATGGCCCTGAATTAATTATAAACTCCAAAAAGACAAAATCTTCTTATTATTTAGGACTTGGAGAAAAGGGAGTTTATTTAAGCACCTATTTCCAATATTCCAAAAATATTAAGAATATGGCTGATACTTTTTGGATAAATTTTTTGAATCTTTCACAGTATGGGGAATTTGAATTAGTGGAAAGTGAGCATTTTGGACACACAGTAAAAAGTAAATATCCTGAACTTTTTCAAACTAATAAAGGAACAATTTTTAGAATTTTTAGAACATATTTTATTGGTATAGCAGAGAATAATGAAATTGGAAATTTAGGCCAACTTCAGGTTACCTGGACAACAGATTTCAGTATAGATAAAATAATTGAAGAATGTTGCCTGGTATTTAAGATATTTTATAAACTTAATTATTCATTGTGGAAAATTGATGACTTAAAAAAACCAAAATAAATTTAACTGTCTCAATAAAGAAATTGGATATACTTTTTTTCTATTATCATAAAACAGTAAACGAATAATTAATCGGGATTTCTATTTTTCTTTCAAAATGCATTTAGTTCAAAATGATTAATTAATTTATTAAGAATTATGATAACTGGGGCCTCTCAAAAAAATATTTCAAAAATATTTTAAAAAATGTTTGTGCTATAATATTCTATCGTAATTTTGCGATTAATAAATAAACACATGGGTGCAACAAAATCAGAAGAATTTACACTAAAGGATAATCGGATTGCCAATTACGCCAAAGCGCTTGCCCATCCTGCACGAGTCGCTATTCTTAATTTATTAATAAAAAAGCAAGCGTGTATTTGTGGCGACATTGTGGACGAACTTCCCTTGTCACAAAGCACCGTTTCACAGCATTTGAAGGAATTAAAGCAGGCAGGATTGATAAAGGGGGATATTGACGGAGCAACTGTTTGTTATTGTATTGATGAAAAGGAATGGAAGGTAGCAAAAGAAAGACTTAATCAGCTTTTTGATTCTTACAAAGGAACAAATCAGTGTTGCTGATTTTTTTTACAAATACTAATCGTAATATTTCGATAATAATAATAAAAACATAAAATAATGGAAAACGAAAATGACCTAAAAGAAATCGTAAAGCAAAAATATTCAGAAATCGCTTTACAGGACAAAGAAACGAATCAATCATCTTGCTGCGGTTCCGGCTGTTGTAGTGATGAAGTGTACAACATCATGTCTGAAGATTATCAGCATTTGGAAGGTTACAATCAGGATGCGGATCTTGGTTTGGGATGTGGATTGCCAACACAATTTGCAAAGATCAAAAAAGGAGATGTAGTAATTGACCTGGGAAGCGGCGCCGGAAATGATGCTTTTGTAGCGCGCTATGAAACCGGCGAGACAGGAAAAGTGATTGGAATAGATTTTACACCTGCGATGATTGAAAAAGCGAGAAGCAATGCAGAATTAAGGGGATTAAACAATGTGGAATTCCGTCAGGGCGACATCGAAAAAATGCCGGTTACTTCTGATGTTGCCGATGTGATTGTAAGCAATTGTGTTTTAAACCTCGTACCAAATAAATCAGGAGTTTTTAAAGAAATCTTCAGGGTATTGAAGCCAGGTGGCCATTTCAGTATTTCTGACATTGTGTTAGTTGGCGATCTTCCTGCGAACATTCAAAATGCTGCTGAAATGTACGCAGGCTGTGTTTCAGGTGCTATTCAAAAACAAACGTACCTGGAATTGATAGAATCAAACGGATTCACAAACATTATGATTCAGAAAGAAAAAACAATCATTGTTCCGGATGATATTTTAAGTAATTATTTATCTGCAGATGAAATCGCATCTTTTAAAAACTCAGGTGCAGGAATTTTTAGTATTACTGTTTATGCAGAAAAGGATTGTTGTGACCCTAAATCCGGCTGCTGTTAATGTTTAAAATAAATTTATGAAAAAAGTATTAGTGCTGTGTACCGGTAACAGTTGCCGGAGCCAAATGGCTGAAGGTTATTTAAGATATTTTGCAGGTAACAAGGCGCAGGTTTATAGCGCCGGTGTTGAAACTCATGGCGTTAACACACGGGGTGTTGCCGTTATGAAAGAAGACGGTGTTGATATATCGACACACACGTCAAATAATATCAACGAATACCGCAACATTGACTTTGATTATATCATCACCGTTTGCGATAATGCAAGAGAGCGGTGTCCCTTCTTTCCTTCGAATGCTCAAAAGCTTCACCACAACTTTCCTGACCCCGCAAAAGCAACCGGAACAGAGGAAGAAATCAAAGAGGCGTTTCGAAGTGTCCGTGACCAAATAAAGGCTTATAGCCAGGATTTTGTAAATAAATATGTAAACGACGAAAAAACAAGTGCTTAAATAATATCGGGACTTTACAGGCAGGGATTTTTCCTGAAAATATAGCAAGCATTAAAATTCATGAAGCGTATGGGTTTCGGATACTGGATACAAGAGAACGCATCGGGCAAATGAATGGGAAATGGAGAGATATTATTTTAATGGAAAGAAGAAGTAACATAACTGTCGTTTAATAAAAAATAATGAGATGAAAACTATTCTTATCCCCACTGATTTTTCTACTACAGCTTTAAACGCTGCAAAGTACATTTCAACTATGTGTAAAAAAACAGAAACTGAACGGTTGATCTTATATCATTCGTATGAAATAATTCATCCTGGTATGACTCTTCTTACCGATATTCTTGAACCACCTCCATTGCAACTAAGGGAATTAGAAAATGAGGCAATCAGAAAACTGAGTGCTTTAAGGAAAACACTTTCTCCTTTGGTAAACGATTCGACAGCTATAGAATATACTACCAACGATCTTCCGCTTACCAAAGGAATAGATGAAATAATTATTAAAGAAAAAATAGATTTAGTTACTATTGGAATTAGTGGAATGGAGAATGACGGCAGGAACATAATAGGTAGTAATACATTAAAAATAATAAAAGAATGTAAAACTTCTTTGCTCATTGTACCTTCTACAGCTACTTTTAATGGTATTAAAAAATCAATATTGGCAGTTGATCTGCATGATATTGCTGAAACGCTTCCAGTGGCGCAGCTAAAACAACTGCTGACGAAATTATCATCAAAATTGGTTGTTGTGAATGTTGAGCATCACGAAACTATGGGCGCAGATATGTTGATGAAAGAGGAAACCATTCTTCATCATTTACTCAATGGCCTGAATCCTGAATATGATTATCTTGAAAATAAAAACAAAGTAGAGGGGCTATTAACATTTGCTGAAAAGCGAAAAATCAATTTAACGATTGTTATCCACAGAAAATATGGTTTGATTGAACAATTGTTTCATACAAGTATAACCAAAAAGCTTGCAATTAAAACCGATGTTCCCTTAATTATTTTACATAAGAATTAAACAGAATAATACGAATCATAATGACAGCAAATAATTGTGCTCCGGCGAATGAAAGAAAGAAATTAAGTTTTTTAGATAGGTATTTAACCTTATGGATATTTTTAGCAATGTCGATTGGTGTTTCTATCGGATACTTCTTTCCCGCATCGTCTGCATTTATTAATTCCTTTTCATCCGGCACTACCAATATTCCCTTAGCCATTGGGCTTATCCTGATGATGTATCCACCTTTTGCAAAAGTGAAGTATGATAAGATGAGTGAAGTTTTTAAAAACACAAAGGTGTTAGGTGTTTCATTATTTCTTAACTGGATAATCGGGCCAATACTGATGTTTATTTTGGCAATTATTTTTCTAAATGGCTATCCTGAATACATGACTGGTTTAATTCTCATTGGGCTTGCACGATGCATCGCAATGGTAATCGTTTGGAATGAATTAGCCGAAGGCAGCCGGGAATATGCTGCGGGCCTGGTTGCATTAAACAGTATTTTCCAGGTATTATTATATAGTGTCTATGCTTACGTTTTTATAACAATCCTTCCTCCTTTATTTGGTATCACAGGCTCAGAAGTAAACATTACCATTGGTCAAATTGCAGAAAGTGTTGCCATTTATTTAGGTATTCCATTTGCCGCAGGAATTCTAAGCAGGTATGCCTTAATAAAATTAAAAGGAGGAGAATGGTATGAGAAAAAATTCGTTCCGGTAATTTCCCCAATAACGCTGATAGCGCTTCTTTTTACGATTGTAATTATGTTTAGTTTGAAAGGAGAACTGATTGTTCAGATACCGATGGATGTGGTACGAATTGCAGTCCCATTGGTGATTTATTTTGTAATCATGTTCTTTGTCAGTTTTTTAATTGGCAGGAAAATGGGCGCAGATTATTCAACCAATACTTCCATAGCTTTTACAGCAGCAGGAAACAATTTTGAATTAGCAATAGCAGTTGCGATTGGCGTATTTGGAATTAATTCAGGACAGGCATTTGCAGGTGTAATTGGCCCATTAGTCGAAGTGCCTGCATTAATTGCTTTGGTGAATGTAGCCTTTTGGCTGCGAAGAAAATATTATTCTAAAACACAGTTACAAAATACTTAAATGAAATAAAATGAAAATTGCATTATTCTCAGATATTCATTCCAACCTTCCTGCACTGGAGGCGTTTTTTAAAGATGTAGAAAATCACAAGCCTGATGTGCTTTATTGCCTTGGCGATTTAGTAGGTTATAATATCTGGCCAAATGAAGTAATCAGTGAAATAAGAAAAAGGCATATTCCAACAATTGCAGGCAATTATGATTTTGGGATTGGCAGAAAGAGTGATGATTGTGGCTGTGCTTATAAAGAAGAACATGAAAAAGAAATGGGCAAAATATCTATCTCTTTTACCAACTCAATTATAAAAGAAGAGGAAAGAAATTATTTAAGAACATTGCCAGCTCACATCAAAATAGAGTTTCAGTTGAATGATGATAAACTGAATTTATTATTAGTGCATGGAAGTCCCCGAAAAATAAATGAGTATTTGTTTGAAGACAGGGAAGAAAAAAGTCTATTGAGAATAATGGAACAGGCTGATGCAGACATTATGTGCTTCGGTCATACTCACAAACCTTATCACAGAATTTTACAAACAGTGTTAGATGAAAATACTCATTATCGTCATGCAATAAACATTGGTTCAGTAGGCAAACCTAAAGACAGAAATCCAAAAGGTGGATATGTGATTCTTTCAGTAAATGAGAATAGTAGTATTTCCAATAAAGACAGTGTATCAGTTGAATTTATGCGTTTTGATTATGACATAGAAAAAGCTGCAAAAGCAATAGAGGATAGCGAATTACCTGACGAGTATGCAGAAATGTTGAGGAAAGGACTGTGAGATTTTCAAATTTTATTGGCAAAAGAACTTCACCTTATTTGACGGAAGGTTATGGTTTTTTAATTAGTGAAAGTGTTCGCCTTGTGTTAAAAAGAAAAAAATTTTGGTTTTATTGTGAACAATAAAATAAAATAGCATGAAAATAAACTCCTGCTCTTCTTAGAATGTTCCAAATAAAAAATTGGGTTGCAGTCCTGTAAAGAAATAATATAAGGCAACATATCCTCTACTTTTTCACTTTAACCATCCTAATTCTTTTTCAAGCCAAAACCACGCCTTAAGAGGTAATCAAACAGTCGTTGCGGTAACAATACTTTCAGGTAAGGCATCCAGTGGGCTTCACTTCCAGCACCGTATCGTAAACGTGGTGAACCGGTATGCACAACTTTCAGGATAAGTTGCGCCACTTTATAGGGATCGCCGCCCTTGTTCA
>JBQCEG010000149.1:0-35564 GCA_051960475.1 Ginsengibacter sp.
ACAATTCGAACAAACCCGGCAAACCGGTAACGGAAACTAACTTATTATACTCCATAAATTTTATTTTGATTTTTGGGACTGCAAGATAGTCGAAATGATTTTTAGTTTCCGTTAACAAAAGATAAAAGTGAATGGCTCGATAAAGTGATGAGCGGTAAGCAGGTTTTTGCGTGTAGCAACGTCAAATTATTACTTAATCAAACTTATGTTCAGATATTTATCTATCATTATTTTTTCAACCCTAGTGTCTCTCAATTCGGCTGCACAATCGGTATCAGGATCAGTGCAGGATGCTGCAACAAACATGGCTGTTTCCAATGCAACGGTAAAATTGCAGGTAGCTGATTCTTCGCAGGATCCGATGTTAACAGTAAGTGATGCGACTGGTCATTTTATTTTTGAAGATGTTGCTAACGGGGCATACAAATTAACCGTTACTTCCATTGGTTATGCTCCTCAAAATAAGGTATTTACTGCTTTAGGGCAAAATGTAAATCTTCAAATTAATATTTCCAAAACAGAAGAGACGCTTTCTACTGTTGTTATTAATAACAAGCCACCGGTAAGGCAAAACGGTGATACTTTGGATTATTCCGCAAGCCAGTATAAAGTCAATCCTGATGCGACAAGTGAAGATTTGATCAAAAAAATGCCTGGCGTTACAGTTGACAAGAGCGGAACGGTAACCGCCCAGGGCGAAACCGTGAAAAAAGTAACTGTTGATGGACGTGATTTTTTTGGCGATGATGCAACTGCTACATTAAGAAATCTACCTGCAGAAGTTGTAGAT
The DNA here is from genome assembly GCA_051960475.1 of Ginsengibacter sp. Lineage (GTDB taxonomy): Bacteria > Bacteroidota > Bacteroidia > Chitinophagales > Chitinophagaceae > Ginsengibacter. The sequence continues at coordinate 791 of JBQCEG010000149.1, forward strand.
AAAATACAAGTTTTTGACAAACTGAGTGACCAGGCGCAACTTACTGGTTTTGATGATGGCAACACTCAAAAATCAATCAACATTGTTACGAAAAAAGACATGCGTAACGGGAACTTTGGTCGTGTTTATGGCGGTTATGGTACTGATGACCACTACAGCGGTGGCGGAAATGTAAGTTTCTTTAATAACGACAAAAGAATTTCTTTGATTGGCTTATTTAACAATGTAAACCAACAAAACTTTTCATCTGAAGATTTGATAGGAGCTACAAGTGGTGGACGCGGAGGTGGAGGAATGAGAGGTGGAAGAGGTGGCGGAAATTTCAGAGGAGGCACCTCAAACTTTATGGTTGGCCCACAAAGCGGAATTGCGAAAACAAATGCTTTTGGTGTGAATTATAGCGACGCATGGGGAAAGAAAATTGATGTAACTGGGAGTTATTTTTTTAATAACAGCAACACGACCAATAATCAAATCATTAACCAGCAAAATTTCTTGTCGAAGGATTCTTCCCAGTATTATGATGAGAACACCCTTTCTAACACCAAAAATTATAATAATCGTGTAAACTTCAGACTCACTTACCGAATAGATTCAAGCAATACGATCATTGCCACTTCAAACCTGAATTTCCAAAATAACAATTCAACAAACAATGTACTGGGTGTGATCTATCCTGATGAAGCAAAACAAAATGCGATCAGCAGAACTGAAAATGATTTAAACAGCAAAACGAATGGAAATAGTTTGAGCAATATGTTGTTGTACCGTCACGCATTCGCCAAGAGAGGGAGAAGTATTTCTTTAGGCATATTCCAATCCTCCAACAACAGAAACGGTCAGAACTTTTTGGACGCTTACAATAGTTATTACAAGCCAATACAAAGAGTGGACACAGTACAACAACTTTCTGATCAAAAAAGTCTGACCAATCAGTACCGTTTTAGCCTCGAATATACCGAGCCGCTTGCGTCGAAAACACAAATGCAAATCAACTATAGTCCGTCATTCCAAACCAGCAATGCCGACCAGGAAACTTCTGATTTTGATAATGGTGCTGGTAAATATTCAATACTTGATACCAGCCTTAGCAATAAGTTTAATAATACTTGCAACACTCAAAATGCCGGTATTACTTTTCGTCATGGTGACAGGAATAACATGATTGCTGCAGGAGTTTCTTATCAATACAGCGAACTAAAAAGTAACCAGGTATTTCCGCAAGCTTCAAAAATTGATAATACATACAGCAATTTTTTGGCGAATATGTTTTCAAGATTCAAACTTTCACCAAGAAGTACACTTCGGGTTATTTATCGCGGATCAGTTAGTCCTCCATCAGTGACCCAATTGCAAAACGTGATCAATAACACCAACCAGTTTTTTTATACGACCGGAAATCCTGATCTGCAGCAGCAATACACCAACAATTTGATTACGCGCTATACTTATACCAACAGTGCAAAAGGGCAAAGCTTTTTTGCAAATATTTTCCTGCAAAACATTAATAATTACGTGAGCAACGCCACATATACAGCTGCACATGATTCTGCATTAAGCAAGTCTGTTATTTTGTATAAAGGTTCCCAGTTATCGAAGCCGGTAAATATGAACGGCTATGTTAATGCGCGTTCATTCTTCACTTTTGGCACACCGATTAAGTTTGCCAAACTAAACCTTAATATGAATGCTGGTTTCAGTTATGCACGGCAGCCAGGAATGGTGAATAATGTTGAAAATATTTCGAATGCTTACAATTATAATCTTGGAGCAGTTCTTTCAAGTAACATCAGTGAATATATTGACTTTAATTTGTCTTATTCTGCTAATATCAACACCGTAAAAAATAGTATTCAGCCAGCTTTGAATAATAATTATTTTACCCAATCCGCCGGTATCAATGCAAACTTTTTGACCAAAAAAGGCTTCTTCTTCCAAAATGATCTTTCCAATGAATCTTACAAAGGTTTGACTGACGGGTTTAACCAGAATTATTGGTTGTGGAATATTGCAATCGGGCAGAAATTCCTGAAGAAGCAGGCTGGAGAACTGAAACTTTCTGTTTTTGATCTTTTAAAGCAAAACAAAAGTATTACGAGAGATGTAACCGAAACATATGTGCAGGATCAGATCAACCAGGTGTTGCAACAATATTTTATGCTCACATTTACTTACAAATTGAAGAACTTTGGAAAGGGCGCTCCGGCAAACAATAATGAACGTGGAGGATTTCGCAGGTTTGGTGGTTTTGGTGGCCCGCCACATGGCCCCGGAGGCCCACAGCTTTAGCATCTAAATATTTTTGCTTTGACCGAAAGTGAACTGATCGACCTGTTGAAAAAAAAAGACAGGGAAGCTTTTAAGGAATTGGTGCAAACCTGGCAGGATATGGTTTTTAATACTGCAATAGGGTTTTTGCAAAATGCAGAAGATGCTGAAGATACAGCACAGGAAGTTTTTATCCAGGTGTATGAATCGGTTGAAAAATTTAAAGAAGAATCAAAACTTTCTACCTGGATTTACAGGATCACGGTTTCAAAATGCCTGGATCATTTGCGGAAGAAAAAAAGGAAAAAACGGTTTGCTTTTGTGCAAAGTTTATACGGTAAAAATGAATCGTTGGTTTTTGATCCGCCCGACTTTTTTCATCCGGGTGTGAAGACTGAAAACAAAGAAAATGCAGCGGCTCTTTTTAAAGCGATCCGGAAGCTTCCTGAAACACAAAAAACAGCATTTGTGCTGAATAAAATGGAAAATTTGAGTTATCGTGAAATTGCTGAGATTATGAAGTCAAGCGAATCGGCGATCGATTCTTTATTACAAAGAGCAAAGAAAAACCTGCGGAACGAACTGAAAGAGCATTATTTGTTATCGCATTCTTAAAGTGGAAATTTGGAGAAGGAAAAGCAGGGTTTTTTATGAAATGACGTCTAAAACTATTGTGGATTTTACTGATAAAAACGAAGTGGTTTTCAGTAATATTTTTAAAACAAAAAGCAATGGATCATTCTTTGAACAAAAAAATTGATGAAGCGATGCAAAGCCTTAATGGCATTGAGAAAGCATCACCACGTCCTTATTTTTTTACACGTCTTGAAGCGAGGATGCAACGTGAAAAAAGTGGCTGGGAAAAGATCTCATCTTTTGTTGCTAAACCCGTTGTGGCATTTGTTTGCATTTGTTTGATCATTGTGATCAATGCAGCTGTAATACTTTCCTCAACTTCTTTAATAAATTCCTCTTCACAAAATTCTGAACTGGCAACTGCGGATGAATACAATTCAGTTAGCGCACAGATGTACGAATTTGAAAATACAATTCCATAATGGACAGTAATAAGAAAACAAGATCGCTTGTAGTGATCATCATCTTTTTGCTCATCACCAATATTGCGATGCTGATCTTTTTTGTACTACAGGTCAAGCCGGCAAGCAGGAGCGAAAGAAATCATGAAAACAGGGGAATGTACAATAGCTTGAAAAATGACGTGGGATTTTCAGATGATCAGTTGACCCGGTACAAGAATTTGAGAGAACAGCAAATCAAAAAAGTTCATCCTCTTTTTAATGAAGTGAGAGAAGCTAAAAGAAATTTTTATGGATTGATTGTTTCAAAAAATGCCACCGATTCATTGCTCAACGCGGATGCGGATTCTATAGCACAAAAACAAAAGAAATTGGATATGCAAATGTTCGGTTACTTCAAAAAAGTAAGATCAATTTGTACGCCTGATCAAACACAAAAATATGATTCGCTGGTGCAGAAAGTTGTGGACAGGATGATTGGCCGGCCCGGAAAACCACGGAAAAAATAATCTCAAACGCCTTTAAAAAAATCAAAATAAAATCAAAAATTCATGAAAAGAAAGCTCACATTGTTGCTGGCCTTTATGTTAATCGCCACAACCGGAATTTTTGCCCAGGGAATGCAGCGCATGAGCGTTCCTGACAGGGTAAAAATGACGATGGACAAAATCACACCTGCGTTAAATCTCTCTGCTGATCAGCAGGCAAGCACCGACAGCGTTTTCACCGATTATTATTCTTCAATGATGAAGATGTTCCAGGATGCAAGAGAATCCGGAGAAAGACCTGACAGAAGCCAGTTTCAGAAGATGATGGACGACCGGGATGCGAAATTGAAAAATATTTTTACTGCCGACCAGTTCACCAAATGGAAGAACGACGTTGAACCAAGTTTGCGTCCACAAAGACAAAGGCAGAATTAATTTTTTTGTTGGTTGTACATTTCATGAGTTGCCTTTCGGGGCAACTCTTTTTTTTGAAAGAAAATAAAAAAGTGAGGGATTTGTTTGATCACTGTTATTCAAAATTCTCCCTTTAAAAACACTTCATTTTTTTCTTCTATTAAATTAAGGATCTTATCTCTTCCGGATTTTTTTATGGAACTGGAAATAAAATGCTGCGGCAGGAATTGTTGTGTTTGTCTGAGTTTTTCTAAAAAAGCTTTTACATTCTTACTTACGATTGCTTGATTTTCTTTGTCCGATTTTGTAAAGATCAAAGTGTAGGGAACCTGCCACAGCTCAAGATTTTTAATAAAATCAAGATCGAGTTTTTGCGGTGAATGTCTTGAATCGATTAACACAAAAACATCCACCAGGTTTTCTCTTTTGCGTAAATAATTTTCAATCATTTGCTCCCATTTCCTGCGGCTGCTTTGCGCGACTTTGGCAAAACCATAACCCGGTAGATCCACCAAAAACCATTTTGTTTCGTTGCTATCGCCTTGTTTCGGAACACTGGTTATTTCAAAGTGATTGATCATTTGGGTTTTCCCGGGCGAATGCGATGTTTTCGCAAGTTTTTCATTGTTTGTGAGCATATTGATCAAAGAAGATTTTCCAACGTTGCTTCTGCCAATAAATGCATATTCAGCAAGGCTGGCGGGCGGACATTTATCAAATGAAGGACTGCTGACAAGATATTTTGCATTTTTTATGTGCATGACGCAATTTACAATAAAGCGAAATGCCCGAGGCTGAAAGCAAAATGCTGATAGCAAATTTCCATTTCAAAAATAAAAGTGAAAGAATAGTTAACTATAAAACTTATTCTTTCAAAAAAGTATCTTTGACCTGATGAATATTTATCCGCACGATACGGTCGTTCCGTTTAAGAATTCGAAAGAAAGCAAGAAGAAGCAGGTCGAAGATATGTTTGATAAAATTGCTTTCCGTTACGATTTTTTAAACCGTTTCTTAAGCGCCGGAATTGATGTAGGATGGAGAAAGAAAGCGATTAAATTGTTGCTTCCTTCGAACCCCAAAAATATTCTCGATGTGGCAACCGGCACCGGCGATTTTGCTTTGACTTGTTATAAAATTTTAAAACCCGAAAAAATTACCGGCATTGACATAAGTGAAGGCATGTTGAAATTGGGCAGAAAGAAAATTGAAGAGGCCGGTTTGAACGAAAAGATCGAATTGTTAAACGGCGACAGTGAGGCAATTTTGTTTGATGACAATACGTTTGATGCTGTTACAGTTGCCTTCGGCGTCAGGAATTTCGAGAGCCTTGAAAAAGGTTTGTCAGAAATAAGAAGAGTTTTGAAACCTGGCGGAAAGTTAATAGTACTTGAATTTACCAAACCTTCAACGCCGGTTATCAGGCAGCTCTACAATTTTTATATGAAAACCATTACGCCAAAAATTGGAGAGATTATTGCAAAAAATAATGAAGCTTATCAATATTTAAACGATTCTGTTTTACAGTTTCCTGAAAAAGAATCATTCATTCACATTTTAAACCAATCAAGCTATCGAAACGCTTTCTACAAAACATTGACTTTAGGAATATGCTCTATTTATTGCGCAGAAAAATAGTTTGGTTTGGATTGTCGCTTTTGTTTTGTTCAGTTTCGGCCATCGCCCAGGATAATGTGGTGAACCAGGAAAACCATGATGATAAGCCATATCATTTCGGGATCAATCTTGGCTACAATGAATCTCATTTTAATTTTACCCATCATCCACGATTTCTCCAGTACGACTCAATCCTTGATGTAGAAAGCATCAACAATCCGGGGATAAATCTAGCCTGGTTGGTAAATGTGAGGGTGAGCGATCATTTCGACATTCGCGTTCACCCACTTGATCTAACTTTTTCAGAAAAAGCATTTTTGTATTCTCAAAAATATGAGACAGATTCTTCTGTAACCAAAAAGGTGCAATCCATTACTTTAAGTTTCCCGGTAAATATTGCTTTCAGCAGTGATCGAATTGGCAATTTCAAAGTTTACACGCTTGCCGGTGCCAAATACGATTATGATTTGGCAAGTAATGCAGGCGCAGCAAAAGCAGAGGATTTAATTAAACTGAGAAAGTCAGGTTTAAGTGCCGAAATTGGTCTCGGGTTTCATATTTACTTTCCTTATTTTGTTTTATCGCCGGAAATCAAATTGAGCAGCGGCATAACCAATGTTCACGCACGCGATCCGAATCTTAAATATTCTAACGTAATTGATAAGATCAATGAAAGAATGGTTACTTTTTCACTTACGGTAGAATAAAAATTTTCCTTATTTCTTTGTTTGCTGCTAAGATTATCCAATAACCACAAAAGCAATTAACTGGCACAAAATAGAAATAAGAATGCCGGCATAAATATCAAAAGGCTTGTGGTCGCTCACTATCAGTCTTGAAGTAGAAACGATTCCTGTCAAAAGGAAGACCAGCATGGCTGTGAGGAAAATAGCATAAGAGAATCCGGAGAAAATTATAATGAGCATCAATCCACAAAGAGCGCCCATTCCTAATCCGTGCATGCTGACTTTGAAATAAATATTTGCCAGTAATCCAGCAGAAGAAGATAGAAAAATGCCGAAAATAAATCCTGTAAGAATTAAAGGAACTTCAGTTTGGTTTCTCAATACAAGGAAAACCCAGAAATAAAAAATATTTGTAGCGATATAAGGAATGATCCTTTCCCTTTGGGTTTTTAATAAAATACTTTTGCTGAACCCAAGCGCTTTTAATAAAACTACCGTAAGCGCCGGATAAAAAATTGAGTTATAACCTACGCGCAAAACGATCAGCATCTTATCATGAGGGGCGATCCCGGTAAAGTATCCGGGTTGAACAAAAGCCAGGAACCACGTGCCGATCAACGGAATAAAAAGCGGGTGAAAGATGACAGAAAAAACCTGCGCAAAAAACCTTAAGATCCCCGGAAAATGAAGAGTTGTTTCTGATGAATATTTTCCATTGGAATGTCCATTGGTTGCTGATAATTCTTGCATCATCTCAAAGTTCTTTTCTTAGCCGCGCAACAGGAATGTTTAATTGTTCGCGGTATTTTGCTACTGTTCTTCGCGCAATGTTATAACCTTTTTCCTGCAATTGCTCAGTAAGTTTTTCATCACTCAAAGGTTTTTGTTTATTTTCTTCTTCGATAAGATCACTAAGGATTTTTTTCACTTCGCGCGTACTTACTTCTTCGCCGCTGTCAGTAACCAAACTTTCACTGAAGAAAAATTTGAGGCGGTAGGTTCCAAATTCTGTTTGCACAAATTTACTGTTGGCCACACGGCTTACGGTTGAAATATCGAGCATCGTTCTTTCTGCAATATCTTTCAGGATCATTGGCTTCAAATCAATGTCTTCACCGGTGAGAAAAAATTCCTTTTGATAATCAACGATCGTTTGCATTGTGGTCAACAAAGTGTGCTGGCGTTGCTTGATCGCATCAATAAACCATTTTGCAGAATCAATTTTTTGTTTGATAAAAAGAACGGCTTCTTTTTGCCTTTTATCTTTTTTATTTCCGCGGTCATAGTCTTTCAGCATATCGCGGTAACCTTCGCTGATCCTTAGGTCCGGCGCGTTTTTGGAGTTCAGGGTCACTTCAAGTTTTCCGTTGTTATTCATCACAAAAAAATCAGGTATCACATAGCTTTGAAGTTTATTGCTTTCACCAACTTCGCCTCCCGGTTTTGGATTTAGTTTAATGATCTGGTTGATCACTTCCTTGATCTCATCTTCATCCAGGTTCAGGCTCTTCTGGATTTTTTCGTAATGTTTTTTCGTGAACTCATCGAAATAATTTTCAATGATCTCAATGGCGGTTCCCACCGGTAAACCTTCTCTTTCTTTTCTTCTTAATTGTAGCAAAAGACATTCCTGCAGATCTCGAGCCCCCACGCCGGGCGGATCAAATTGTTGGATTAAACCAATCAGTTTTTCTATTTCTTTTTCCGTAGTAATAATATTTTGACGGAAGGCAAGATCATCACAAATGGATGTTACGTCGCGGCGCAGGTATCCATCATCGTCAATACTTCCTATGATTTGCTCAGCCACTTTTCTTTCTGATTCAGAAAGATCAAGCATGAGCAATTGCGTTTTTAAATTATCATAAAAAGAAGTTTCTACTTTATGCGGAACAACTTTTTTGTCATCCGGGTCGCCGTAATTATCGTCGCGGTATTTATAATCGCCCGGCTCGTCATCACCATCATTCACATATTCACTGATGTCGATATTGTCGTAATCACTTTCGCTTCCGTCGCTTTCGAATTCATCAACCGTTTCAAAATCATCCGGTCCGTCAGTTGGTTCTGTATAACCATCCTCTACAGTATCAAGAGCAGGATTCTCTTCAAGTTCCTCTTTTATTCTTTCCTCCAAATGTGCAGTTGGCACCTGCAACAATTTCATCAATTGAATCTGTTGGGGAGATAATTTTTGTAGTAATTTTTGTTGTAACCTCTGGCTTAACGACATTTCCTTCTAATCTTTTAAGAGTTGTAAATTTACAAGCAAATGTAAGGATATGTTTTTTTGGAACAAATTTTGTGGCCTTATTATGCTTTTTTTTGTTCTGAGTAATTTTTCGTATGCTCAGTATAGTTTTAAGCCGTTTTCTTCCCCAAAAAAATTTCAGTTAAAATTTTCTTCTCCTGATTTTTCCACACGTGTGGAAGAAATCTCTAAAATTTCTTTTTCCCTGGAAGGGTTACAAAAAAAGACACCTGTTTTTTCACTTCACAAAAATGATTTCTTTCAAAATGGAAATATTCCGGCAAGTTTTGCTACCTGCGATTATGGATTTTTTTGTCGCCAGGAATTAAAAATTGAAAAAGCAACCGGTCTTCCAATTCGTGTAAGATTGGGTTCGCTTGCGCAATGTAATTATTATGAAGGAAAGCCCTGAGAGAATTTAAGTTTTCATTCCGCATAAATCGAAATCTCTTTTCATATCTTCGCTGCCATGCCTGATTTTGACAAATATGAAGCAGTGATAGGCCTTGAAGTGCACACACAATTGCTTACAAAAAGTAAACTTTTTTGTGGCGACAGTACGGCTTTTGGAAATCCGCCAAATACAAATGTGAGCGCTATTTCACTTGCGCATCCGGGTACTTTGCCTGTAATGAATGAAAAGGCAGTTGAACTTGCGATCAGGTTAGGCTTGGCTTTTAATTGTGATATTTCCCGTGACAATTTTTTTGCAAGAAAAAATTATTTCTATCCTGACCTTCCCAAAGGTTACCAGATCTCTCAACACACAACTCCCATTTGTAAAAATGGTTTTGTTCCGATTTCAGTGAACGAACAAAAAAGAGATATTTTACTCAACAGGATTCACCTTGAAGAAGACGCGGGAAAAAGCGTGCATGATGTTGATGAAAAATATACCTGTATCGACTTAAACCGAGCTGGTGTTCCTTTGCTTGAAATCGTTTCTGAACCTGATCTTCATTCAGCAGAAGAAGCGTTTGCTTATGTAACTGAGATCAGGAAAATGGTTCGTCATCTTGATATTTGTGATGGCAATATGGAAGAAGGAAGTATGCGCTGTGACGCCAATGTTTCGGTAAGATTGAAAGGTGAAAATAAGCTGGGAACGAAGGTTGAAGTAAAAAACCTCAACTCTATCAGGAATGTAAAAAAAGCGATCGAATTTGAAATAAACCGCCTGGCTGAAATTCTTGAAAGCGGGGGAACTGTCACTCAACAAACAAGAAGTTTTGACGCTTCGACAGGCACAACCTTTTCTTTGAGATCAAAAGAAGAAGCCAATGATTATCGCTATTTCCCTGAACCGGATCTTGCACCGTTTTTCGTTTCTGAAAAACAAATTGAAGTGATAAAAAACGAAATGCCTGAATTGCCTTTGGCACTTGAAAAACGTCTGGGAGAACAATATCAAATTTCAGTGGAGGCGGCACGCGTTATTGCTTCTGACAAAAGCACAGCTTCATTTTTTGAATCGATAACCCAACACACTTCTTATTATAAAGCAGCATCCAACTGGATGATTGGCCCTGTTAAATCCTATCTCAATGAAAATAATATTGAAATAGAAAAGTTTCCGGTGAATCCTTCAGCAATGGCAAAATTGATAAACATCGCCGAAGAAGGCAAAGTCAGTTTTGGGATCGCATCAGGAAAAATCTTTGCAGAATTGATCAATAAGCCGGAAAAAGAGCCTTTGCAGATAGCAAAGGAATTAAATCTTCTGCAGGTTAAAAATGATGAAACTTTACAGCAATGGATAGACGAAGTTCTTTCTTCAATGCCGGAAAAAGTGGAGGAATACAGGAAAGGAAAGAAAAACCTTACCGGTCTTTTTGCCGGTGAAGTAAAAAGAAAAAGCAAAGGCAAAGCTGATATGAAGGCGGTGATTCAGCTTTTGGATCAAAAGTTAAATCAATAATTGAACATACATTAAAATGAAAAAAGTAGTTATTTTCCTGAGTGCATTGTTTTTATTTTCATGCACTTCTACTCATAAAAACGGGCTTTTCACTGTCAATGGTGATTTGCAAAATGCCCCCGATCAAAAAGTTTACCTCGAGCAATTGCATTTTGACGAAAGACCTCCACAGGTTTTGGATTCTTCATCAATGAAAAACGGCAAGTTTACTGTGAAAGCAAATGCTTCAGAAGAAGGATTATATCGTCTTCGTTTTGAAAAAAATCCGGGTTACATTTTTATAAATGATAAAGACGATATTGATTTTTCTGCCGACGCAAGAGATTCTGTGTTGAACACAACGAAATTTAACACGCCGGCAAATGCATCTCTGACAGCTTTCATCATGAGATTGGATTCGATCCATACGAATCTCTTAAAAGAAGACCAGGAAAGAAAAGATTATGAGCAGCAGAAAAATGATTCACTGGCTTTAATTGCCAACAGCCAGTTTGCTAAAAGCAACGAGTGGTACGATCAGTTTTTGGTGAAATATATAGATACAGTCAAAAGTCCCATAAACGCATTATTTGCGATTGGGTATACACAAGATGTTGCAATTGATACGGTAAAGAATTTATTGGATCATTTAAGCGCAAAGTATCCAAAAAATTCTTCTGTCTCTTCAATGGTGCAACAGCTTGACCAGTACATGGCAGCTCAAACGAATCAAACACAGAATAGCGACATTGCACCCGGCAAAGTGGCTCCTGATCTTACATTGCCAGACGTGAACGGCAAACCATTCTCTTTGAGTTCACTTCGGGGAAAATATGTGTTGGTTGATTTTTGGGCAAGCTGGTGTGGCCCTTGCCGCCAGGAAAATCCGAATGTAGTGGCCAACTATAAACAATTCAAGGACAAGAATTTTACCATTTTGGGTGTGTCGCTCGACCAGGACAAAAAAGCGTGGTTAAAAGCAATTAAAGATGATGGCCTGGTTTGGAAACAAATAAGTGACCTTAAATTCTGGAACAGTAAAGCCGCCAAGGAATATAATGTGCAGGCAATTCCTTTCAATGTATTGATTGACCCACAGGGAAAAATAATCGCTACAGAATTAAGAGGCAGTGAATTGCATGATAAGCTGGCAGAAGTATTAAAATAGGAGAATCAGATAAGTCTCATTGCTTTTGAAAAAGCAGTGAGCCACCATGGAAGAATCATCCAGAAATATTCCCTGATCCAGATCAAAAATATAATTTGTACAATGGCACTGATCACAAACATAAGCCACCACATGCCTACTGGTTTTGTTTCTTCCATCTCTCTGTTTTTTCGGCAAATATAATTGTAAAATGTTTTGACCGAAAATTTTTTGAGATTGATTGTATTGAAGAATCACGTTTCTATTTCAAACTTTTGTGTTCAATCCAGAATAATAATTCCCTTTATTTCTTTATTTGCTGACCAGCGGAATTTTAACCAAATTCACCATCATTTTCTTTTCAACTGGCCGTTTATAAAAATTGTTGGGTAAAAATTTTATAGATAATCAATGAGTTATGGAGGTTGCTTGTAAATATTTTGCCAAAATGAAATATTTTAAATTTATTTCACCGTACCTTCGCACTCCTTAAAAAAATGCCGGGATAGCGGCATATCAATTTAACCGGTTCTGATGTCAAAAGACCTTGGGATCAATAAAAAAGAAAAATGAGCAAATTACATTTCACCACCAAGCATGCAAACGAGGCTACCGTGCAGCGTAATTGGTACGTTGTTGACGGTACTAATCAAACCGTAGGCCGCATGTGCGCAAAAATTGCGTCTGTTCTTCGTGGAAAGAACAAAGCCTATTACACTCCTCACGTAGATTGCGGAGATTTTGTGATAGTTACCAATTGTGACAAGGTAAGATTTACCGGCAATAAACTGGACGAAAAAACCTACATCAACTTTAGTGGATATCCAGGAGGTAAAAAAGAAGAAGCCGCTGGCGATCTTTTAAAACGCCGCCCTGAAGTGGTTATCGAAAGAGCCGTGAAAGGCATGTTGCCCAAGAACAAACTGGGCCGCAAGATGTACAAAAAATTATTTGTGTATGCAGGTTCTGAACATCCGCATACTGCACAAAATCCGCAACAATTAAAATTTTAATTCCACTACGCTAAGGCGAAAAAAAGTATAAAATGGAAAAACAAAAAAATGCAGTTGGCCGTAGAAAAGAAGCCGTAACACGCGTGTTTCTTTCCAAAGGTGAAGGCAACATTACCATCAACGGAAAAGATTATAAAAATTATTTTCCGCTTGTTTATTTGCAAAACCAGGTAGAAGCGCCATTGAAGACGATCGATTCTGCCGATAAATTTGACATAACTGTAAACGCAACAGGCGGCGGTGTTAAAGGACAGGCTGAAGCGGTAAAACTGGGGATTGCGCGTGCACTTCTGGAAGTAAATCCTGAATATCGTCCGGCTCTTAAAGAAGCTGGTTTGCTTACCCGCGACCCACGTTCTGTAGAGCGTAAAAAACCGGGAAAGAAAAAGGCAAGAAAGAGCTTCCAGTTCTCCAAACGTTAATCTTCGGCTTTTGCTGATTCAATTTTTAAAACAACCTTAATAAGAAATAAATGGAAAATAATACTTCCTTACAACAGCAGCTTTTAGAAGCAGGTGTACACTTTGGCCATTTGAAAAAGAAATGGAATCCCAAAATGTTGCCTTACATTTTTGCTGAGAAAAAAGGCATTCACATCATCGATCTCAATAAAACTGTTGAAGGCCTTGAAGAAGCGGCAGCAGCCATGAAATCTATCGCAAAAAGCGGAAAGAAGATCATGTTTGTTGCTACTAAAAAACAGGCAAAAGAAATCGTGACTGAAGCAGCCAAAAAAGTGAACATGCCTTATGTAACAGAGCGCTGGCTCGGTGGGATGCTTACCAACTTCAACACCGTTCGTAAAAGTGTAAAGAAAATGCAGTCGATCGAGAAAATGCTCGGGGATGGAACACTGGACAGCATCACTAAAAAAGAACGCCTTACACTGAGCCGCAATAAAGAAAAGATGGAAAAAGTGCTTGGAGGTATCGCGCAGATCAGCCGCATACCTGCTGCTTTGTTCCTTGTTGATATTGGTCACGAACACATTGCGCTTTCTGAAGCAAAACGTTTGAACATTACTACTTTTGGAATGGTGGATACCAATTGCGATCCGAACAAGGTTGAATTTTCTATTCCTTCAAATGACGACGCTACCAAATCAATAGCCATCATCACCAATTATATTACAGCAGCAATCGCAGAAGGCCTGGCTGAAAGACAAGCAGAAAAAGAAGAAGAGACAGAAGAAGTAGAGGAAACCGAAAACCGCGAAATTAAAATCGACGACGGATCTGATGACGGCAATCAACGCCGCCGCGGTAATGCAGGAGGTGGTAAAGGCCGTAGCGCTGCTGGTCCGCAAAAACGCCGTGTGGCCAGTTCAGGCAGAGGTCCTGGTGGTGGACGCAGGTAATTTTTACCCGGCTATTGCCATTGAATAAACAGGAATAGGATTTGTGGAAACAATTTCATCCTATTTCTATTTTTATCAAGTAACATTTAATAAAATAAAATGAGCACAACAACAATAACAGCATCAGAGATCAATAAATTGCGCCAGCAAACAGGAGCAGGAATGATGGATTGCCGTAAAGCGCTGGTAGAATCTAATGGAGATTTTGAAGCGGCTATCGATTACTTAAGAAAAAAGGGACAAAAAGTTGCGGCACTTCGTGGCGACCGTGAAGCCAAAGAAGGTGTGGTGATTGCGCAAACAACTGAAGACAATAAGAAAGGTTTTATTATCAACTTGAGTTGTGAAACTGACTTTGTAAGTAAGAATGCGGAATATATTTCATTTGCACAATCAATTATGGATGCAGCCATTGCAAACGATGTAAATTCTCTGGAAGAATTGAACGGCGCAAAGATTGGCGATGAAACAATTGCTGATAAAGTGAATGAGCAGGTTGCCAAGATCGGTGAAAAAATAAGTGTTTCAAGATTTGAAAAAATTGAAGCTCCTTATGTGGCTTCTTATATTCATGGCGCTTACAGAATGGGCGTTTTGGTTGGTTTGAACAAAGCAAATGAAGAAGCAGGAAAAGATGTGGCCATGCAAATTGCAGCGATGAACCCAATTGCTATCGACCAGAGCCAGGTGCCTGCTGAAACTGTAGAACGCGAAAGAAACATAGCTATAGAACAGATTAAAGCAGAAGGAAAACCTGCAGAAATGGCTGAAAAAATTGCTGCCGGAAAGATCAATAAATTCTTTAAAGAAAGCACATTGCTTGCACAGGCTTTTGTGAAAGATGGAAATAAATCTGTTTCAGATTATTTAAAATCAGCAGATCCTGAATTGAAAGTTCTTTCTTTTAAAAGAGTTGCTTTAGGATAAAGAAGTAAAATAATTCTTTTTAAAAAAGAGCTGCCGAGTGGTGGCTCTTTTGTTTTTAAGGACAAAATAAAAGCGCTGTTTTTTGTTGCTTCACCGTAAAGGTTTCTTCAAAATAAAAAGTTGTTTTATTTGTTGATTTGCTGCCCGAATAATTCATTTTTAATGTCCTTCGGCATCTGGCAAATAGAAATTTATCCATTATCTTGCAGCGATTTAAAAACATCCGCAAACAACTTTATGCTTCCTAAGTTTAAACGAATCCTCCTCAAACTTTCCGGTGAATCTTTAATGGGCGACAAAAGCTTTGGTCTTGATCCAAAAGTGCTTTCCAAATATGCACAAGACATTAAATCGATAACAGAATTGGGGGTGCAGGTAGCTATTGTTATCGGAGGTGGAAATATTTACCGTGGCATGAATGAAGCTGAAACCGGCATTGAACGTGCTCAGGGCGATTACATGGGTATGCTGGCCACAGTGATCAACGGAATGGCTTTGCAAAGTTCCCTGGAGAAAGAAGGAGTTTTTACAAGATTACAGAGCGCAATTAAAATGGAACAAATAGCTGAACCTTACATAAGAAGAAGAGCGATCCGGCATCTTGAGAAAGGAAGAGTGGTGATCTTTGGCGCAGGTACTGGAAATCCATATTTTACGACCGATACAGCTGGTTCTTTAAGAGCCATCGAAATAGGCGCGGACGCGATTTTAAAAGGCACGCGTGTAGATGGAATTTATTCTGCTGACCCTGAAAAAGACAAGCTGGCCACAAAATATGAAACGATCACTTTTGCCAATTGTATCTCGAGAAATTTGAGAGTAATGGACATGACCGCCTTCACTTTGTGCATGGAAAACCAATTGCCGATCATAGTTTTTGATATGGATACACCAGGAACCTTGTTGCGCGTTATCACCGGCGAAAAAGTAGGTACTTTGGTAACTGGATAATTTGTATTAATTTACGCTCCGCTTGATTGAGCGGTGTTCCTTTTTTCCGCGCAGATCACGGGCTTTATCCTTTGAAAACACAGTTTAACCCCCCGGCTTTAAATTAATTGTATAAAAACTTTTAAGTAACTGCCCTATGTGGATTTGGTGGATAATATCCCTTGTTGTGCTGATTGCCTGCTTTATTTTCGCCTATAAGGTGATAGTAAGCAGCTATGATCTGTTGCCTGTCGAGAAAAAAAATTTCCTCAGTTTTAAGAAAACGCCCGATCCAGAAAATCATTCTCCTAAACCGGAAGCACTTTGGGATCTGAAAAATAAGTTGCAAAAAGTGGAGGAAAGCTCTTCCTTTTACGAAATCCAGTTTACAAAACTACAGGAAAGGCTCAAGGCGCTCGAGGCGCAATATCAAACCCAACAACAACTGGTTAGCATTCCCACTGGGGAAGAAGAAGATTGGAAGGAAATGTATTATGAAGAAAATGAAGCGAAAGAGAAACTGGAAAATGAGTTGGATGCAACACGCCAGCGGCTTGAAGAATTAGAAAGCCGGTTAAGCGAAACTGAAAAAGAAAAGAGCAAATGGTCGGGTTTACAAAGTGATTATGATGCACGGCTGAATGATATTCAATCCATGAAAAATAATATTGGTGAATTACAACGTCAGCTTGAAGCGGCTAATGCGCGCGAAAAAGAATTGGAATTATCGCTGGTGGCTGAAATAAATGCCAAAAAGAATTTAGTTCATTTTCAAAGTGAAAATGCCCGCCTGAAAAGCGAAAACGAGGATCTGAGAAATCAATTAGTTGAAATACATAACAAAGAAAGAGAACTTGAGATCGGTCTTACACGCCTTCACGAATTGGAAAACCAGTTGGCAGTGTATGAAGAAGAAAAAGCCAAAATGATTGCCAATCTTGAAATGATGGTGAATCAAAATAAAATGATCTCAGCCGCCAAAAATTCACAATAGCCTTTAGGCAAATTTCTTTACATTTACTTTAGTAAAAATTGATCTGTAGTTATGAAAGCTGCTTAATTGCTGCATGCCTCTTCAATTATTCACTTTAAAACTTGCGATCATGAATTTCAATTTAATGAGTAAGCAAAGAAGATTTCTCCTTGTCTTTGCAGCCGTTGGTTTTATTTCCATGTTTCTTCCGTGGGTTTCTATTTCAATGTTTGGATTTAAGCAAACTGCAAATGGTATGCACAGGGAAGGCATTTTGGTATTTATTTGCTTTGTGGTGACCGGAATAATCGCATATGCAAATGATCAGAAAAAAAATCTTGATAAAACCATGTGGACAGTCACCATCCTTGCCGGTGCAATCGCCTTACTCTTCACTATTTGGTATTATGTTCAAATAACGGATTCAGTAATGGGTGCTTCATTTGTTGGCTTTGGGCTTTATGCCGCTGCACTTTCAGCGCTTGGAATTGTCCTTTCTGCTTACCTGTTGCGATCGCCATCGGATAACATAAAAGAAGGTATATCAAATCTCTCTACAGAAATTAAAAATAAATTTTCTTCCCTGAAAGAAGAGCCTTCGACTGATACAAATGCACATTTGTCTGAAGAAGAGCCAAGCGAAAATAGTAAATCAATTTAGAGACAGATTGAGCATTATAAGCAACTGGGAAAGCCTTAATAAAGGTTGTTTCAATTGTATTTATTTGCATCTTTTAAATTGTTTTATAAATTTTGCTTCATTAATCTAAAAGTATTTTCATGCCTGATAACAAATCGATCGCTGCGATGCGCAAAGAATACCAACTAAAATCTTTGGAAGAAAAAGATGTTGATGCGGATCCGCTAAAACAATTTGACAACTGGTGGCAAGAGGCGATTCACCATGGAGTTAATGAACCAAATGCGATGACTCTGGCAACTTGTAATGCAGCAGGAAAGCCATCTGCAAGAATTGTATTATTAAAAGGTGTGACATCAAACGGCTTTATCTTCTATACGAATTATGAAAGCAGAAAAGCGCAGGAATTATCAGAAGTTTCATTTGCGGCCCTTGTGTTTTTTTGGAAAGAACATGAACGGCAAATAAGAATTGAAGGCAATGTGAGAAAGGTAAGTGAAAAAGAAAGTGATGAATATTTTTCTATCCGCCCACGCGAAAGCCAGCTTGGAGCATGGAGTTCGCCACAAAGTAAAGTGATTGAAAGCCCCGAACTGCTACAGGCAAATATGAAAAAATACTATGACCAATTTAATGGACAACAGGTTCCCCGTCCCTCATTTTGGGGAGGTTTTTTAGTTGAACCGAACCTGATTGAATTCTGGCAGGGCAAGCCCGGAAGGCTTCACGACAGGCTGCAATATTCTTTACAGGAAAACAATGATTGGATCATTCACAGGCTTGCGCCTTAGAATCCAAAAGAATTTACAGTGAACAAATAAAAAAACTGATTTTTTATTTGTTCGCTGTCTTCAACAAGAGGAAATTTATTTTTTCTCAGCTGCCTTTTCTGATGATTTTGATTTATTGTTTGATGCAGGCCTTGTTTTACCGAAAGAGCCCATAAAGATTTTTCCTTTTTTTGTTTTTTTATCTCCGCGTCCCATTTATAAATATTTTATTGTTGAATGATTATGAATAAAAAAAGCAAGATACAATTATTGCATCTTGCTTTTAGAAATTTTCCCGAAAATTAGATTTTCGATGACAGCTCTTTACCTGCTTTAAATCTAGCTACTTTCTTAGCTTTAATTTTAATCACAGAGCCTGTTTGAGGATTGCGGCCATTGCGCGCAGCCCTTTTGCTTACAGAGAAAGTTCCAAATCCAACAAGTGTAACTTTTCCTCCACCTTTCAAAGTTTTGGTAACTGCAGTAGTAAAAGAATCTAAAGCAGCGTTAGCTTGTGTTTTTGTAATTCCTGCGTCATCGGCCATCTTGGCGATTAGTTCAGCTTTGTTCATAATAATTTATTTGATTTTTTAAACAGCAACAAATATAGAAGGTTTTTCAATGCAACCATATTTTTGATAAAAAATTTTTTCAGATTGATTCTTTGAAATGCGCTATTGGTGTGCTTTTCAGCGAACGGATCGCAATTTTACTAACATTAGTTCACCTTATACATTCTTCTGTAAATCAGTCCTGTATTGCCATTGAAGGGAATTTGAACAAAAAAAGCCTGATTTAATAGGCTTTTGCGGTTTAGTAGTTTTACTAAAATTTTCTCTCTCAAAAAAATATGAACACTTATTCCACATTTTTAAGAAGCGTTCTGAAGGATACTACGCGGTCATGCCACTTTTCAATAGCACGATGCCTGAGCGCTTCTCCATAAATATGGTGATAACGGTTATAGTCACTTTTTGAATGCGCCAGAAACTGGATAACAAAAGTTCGTCCATCAGACTCGTCCAAATCCATCAACTCGTAAAAGCGATGTTCATAAAAACACCCTGTTTCAAGAATGTCGGGAATCTGCACTTTCTTTTGCCATTCCATCCAATCTTTCAAAATTTCATGTTCCACTTTAAAAGTGATATTATAAACAAACATGGCTTAGTATTTTAGTTCCAGGTAAACAGGACAGTGGTCGCTGTGCTTTATTTCAGGATGAATTTGCACTTTTTGAATGTGGCCTTTCAATTCATCAGTAACGTTGATATAATCTATTCTCCACCCTTTGTTTTCAAGCCGCGTTGTGGGTCTTATCACATTCCACCAGGTGTAATTATGAGGTTCTTTATTAAGATGCCTGAATCCATCCGTGAAGCCATGACTTAGGAATTTATCAAACCAGGCTCTTTCTTCAGGCAGAAAACCGGTTGTCTTTTTATTCGCTTTGGGATTATGAATATCGATCTCTTTATGTGCGATATTATAATCGCCGCAAACGATTAGCTTATGCCGGGTTTTCTTTAAATTATTGAGGTAATCCAAAAATTCATCGAGCCACACATATTTGTATTTCTGCCGGTGCTCACCGCTTGTTCCTGAAGGAAAGTAAGCATTGATAAGTGTTATATCCCCAAAGTCGGCGCGCAAAACTCTTCCTTCAAAATCACTTTGTTCATTGCCATGTCCGTATTCAACATTATCGGGCTCAAACTTGCTCAGAATCGCCACACCGCTGTATCCTTTTTTTTGTGCAGAAAAAATATAAGTCCTGTAACCCGCCTTTTCTATCGCCTCGCGATCAATGTCGGCTTCGTTGGCCTTTATTTCCTGCAGGCAAATGATATCTGCCGGATTGGTATTCAGCCATTCAATAAAACCTTTTTTAATGGCCGCTCTTACTCCGTTCACATTGTAAGTAATTATTCGAATATTGTCGTTCATTGTAAAATGTTTTATTTCATTCGATTTGATTCTGTTTCAATTTTTTCAAGACTATTTCTCAAGTTGTGGACGCAACCATTTTTCCGCTTCTTCAAGTGGCATATTTTTGCGTTTTGCATAATCTTCCACCTGATCTCTTTCTATTTTCCCTACACCAAAATATTTGCTTTCAGAATTGGCAAAATACCACCCACAAACAGATGGCGGCGGATCCATTGCTAACGATTCAGTCAAAATTATTCCTGCATTTTCTGTTGCATTCAACAATTTGAAAAGCTTGCGTTTTTCAGTATGATCAGGACAGGCAGGATAACCCGGAGCTGGCCTGATTCCTAAATATTTTTCTTCAACCAGTTCCTGTGCACTTAGATTTTCATCAGAAGCATAACCCCAAAACTCTTTCCTTGTTCTTTCGTGAAGTAATTCTGCAAATGCTTCAGCAAGCCTGTCGGCAAGCGCTTGTAAGATGATCTTGTTGTAATCATCGAATTCTTTTGCAAACTTTTCAAGATAAGGATCAATGCCATGAATTGAAACTGCAAATGCTCCAATATAATCGCCTTTTCCGGGTTTTATAAAATCAGCCAGTGAAATGTTTGGCTGACCCGGAGCTTTTTTAATTTGCTGGCGCAAATGTTCGAGATGAAAAATTTCACCGTCAGTATTTTTTACTTCGATGGTATCATCTCCAATTTTGTTCGTTTCCCAAAAGCCAATTACTCCTCTTGCAGTAAACCATTTTTCTTCGATGATTTTTTTGAGCAATGCTTGTGCATCTTCAAATAATTTGGTCGCCGCAGATCCGATCTTTTCATCTTTCAAAATACCCGGAAATTTTCCATGCATTTCCCAGGCAATAAAAAATGGTTGCCAATCAATATAGTTGAAAATTTCTGCCAAAGGGTAATTCTCAAAGACTTTTGTGCCAATGAAAGTGGGTTTTATCGGCGTGAAATTTTTCCAATCGATTTCAAACTTATTTTGTTGCGCTTCCGCAAAACGCAACAAAACTTTCGTTGACTTTTTATTCCCAAAGTCATTTCTCAACTTTTCATATTCCGCATCAATAGAAGATAAAAATTCTCTTTTGCCATCTTTATTCAAGAGGTTGCCGGCAACGGTAACGCTCCTGGAAGCATCCAAAACGTGAACAACTCCATTATCATATTCGGGCGCAATTCTCACTGCCGTGTGTAACCTTGAGGTAGTAGCGCCGCCGATAAGTAAAGGGATTGAAAAATCCTGTCTTTTCATTTCTTTCGCCACGTGCACCATTTCATCTAGTGAAGGTGTGATCAATCCACTTAGCCCGATCATTGCCACGTTTCGTTCTTTTGCTTCCTTCAGAATTTTTTCTGCCGGAACCATCACACCTAAATCGATCACTTCATATCCGTTGCAACCCAAAACGACACCCACAATATTTTTTCCTATATCATGTACATCTCCTTTTACGGTAGCCATCAAAACTTTGGCCGGACCTTCTCCTTCTTCGTTTAAAATGCCTGCTGCAATATTTTCCTGTTTTAATTTTTCCTTTTCAGCTTCAATAAATGGAAATAAATAGTTCACGCTTTTTTTCATCACGCGCGCACTTTTTACGACCTGTGGCAAAAACATTTTACCACTGCCAAAAAGATCTCCCACAATGTTCATTCCATCCATCAAAGGCCCTTCAATCACATCCAGTGGTTTTGGATATTTTTTTCGTGCTTCCTCTGTATCTTCTTCAATAAAATCAGTAATGCCATTGATCAAAGCATGGCTCAGGCGATTTTCAACATTTTCATTTCTCCACTTTAAATCCTTTACCGTTTCCTTTCCTTTTGCTTTTACCGTTTCGGCAAAGGCAAGCAACTTGTCTGTTGCTTCAGCATTGCGATTGAGGATCACATCTTCACAAAGCTCTTTCAACCTGGGTTCTATTTGTTCGTAAACCTGCAACTGGCCGGCATTTACAATGCCCATGTCCATTCCCGCGCGTATCGCATGATATAAAAACACTGCGTGCATTGCTTCTCTTACGGTATCATTTCCACGAAAAGAAAATGAAACATTGCTTACACCACCGCTCACTTTTACCAACGGCATCAGTCGCTTGATCTCGCGTGTAGCTTCTATAAAATCAACGCCATAATTATTGTGTTCCTCAATTCCCGTTGCGATTGCAAAAATGTTGGGATCAAAAATGATGTCTTCGGGATGATAGCCTACTTGTTCGGTGAGTATTTTATAAGCTCGTTTGCAAATTTCCACTTTACGTTCCAACGTGTCTGCCTGTCCTTTTTCATCAAAAGCCATTACGATCACTGCTGCGCCAAAACTTTTGCAGATGAAAGCTTGCTCAATAAATTTTTCTTCGCCTTCTTTCATCGAAATTGAATTGACAATGCATCTTCCCTGGACACATTTTAATCCTGCTTCAATAATGTTGAATTTGGAAGAATCGATCATGATTGGAATCTTGGCAATGTCCGGTTCTGCCTGGAGCAAATTCAAAAAAGTGGTCATTGCTTTTTCGCCATCGAGCAATGCGTCGTCCATGTTTACATCTAATATCTGTGCTCCGCCTTCTACCTGTTGGCGCGCGACTGAAAGCGCTTCTTCGTAATCGCCGTTGCGAATTAAACGCGCGAATTTTTTAGAACCGGTAACATTGGTCCTTTCTCCTACATTTATAAAATTACTTTCAGGCCTAACCACAAGAGGTTCTAATCCTGATAATCTTAAGTATGGTTTTATTGTTTTGTTTGACATTTTATTTTGTTTTTCCCGGTTTCCTGAAACCAATTGGATTTCTCGGTTTCGTTTCCTGGACTAATAATTTTTTTAAATAGGCGAAAACGGTTTTTATTTCTTCGTCTTGTTTTATCAAATGTTGTTCTATCTTTTCGATTTTCATCCAAAGGTCTTTGTTATCCAGAATGAGTTGTTTCATCTTAGTAAACAAACGAATGATTTGAATGTTCACCTGGATAGCCGTTTCAGAATTTAAAACACTTGAGAGCATGGCAACACCTTGTTCGGTGAAGGCGTAAGGAAGTTTTCTGATTCCACCCCAACTTGAAGTCGCAAATTGCGACTTCAAGTTTTGCCATTCGGCTTTACTAATTTGAAACATGAAATCTTCAGGAAATCTCGTGATGTTTCGTTTTACAGCTTCATTTAATCGTTTTACTTCCACTCCATACATCTCGGCCAAATCCTTGTCCATCATTACTTGCTGGCCTCTGATAATATAAATTTTTTCTACGATAGCTTCCTCAGAAACAGCAGGAATCGGTAAAGAAGATTTTGGCATATTTGTTTGTTTACTGTTTGAATAGTTTCTCTAAGATCACAAATTGTGATCTTAGAACCGCCGGATTTTCGTTTGATATCACAATTTGTGATATCAAAATTTATAAACTTCATCTTCAAAATTTGATATTCCGTTTTGGAATATCAAAATTCTAAGATCGAAATTTTCGACTTCAAATTATTCCTGTACAACTTCCAGCTTTTCTTCAACCACCGGCAATTTTCTTGCTTCAAAGTTTTTCACTGCTTCAGCAATCTGACGAATGTGATCGGGAGTAGTTCCGCAACAACCGCCCACAATATTGACAAATCCTTCTTTAGCCCAATCTTCAATGATGTGGGCTGTATCTTCCGGCTGTTCATCATATTCTCCAAAAGCATTAGGCAAGCCCGCATTGGGATACGCAGAAGTATAACAAGACGATATTTCACTTAACTCTTCAATGTGTGGCCTCATTTCTTTTGCACCTAAAGCGCAGTTTAAACCAACACTCAAAGGGTTGGCATGAGAAACGGAAATATAAAAGGCTTCCAATGTTTGTCCACTCAATGTTCTGCCGCTTGCATCAGTAATTGTTCCGCTGATCATGATCGGCAACTCTTCTTTTTTCGTATCCCTGAAATATTTCTTGATTGCATAAATCGCGGCTTTTGCATTTAGTGTATCGAAGATCGTTTCAATCAATAGAAGATCAACACCTCCGTCAACCAAACCTCGTATTTGCTCATAATAGGCATTGGCCACTTCATCAAAAGTAACGGTACGATAACCAGGATTGTTTACGTCGGGAGAAAGACTCAATGTTTTGTTTAATGGCCCAATTGCGCCGGCAATAAATTTGCAATTATTTGCCTGCCTGCCGGTAGGCAGGTTTGCTTTACTGGAAGATGTAAAATCTTCAATGGCTTCTCGCGCACACTTTGCTGCTGCTACATTTAATTCATAAGCAAGAGATTGCATGTCGTAATCTGCCTGCGCAATTGAAGTGCTGCTGAAGGTGTTGGTTTCAATAATGTCTGCACCTGCTTCCAGGTAGGCTTTATGAATCGCCTGAATGATTTGAGGTTGTGTGATGCTCAAAAGATCGTTATTGCCGCGCACATCTTTTTGCCAATCTTTGAATCTTACGCCGCGGTAGTCTTTTTCTTCCAACTTATATTGCTGGATCATTGTGCCCATTGCGCCATCAATGATTAGAATTCGCTCATTGAGACATTCCCTTATTGATTTTTTCATTTTCAAATTTATTTGGACAGGCAATAAAATTATCCTGCCGTTAAGACAACAAAATTAATTGATCGCTTGCCTGCTGCGAACCAACATTAAATGAAAAGAAACGAAACTTTGAAAATCTGGAGGAGTGTCAGAATAAATTTTCGTTTATTAGTTCAGTTTTAAAGTCGGTAACCTGCCAGCAATTTTGCAGGCCGAACAATAAACAAATCCGCCTGCAACGGCACAAAATTAGACTAACACGGTAATATAACAAAATTGGAATTAGCAATCTGATTTCGCCAGTTACATAAAACGCAATTGCAAAAAATAAACGCCAATTCCCGCAGCAAAGCCAAGCAATGCCAGCCAGCTAATTTTTTTAAGGTACCACATAAAATCGATTTGCTCAATACCCATTGCCGCAACACCTGCTGCCGAACCAATAATAATTGCGCTGCCACCAGCGCCTGTTGTTAAAGCTAAAAATTCCCAGAATGCATGATTGAGCGGAAAATCAGAGAGACTGAACATTCCCTGTGCTGCAGCCACAAGCGGTACATTATCCACCAGCGACGAAAGCAATCCAAGTGCCGTGGCAATCAGGTAATTATTTTTAAGCGATTCTGTGAGAAACCCGGCCAGTTGTGAAAGTAAACTGAACGATTGCAGAGCATTGACGGCAAGTAATATTCCTAAAAAGAACAGGATACTTTGTGTGTCTATTCGCTGCAAGGCATGAGCGACGCTGTATTGACGAACAACTTCCGGCGCTTTCTTTTTATGAAGAAAAGCAATAACCACCCAGATCATTCCCAATGACAACAACATACCCATAAAAGCCGGAAGGTGAGTTATTGATTTAAAAATCGGAACAAAGATCAAAAGGCCAACGCCCAGATAGAGAATAATTTTTCCTTCTCTTATTTCCTTTTCAGTTGCAGCCTTTGGTGTGGGCATTACAAATGTTTTTTTTCTGAAATGAAATATTAAGATCAATAGCGGTGTGATACAAACTGCGAGGCTAGGAAGTATCAGCGTTTTCATTATGTGAAAAGCTGAAATTTGCCCCCCGATCCAAAGCATGGTTGTTGTTACATCTCCTAATGGTGACCACGCTCCTCCGGCATTTGCAGCAATGATGATCATTCCTGCAAAAAGCAACCTGTCTTCTTTTTGCCGCAAAATTCTTGAAACCAATGAAAGCATAACGATGGTTGTGGTAAGATTGTCGAGCAGGGCAGAAAGGAAAAAGGTAAGTATGGTCACAATCAACAATAGTTTTTGCGTGCTCCTGGTGTTTATTTTTTCTGTGATGATATTAAATCCTCCATGAGAATCTATCAATTCCACGATTGTCATTGCACCCATCAGGAAAAACAAAATAGAAGAAATTTCACCAAGGTGAGTGGTCAGCTCTTCGCCTATCCTTTCAGTATCGCTTGTTTGTGATATGTAAATCGTCCAGCACAAAACGCCGGTGATCAATGCAGAGGCAGCCTTGTTTAACCGCAGTTTGTGTTCGAACGCGATCCCAAGGTATCCTAAAATGAAAACAGTAATGATAATAGTAGCTGCCATGTTTAAAAAATGATGTAAGACTGAATATATGAATTTTAAGGAAAGTGGGATCAAAAAATAATCAAAAATCAATTTCCTGATATGGTACCCATTGTAGCTTCACCATCTTTTTCTACAAGCTTTTTAGCGAAGCGGCCTATCGAAAGGCCCTGGACAACTATTGAGAATAAAACGACAATATAGGTAATGGAAACAAACATTTCACCATACATATATTTTGGAACGGACAAGGCAAGAGCAACGGAAATGCCGCCACGCAAAGCGCCCCAGGTAAGCATGGGGATGGTGTTTTTTGCAAATGATTTCTTATATCGTAATAGTGTAATCGGCAGCCACACACTTATCAAACGCCCAAATAAAACAATCACAACAGTGATACACCCGAGTGCAAATAATGTCCAATTGAAAGGAATGATCAACATTTCCAACCCTATCAATAAAAATAAAATGGCGTTCATCATTTCGTCGATCATTTCCCAAAATTTGCCAATGTAATCGCTACCAGCATCAGTGGCTACGAAATGCATACTGCGATTGCCGGTAAACAAACCCGCGATAACCATTGCCAATGGACCACTTACTTTAAGTATCTCAGCAAGTTCATAGCCGCCCATTACGATTGCCAGTGTGATCATTACCTCAACCACATAATTATCTACAGACCGCATTGCAAGAAAACCGATATAACCCAGCAACCAGCCGAACAATACGCCACCTAAGGCTTCCCTGATAAAGATCCACACAATATTCCAGACAGAAATATTGTCGAATCCAATTTGGGCAATTTGAGAAAATGAAATGAACAACACAACACCTACTCCATCATTAAACAAACTCTCGCCGCTGATTTTTATTTCCAGTGATTGAGGAATTTTTGCTTTTTTTAAAATGCCGACAACCGCTATCGGGTCTGTTGGAGAAATCAAACTGCCAAATAAAAGACAATACAAATAATCAACAGAAAGACCGATCATCGAAATGATATAATACAACAAAGTGCCTACAATAAATGTTGAAATGATAACCCCAATAGTTGAAAATGTGATGATTGAAATTCTTTCGGATCTTAATTTTTTTGAATCAATATGAATGGCGCCTGCAAAAAGAAGAAAGCTAAGCATCACCCGCAACAATACGGTTTGAAAATCGATGAGACTAAGCGCTTCAGTTGTGCGCACAAAAATCCGGGGAGAAACAATGCCGAGGATGATGACGATCAAAGACGCAAGCAACGAAATAAGCATGATACCGATAGTAGAAGGAAGTTTGATAAACCGGTTGTTCAGGTAGGCAAAAACGGCTGCCAGCACTACGATCATCGTTATGATGTTGTAAACTTCCATCTATTATTAATCTTTTAGGACCGTTTGTCAATATTGAATTAATACAAAAACACTCACAAATTTCATTGATATTATTATTAACCTATTGAACCACAAAGGTTTTCTAAAATAAAGAATTTAAATAAGAAGACAGCTCTTCTTTCTTTCTTTTCATATCAAATTCAAAATGAACCATTGCGCTTTTGTGCTGCTTATGATTAGCAAAAATTGGGCAAAATAAAATTTACTTGTATTTGTTGCACTACTATAATTGAGCTCATTGGCTTTTCAAAACGAGACGGGAGAGTGGTTTCCACTGATCTTTATCCATGTCATAAAATTCTATCGATTCTTTTCCAATATCCAGTTTATAATCGAAGGCCCTGATGCCGGGAACGAAATAACCGGGATAAAAAAAGTCGAATCCATTTTGCTTGCAAAATTCAATCTTTTTATAGATAAGGTATCTGCCGATACTGCATCGTTTGTACTCAGGATCATAAAAGCTGGAAATGCCTGCGGCGCTTTTTTTGCCCAAATCAAAAACGCCGGCTCCAATTAGTTTTCCTTCGTCATAAATATTAATGACCAAAGAATTGAAGATCATATAAGGACTATCGCCAATCAGGAAACTGTGAAGGTCACCGGCTCTTCCCGGCGGAAGTGAAGAACGGTATTTTTGAAAAAGTAATTCGTAATTCTGGTTGTAATTAAAAGGAACAATCTCGGTTGTGAATTCTTTATTTCTTCGTTCGAGCTTTTGAAATGAAATGGAGGAATTGTAATTCTTCAGGCGGTTTCTCAGCCAGATTGTTTTAAAATATTCACCATCGCGCTCAACATAATCTGTGGTGAAGATGCACTGTCCCATTCTGTACCATCCGGCAGCAAGGTAAGAATCCAGCTCCTCAGGAGTTATCCTTAGTGGAAATTTGAAATCCTGGATCATTCTTTCAAATTTAGAAAGTTAAGGTAAAAGACTTCGGTGGTTTTTAAACGGGATTAAGTGAAATTAAAGAAATAAAAGAAAATTTGCGAAACTGTGAAAAAAGAAAATAACAGGGCTTTGAATAATCAAACCATAATTGAATCAAAATCTCACAAGTCGATTATATTTGTTACTATAATTAATGCTGATATAACTTCAATTCCCAATTATGCTAAAAGTAAATAAATATTCCGCGCTTATTATCATTTTGATTCTTCAGTTTGTTTTCGGGAAGAATTCTTTTGCGCAAACAAAATACAACAAGCTCGTCTGGGCGGATGAGTTTAATAAAGACGGTGCGCCCAACAGTTCAAAATGGACATACGATATTGGTGGAAATGGCTGGGGAAATAACGAGTTGGAATATTATACGGATCGTCCTGAAAACGTGGTTGTAAAAAATGGAATGCTTCATATTACAGCCTTGAAGGAAGATTATAAAGGAAGCCATTATACTTCTGCGCGGATACTTACGAAAGGAAAATTTTCATTCAAATACGGAAGGGTGGAAGTGAGAGCGAAGTTGCCTTCAGGTGTAGGAACATGGCCTGCGATCTGGATGCTCGGAAATAATATTGATTCTGTGAACTGGCCTGCCTGCGGGGAAATTGATATTATGGAACATCTTGGAAGGGATATGCACACCATTTATGGAACGCTTCATTACCCCGAACATTTTGGCGATCATGCGAATGGTAAAACAATACCGATCAAAGATGCCACTCAATTTCATGTTTATGGTTTGGAATGGTCACCGGAAGAAATAAAGATCTCTTTGGATGGAAAAGTTTATCAAACGGTAAAAAATTCTGCAGGCATTCCTTTCAATCACAATTTCTTCATCATTCTCAATGAAGCTATGGGCGGCAACTTCGGTGGTCCTGTTGATCCGAAAGTAACAAAGGCAACAATGGAAGTGGATTATGTGAGGGTGTATCAGTAAATGAACAATTTCGGGAAAATTCTATTTTAATTCATCTGGAAATTTGCATTGTTATGCAGCGATTCATCGTCCTGTAATTTCAATTGCCATTTCCAGGCAGTGGACATCATCTCATCTAATGAATAGTTTGGTTGCCAGTCTAATTTTTCTTTAGCCAAAGAATTGTTTGCGTAGATCGCAACAATATCTCCCGGCCTTCGCGCACCTATTTTGTAATTCAGTTTTACCCCACTTACTTTTTCAAAAGCATTGATTGCTTCCAAAACGGAAACACCGTTTCCGGTTCCCAAATTATAAACTTCACAAGCTGTAGCATTCGCATCTTCCATTAAATGTTGCAACGCAAGTGTGTGCGCATGGGCAATGTCGCAAACGTGCACATAATCACGAATGCAAGAGCCATCTCTCGTATCGTAATCATCTCCAAAAACGGTCAGCTGCTTTATTTTGCCAATGGCAGTTTGTGTAATTGCAGGAACTAAATTTTCCGGTTTGCCCAAAGGCAATTCACCGATCAATGCAGAAGGATGAGCACCAACCGGGTTAAAATAGCGCAACAAAATGCTTTTTAAACCTGAAGAATTGGTCGTATCTCTCACAATTTGTTCACCCATCTGTTTCGTAGCACCATAAGGCGATTCTGCAGGTTTTATCGGGGATTCTTCTGTAACAGGAATTTTATCCGGGCTTCCATAAACGGTGCAGGAAGAACTGAAAATAAAATGCGGCACGTCAAATTCTTTGGCGCATTTTAAAACATTAATAAGCGACACCAAATTGTTTTCATAATACATCAGTGGCTTCTCAACAGATTCTCCGACGGCTTTATAAGCGGCAAAATGAATGATACCTTTTATATCAGGATTTTCCTGGAAAACAGCAAAGGTGTCGTCGAAATTTTCAAGGTCAACTTTGTAATTTTTTACCTGTACACCGGTAATTTCTTTAATGCCCACAAGCAAAGAATTGGTGGATCTTGAATTGTTATCGATCGAAACAGGATTAAATCCGTTTTCAATCAGGTCAACAATTGTGTGTGCTCCGATGTAGCCACAACCTCCTGTAACGAGTATTTTATTCATCTTACAAAGTAAGAAAAAATTGATTAGAAAAACTTTCCGGGAAAATGAATTATGCTAAGAAAGAAAATGAATGATGTAATAAATAATTGCAGCTACCAAAGCACTCACCGGAACTGTAAGGATCCACGCCCAAACGAGGTTTACTGTTACGCCCCAACGCACGCCTGACAATCGTTTTGTAGCGCCAACACCTACAATGGCACCCGTAATCGTGTGCGTGGTGCTCACGGGAATACCGAAAATTATAGTAAGAAAAATGGTGGCAGCACCTGCTGTTTCTGCACAAAAACCTTCGAGCGGACTCACTTTTGTGATTCTGGTGCCCATTGTTTTTACGATGCGCCATCCGCCGGACATGGTTCCTAATGCAATAGCAGAGTAACAAATTAGTGGCAGCCAGTCGGGCATGTGCATTTGCTCAATGGAAATATTGAGCCCATGCACATTTTTCCTGTAAAACCAAAGTGCTGTCAGGATCAATCCCATTGTCTTTTGGGAATCGCCACCGCCGTGTGCAAGACTCAATGAAGCGGATGAAAGTAACTGCAATCTTCTGAACCATTTTTCGGCTTTTGAAGGCCTTGCTTTTTTGGCAATGTTTACCGTTATAACAGTGATGATAAACGCAAAGATTAATCCGATGATCGGCGAAAGGACCATAAATATAACGGCGATGACGATGGGATGTGTGTTTACACCTGCAATCCCCCCGGCAGCGAGTGCAGCGCCTGCCAATCCGCCAATCAATGTGTGTGAAGAACTGGAAGGAATTCCGTAATACCAGGTCAAAAGGTTCCAGCTTATTGCCGCAATTGTAGCAGCAATGATCGTTTTGAAATTGATAATATTTTCAGACATGATGTTGGCAATCGTGCCTGCCACTTTATGTTCCCTGAAAACAAAAAAAGCGATAAAGTTGAAAGCGGCAGCCCAAAGAACCGCCTGGAAAGGTGTAAGAACTTTTGTTGAAACTATTGTTGCTATTGAATTTGCCGCATCATGAAAACCATTAATAAAGTCGAAGAAAAGTGCAAGAAGAATAATGGCAAGTAAAAAAACAAACATATATTTCTTTTATTTCGAAGCATTCTGGCTTAAGCCTTAACGGTCAGCATTCTGCTTTAGGCATATTTAATGATAATGGATTCGATCACGTTGGCGGCATCTTCGCACTTGTCGGTAACTATTTCCATCACCTGGTAGATCTCTCTCTTTTTAATCACCTCTTTTGCGTCAGGCTCGTTTTCAAAAAGTTGCTCAATGCTCTGGTCAAATACATCGTCCGCCAGGTTCTCAATGCTGTTGATGGCAACCATCGCATCGGTTATTTTGCGAAGATTTTTCATGTCTCTTAATTCCACAACTGCTTTTCGCACTTCTGTGCAACTGTTGAGGATGAGGTCGGCCATTTTATGAAAAGTGACGTTATCAGGATTTACCCTGTAGAAATTTATTTTTTTTGATGCAGAATGAATGTAGTCGCAAATGTCGTCGAGAGAAGTGGCCAGGTAATGAATGTCTTCACGATCGAAGGGCGTAATAAAATTTCTGCCTAATTCGGTGAAGATCCGGTGGGTGTGATCATCATTTATATGCTCGAGATCTTCAATTTGTTTGATCACCTGTTCTCTCTTAGTAAAATCTTTTTGATGCACCAGTTCATTCAGTTTTTCGGCCATGTGCACAACGGTTTCAGAAACATTTTCAAACAATTGAAAAAATACCTTATCCTTTGGTAAAAAGAATTTTAAGATAGAATTTGCCATGTAGGCAAAAATAGACTACAAAACATTTAAAACCATTTTTGTTGAAAATTATTTTAATAAGTAACCGGGTAAATTAAATCATTGCCAATGTTTCCTTTACGTTAACTGTTTTCAATTGAATTGTGCTCACAAATTGTATTTTTGAAAATTCCAATCAAGAGTGAATGACATTAAAATCTGTTTATAAAGAAAACCGCACGTTTTTTCTTGCTTATATTATTTTATTGTTGATAGCAGGTTTTATTTTGATAGCCAACACAAAACAAGCGGGTTTTATTTTGCTCAATCCCTATCATTCACCCTTCCTTGATTTTGTTTTTGAAGGAATTACTTTGTTTGGCGACGGTCTTTTTACTATATTATTTTGCGTCGTGTTGCTTTTCGTGCGAAAGCGGTATTTAAGTTTTATGGTATTTGTCAGTTTTGCTTTGTCGGGTATCACTACGCAGGTGATAAAGGATTTTGTTTCAGAAGCGCGGCCGGCACTTTTTCTGCAAAAGACCAATTATCCTTATTTTATTGATCACGTCACGTTGCACAATTATCATTCATTTCCCTCAGGGCATTCCACATCTGCATTTGCACTTGCCTCTATTCTTGCATTTGCTGTTAAAGACAAAAAATATACATTCCCGCTTTTAATATTTGCTATGCTCGTCGGCTACAGCCGGATTTACCTTGGCCAGCATTTCCTACTTGATGTTTCTTTCGGAAGTTTGATGGGCGTTCTCTTTTCCGTTCTTGCCTGGATGTTTTTTCAATCCTTTTATGAAGATCTTAGGTAGGGTTCAGGAAGTTGAGAGTTGAGAGTTTAGGGTTTAGATGGATTTAAGATGGTTAGAACCAATTGTCGTATTGTTATATTGTTTTATTGTTGCGTGTTTTTAATCATGTAATCCTAACAGTAAAGAAAGAAAAAACCTAAAAAAATTTTCCCACCTTTCTCCAACAATAAAACAATACAGCAATAAAACAATCCACAATAATTGAATAATTTAATAATCCAATAATTCAATCATCAATAAAACAATCCAACAATGAAACAATACAACTAATCCAAATCCTCCTCAAACTCCTGGTGCTGGCTCGGATCATAACTTGCCTTTAATTCCGCCAGTTTTTTCTTGCCGTAGGCAGCTTTTGTGATCAGCACATACAAAACAGGAACGATAAATATCGCCAGTGAAGTAGCAGCGAGCATTCCTCCAAAAACGGTCCAGCCAATCGTTTTGCGTGATTCAGCAGCTGCGCCGGAAGCAAATGCCAAAGGCAAAACTCCGAGAATAAATGCAAACGACGTCATCAGGATTGGTCGTAAACGCAGCCTAACGGCAGAGATTGTTGCCTTCATCAAATCCATTCCCGCATCCACACGTTCTTTGGCAAACTCCACGATAAGAATGGCATTCTTTGCAGCCAGCCCGATCAAGGTGATCAAACCAATTTGTGCATAAATGTTATCTGTAAGACTTGGAATGAATGTGAGCGCAATGATCGAACCTAATGCGCCGATTGGTACTGCAAGCAAAACAGAAAAAGGGACGGACCAACTTTCATACAAGGCCGCAAGAAAGAGAAATACAAACACGATGGAAATAGCAAAGATCATCCCGGTTTTGTTTCCTGCTTTGATTTCCTCACTACTCATGCCGGAGAATTCATATCCATATCCCGGCGGCAAATACTTGGCAGCAGCGGTTTTCAAAGCTTCGATCGCTTGCCCACTACTATAGCCTGCTCCGGGTGTTTCATTAATTTCTATTGAACGGTAAATATTATAATGAGAAATAGCTGTTGGACTTTCAATCAATTTTGTGGTCGTTAAGGTGCTCAAAGGAATCATATTACCTTCTTTGTTGCGCACATAAAAATCACCGATATCACTCAAAGAAGAACGATAGTTACTATCCGCCTGCGCCACTACCCTGAAGTTTCTTCCATATAAATTGAAATCGTTGATGTAAGAACTTCCCAACAAAGTGGACATTGTTGAATAAACGTCGGCAAGAGAAACGCCTAATTGTTTTGCTTTTTCACGATCAACATCGATTCGGTAACTGGGCGTATTTGCAGTGAAGAAAGTGTAAGCACGGCCAATCTGTGGCATTTTATTTAACTGGCCAATAAAATTTTGCGCCACCTGCGCAAATGTTTTTATGTCGTCTGTACTTGTAGTTTGTTGTAACTCAAAAGTGAAACCGGCTGTTCTACCCAGGC
>JBQCEG010000150.1:0-33947 GCA_051960475.1 Ginsengibacter sp.
CTTGTCTTCAAAAGGACGGATGAGCGAATATTCATTTTTTAATTTTTGCTGAAAAAAGTATTTCAATGGATCAATTCCATTCTTTGAAACATCTGCATAATAATCCAGCGGAGATGTAAGGAAAAAACGATTGGCGGGAAAATAACCTGACGAATAATCTATTTGCTTTCCATCAGCCGTTATTTTATAAACTTGGTATTCTGAAATGGGTTTTTCTTTTTCAGAATACATTCCCCAAACATAAAAAGGCGTTATTTCAAAACCGGTGAGGTTGCAAAAAATCGTTACCACAGTAAACAAAAGAAAAATGAAAAATAATTTTTTGCTGTGGCGATAAACTTTATAAAGAAAAAGCCTTTCAATTTTCATCATCCGAAGATAAATGTTCAACAGTGGAATTGAAAAATATTGTCGCTGCTAACATTAATTTTTTCACCTTTGCGAATTATGCTGCTTAAAAATAAAATGTGCAGCTATTAAAACATGTTTAAACCCAGGAAATTAAACCCAAAAGCACCTTCAGAAATAAACACCGGCTTTGGTGTAAATTCTTCCAGTTATGGTGGAAGATTTTTGAACAAAGACGGTAAACCGAATATTGAAAAAAGAGGAGTCGGTTTTTTTGAAAAGATCAGTTGGTATCATGCATTACTGGAAATGCGCCGTTCCAAATTCATCACCGCCATTTTTATTTTTTACCTGGCCATAAATATTTTATTTGCATTTCTGTATGTTATAGCAGGTGTCAACCATTTGGATGGAATCTCCGCCAGAACCGGTTTTGGAAAATTTTTGGAGGCTTTTTATTTCAGTTGCCAAACTTTTACGACGGTAGGTTATGGCAAAATAAGCCCGGTAGGTTTTGCTGCCAATTCTTTGTCTGCTTTCGAAGGATTAATTGGATGGGCAAGTTTTGCGGTGGTAACGGGATTGATCTACGGAAGATTTTCGAGGCCAAAAGCGTATATCCGTTTCAGTGAGAACGCAATATTGGCTCCGTATCAAAGTGGAAAAGCAATCATGTTGCGATTAGCACCTTTTAAAAATACAACGCTCACTGATGCCGAAGCAAAAGTCACTTTAGGGTTAATCGTTGAAGAAGACGGCAAAATGATGAATAAATTTTTCCCGCTTAAACTCGAATATGAAAAAGTAAATTCTTTAACGCTGAGTTGGACGATTGTTCATCCAATAACAGAAACAAGCCCTTTCTATAACTTCACCGAAGAAGATTTCAGAAATGCAAGAGGTGAAATAATGGTTTTTGTAAAAGCATTTGATGATATGTTCTCAAACGTAGTGGTGGCGCGCACTTCCTACCTTTTGGAAGAAGTGATCCCAAGAAGAAAATTTGAGCCTATGTATCAGCGTTCACCTGATCAAAATAAAACTCTATTGCATCTGGATAAACTAAGTTCGATATCGGAAGCCGAAATCAATTTCTAAGTCGCGAAAAAAAATCTTCGAAAATTATTGGTTCACTGCAATAAAAAACCCGGCGCATTGGCCGGGCGAAAAACTTAATAAGAAAAGCTTTTACTTTTTCTTATTTGCTTTGTATCTCATGTCGGGTGTGCCATCCTTTTTCTTCGGACCGGTGGTGGCTTTGGCCGTCATTTTGTTTTCCTTGTACCTCTTGTCTGGCGTTCCATCAGCTTTCATGTGTTTAGTTGCAGTAGCACTTTTTTCAACCTTGGTGCCCTTTGCTTTAGTTACACTCGCTGTTGTTGAGGCCTTTTTCTTAGAGGTCTTCTGGATTGTTTGCGCATGGGCGTACCCAAAGGAGCCCGCGAACAAAAGAATGGCGATGAGCAATTTTTTCATTGTGTAAAAATTTTATAACCTAAATGTAAGATGCAGTTCCACATATAATTTTGTTAAACCATATATAACTGAACAATTTTACAATTCGGTGATGATCGCCAATACATTTGCAGTTACAATCTCAGCTTTTTAAGCTCTGAATTATTTGGGCAAATTCTGAAGCGTTCAATGAAGCGCCACCGACGAGTCCACCGTCGACATCCGGCTTTTCAAAAATCTCTTTGGCATTGTTCGCTTTCACGCTGCCGCCATAAAGAATTGAAATATTTTGAGCCACTTCGTTTCCATATTTTTCGGAAAGAATATTGCGAATGTGAGCGTGCATTTCTTGCGCCTGTTCAGCCGTTGCTGTTTTTCCTGTACCTATTGCCCAGATTGGTTCGTAGGCAATAACGCAATCCTTAATCTCTTCGGGTTCAAGATGCAAAAGGCTTTCTTTTAATTGCGTTTCAACATATTCATTTTCTGTTCCGCCTTCCCTGATTGCCAGTGATTCGCCACAACAAAAGATGGGTTTTAAATTATTTTTCAAAGCTACATCCACCTTCTGTGAAAGGGTGAAATTGTTTTCATTAAAATATTCGCGCCGCTCACTGTGGCCAATGATCACGTAATTAACTCCACAGGAGGCAACCATGGATGCACTCACTTCTCCCGTAAAAGCCCCTGATTCTTTTGTATAACAATTTTGTGCTGAAACAAAGAAATTATTGCTATTATTAAGTTTGTCTTTTGCCAAAAGCAAATAAGGAAATGGCACGGCAAAAACCGCTTCATGTCCTTCTGAAAGTTGCAAGTTCTTGCTCGTTATCTCATCCAATAATGCATTCGCCTCCTGGAGGCTCAAATTCATTTTCCAGTTTGCTGCAGCTATTTGTTTTCTCATCTTTATTTAACTTTTAGTAGATATTTTGTAATGCTGATATTTCGCTTTCTGTTATTTCCCTTCCTTTTAGTTTTTTCCAGTTGTTGATGTCTTCAACTGCTTTTTCGAAAATGTATCTTTCATTTCCCCATGAAAAACTATCAATAAATTTTGGGGGGAACGGATTCCCGAAAATGCTGCAACACACGCCCACAACTGTTCCCGTGTTGAATGAAGTGTTGATGGAACAACGGCTGTAATCGCCCATTAATAAACCACATTTTGTTCCCGTCACTACAAATTCGTTTTCTTTTTTGCTCCATATCTTCACCGGCGAAGCATTATTTTTCAGGTTGGAGTTGCTTGTGCCCGCGCCCAGATTACACCACGCTCCTATTACCGAATCACCAAGGTAGCCGTCGTGGCCTTTGTTGGAAAATCCCATCATCACTGAATTTTTTATTTCGCCCCCGGCAAGACAAAAAGGACCGATGGTTGTTGCGCCATAAATTCGGGTTCCCATTTTAACGCGACATCCTTCACCAATAGAAACCGGCCCGCGTAACAAACTCCCTTCCTGGATCACCGCATTTTTTCCTACATAAATTGGACCGTCTTCGGCATTCAAAATTGCAAAATCAATCTTTGCTCCGGGCTCAATAAAAATATCCTCTGAATTTATTCCATGCGAATTGGCTGGAATTTTTTCCGATTTTCTTCCCGCCATGATCATTTGATAATCTTCATTGATCGCCCAATTATTAAATTCAAAAATTTCCCATGGATGTTCAAGAATTTTACAATCAGGAGAAAAAGGAATTTTTTCTTGTTTGTCGAATAAGCTTTTTAGAAAACCAAAGGAAGGAATGAAATTGGCTGGATATTCAATATAATCGCGAATTTGAGGATCTTCTTCTGAAGCAAGAAATACTTTTCCGGGGAAGAATTCCTGCCATTTTTCATAAATGGAAAGAATACCGATACGAATATGAGCCGGAGAATGAACCGCTCCGAAAGGGAACAGCGAATCTTTAAAAGATATGTCGTCCAGCAAAATAGTCATTCTCA
The DNA here is from genome assembly GCA_051960475.1 of Ginsengibacter sp. GTDB lineage: Bacteria > Bacteroidota > Bacteroidia > Chitinophagales > Chitinophagaceae > Ginsengibacter. The sequence goes on from JBQCEG010000150.1 coordinate 3,758, forward strand.
GATCGAATTAAAACAAGCAATGAAATTAAAAAAAATCCCCCGGTAAAGGGGGATAAAAAATCAAAACGAATAATAATTATTTTTTCTTCTCGTAACGCTTCCTGAATTTGTCGATACGTCCTGCAGTGTCAACCAGCATGTTTTTACCGGTATAAAACGGATGAGAAGTATTTGAAATTTCGAGTTTAATAACCGGGTATTCCTTACCATCTTCCCATTGAACGGTTTCTTTTGAAGCAGCTGTTGAGCGGCTCAAAAACATTGTGCCGTTACTCATGTCGCGAAAAACCACGAAACGGTAATTGGATGGATGAATGTCTTTTTTCATATTTTAAATTTTTGAGCATGGCTAACCGAAAAGTCTCCATGCATTTTTTGAGTGTGCAAAGCTAAGGCAATAAAAGAAATTGGCAAAACGAAAAAAAGCTAATTTTTCATATTGACATATTGAAGCGCGAGACCCAGGTTCCAGTTTTTCGTGGCTTGTATAACTTCCTGAAGTTCATCGATTTTCTTTCCTGAAACCCTTATAATATCGTCCATAATCGACGCCTGCACTTTGTATTTTCCGTCCTTTATCAGTTTCACAATTTTTTTTGCATCTTCCTGGCTGATGCCGTTCCTTACCGGAATTTCCTTCTTTACGATCTTGCCGCTTTGAAATGGTTCTTTGCTCAGATCATAAATTTCAGCCGCAAGTCCTTGCTTCATGCTTTTGCTTATGAGCACATCAATGATCTGCCCGAGTTTCATTTCACTATCCGCTTCCAGATTGAGTTTATAATCCTTTTTGTCGAGATCGATCACTACATGATTACCCTTAAAATCAAAACGATTTTTTATCTCTTTTGATGTAGTATTCACCGCGTTATCAAGCGTTTGAAGATCAACTTTACTTACAATATCGAATGAAGGCATAATGATTTTTGTTTTTGAAAATTCAAATTAGAAAGAGAATTGCAATTTACATTAAAATGAAATAATTGATTTTCAGGAAGCAATTTTGGAAGATTGAAAGAAAATAATAATTTGGGGTATTTGTTGGTTTGCCGGGGGAAGAAAAAATTCAAATGTATTTTCGAACCCCATTCCAAAGATTGAAATTTACAAAACCACATGACATCTACTGATATCCTTGTCCTCATCATAAGTTTTTTTGCTTCACTTGTCAGATCAACGCTTGGTTTTGGAGAATCGCTGGTTGCAGTGCCGTTATTTCTTCTTTTTTTGCCGGTGGAAATTGCAGTTCCATTATCTGTAATGCTATCAATTGTAATTGCTCTTTTTATCGTCATCCAGGACCATGCAAAGATCCATATTCAAAGTGCAAAATGGCTGATCATTTCTGCGATTCCCGGTATTCCTCTGGGCTTGCTAATCCTGATTTACGGAAACGAAATATTTGTAAAAACTGCACTTGGATTTTTGATCATCATTTATTCGCTTTATTCGCTCTTTGGAAAAACAAAAAGAAGTTTAAAGGAAGACAATAAACTTTGGCTTTTTCTCTGCGGTTTTTTGTCCGGTGTTTTTGGAGGAGCTTATGGATTGAACGGTCCACCACTCGTGGTTTACGGCAATCTGAGAAATTGGTCGGCAAAACATTTTAGAGCAACTTTACAGGCCTATTTTTTACCGGTAAGTTTTATTGGATTCCTGGGATATTTTGCAAAAGATTTGGTGAATTCAGAAGTGACGCACTATTTTTTCCTTGCACTATTCACTTCAATACCTGCCATTTTTTTAGGAAGATTTCTGAATCACAAATTAAATGAACGTTCCTTCTATAAATTTGTTTATTGGGGACTTTTGATCGTTGCGATAGTTTTGGTGGTAAATTCTTCGAAGTAAGAAATCAGTAAATAATAACCTTAAATTTCTTTTATTTTTTCATGAAACTTCTCGAAAAATATTTTGACGGATTTACTGAAAAGCAAAAAAAGCAGTTCAGCGATTTAAAGCAATTGTACGAAGACTGGAATCAAAAAATAAACGTAATCTCCCGGAAAGATATGGAGCATTTTTATGAACACCATGTGTTACATTCGCTTGCAATTGCTGCAGTATTTGATTTCCCTGAAGGTTTACAAATCATGGATCTTGGTTGTGGCGGTGGATTCCCCGGAATTCCGCTTGCGATCTTCTTTCCAAAAGTTCATTTTCACATGGTTGACAGTATCAATAAAAAATTAAAAGTGGTGGAAGCCGTGGCCAAAGAAATAGGGTTAGAGAATATAACGGTTCAGCATACACGCGCTGAAGATATCCACGACCGGAAATTTGACCTGGCTGTTTCAAGAGCGGTTGCGCCACTCAAGGATTTATGGCGATGGAGTAAGCCCTTATTGAAGAAAAGCAATCAAAAACCTGGTAAAAATCTACCTCAACTTATCTGCTTAAAAGGCGGCGATCTTTCAAAAGAAATTCATGAAAGCGGTCTTCAGCCAAAAGTTTGGGAGATCAGTGAAATTTTTGAAGAAGATTTTTTTAAGGAGAAGTATATTTTATCAATTACGTGATTAGCTAATTCGCTAATCTGCTAATTGATGGCCTTCATTGGTTAATTGGCTTATCAGCACATCAGCTAATTAATTACCAATTCAACTTCAACACATTATTATCCAAATTTACATCGGCCATCCGCTTTGTTGGATCTATTTCTGCCTTTATCAATTGATTTAGAGGATGATTAAATTCAACAACATAAGTTGGATTTGTCCAGTTCCATTCTTTATGAACAATCCTTTTTTCATCGCTTTCAGCAGGTTTATCAGCAAGCGTCATGTCCAAGGGGATATAATGCAATTCTTTGGTGCTGTCTTTAAAAGTGAGTTCCAAATCAATAGGCATCGGCATTTGACCAATTCTTCTCAAACGAATCTTTGTAACGCCGCCGTCTTCCCAAAGACTATCAATGCTGTAATCGATCGTTTTAATTGTGTTAAGCCAATACTCTTTGTACCAACCCAATTGAATTCCGCTGACATCTTGCGCAACTTTAAAAAAATCATTTGGATTTGGATGTTTAAACCTCCAGAGTTTATAGTATTCAAGCAGAATTTTATCTCTTACTGAATCGCTCACGATGTAGCCCAATTGCTCCAATAAAATCTCCCCTTTTGAATATGCATTTATTTCGTAACCAAGATTTGTATCGTAATGATCGGAATTAGTCGTCATTGGCTCGGCATAATTTGTTTTCATTAAAAAGTAATAACCACGGTAAGCTCCGGCATGATTCAAAGGCAATGCTGTTGGCTCCTGCAAGCCTTTTACTTTCCGGTAATACGCAGAAACTTCTCCCTCACCATAACTTGCATAACCTTCATCCATCCAGGGATGTTCATTTTCGTTGGAGCCTAACATCATCTGGTACCAACTATGCATCCATTCGTGAAAACAAGTTCCAAGACTTGGCCCTTTTATCAAAGTCGCCATAGGATATTCCATTCCACCGTCGCCGCCCTGGATAAACGAATACTGAGGATAAACATATTTTCCAAAACGCTTTTCCATATAAGGCAAAACGGTTACTGCAGCATCAGCAACTTTGTGCCAGGCATCTTCCAATGAATCCACTTTTTTATAAATTACATTTATTGTAACCCCGTCAACATGCCTTACCAAGTGTTCATAATCAGGATCGGCAGCCCAAACAAAATCATGAACATTCTTACCGATAAAATGCCAGGTTCTTTCAGAAGAAGAAATATTTTTTAATGGAGTTCCTTCTTTATTATAACCCCATCCTATTTCATTGGTATTGGCCAGAACTCCGGTTGCACCTATCTTGTATGATTTATCTAATTTAATAGTTACATCATAATCACCCCAAACTCCATAGAATTCGCGGGCAACATATTGTTCAGTGTGCCAGCCTTCGTAATCGTATTCGCAGAGTTTAGGATACCACTGGCTAATGCTGTATCGAATGCCTTCAGCATTGTCGCGGCCGCTCCTCCTTATCTGAATGGGAACCTGGTCTTCAAAAACCAAATCAAATGTTACAGAACTATTGCCTGGAATGGGTTTGGTAAGATCCACTTCTAAAATTGTTCCATGAACCTGCATTGGTTGTGAAACACCATTCATCTTTAAAGATTTTATCTTTTCATAACCAATTTCAGACGGGCTTAATTTTGAAATACGATCCCTGACACGCGGGTCCCAGTCTGCTCTTCCATTAATCTTGATTTTACCCAACTCCCGGCTTCTTACATCCATTTCACTTCCCGGCTGGAAAGCATTCCAATAAAGATGGAAATATACTTTGTCTAACTGATCAGGAGAATTATTGGTATAAACTAATTTTTCAGTTCCGTTTACAATATTTGTTTTTACATTCAAATTCACGTTCATCGTGTACTTTACTCTTTGCTGCCAACGATCAGGTTGGGCCTTTGTAAAAACAACAAGTACAAAATTGAAGACGATAAAACAAGCAATTTTCTTATTCATAACTCATATTTAAAAATCGGTGGCTGCAAACATCGTTAAAAATGATCTTGCAAAATAAAAAAAGACAATAAAAGTAGGTTTACTCTTTTTTACCCGCGACAACAATTACGATTTCCCCTTTGACTTGCTTGGAAGAAAAATGATCATGAACTTCCTGTAAACTTCCTCTTTTATTTTCCTCGTAAATCTTCGTAAGTTCACGACTTACGCAAGATTCACGTTCTGGTCCAAAGTATTCTATAAAATCTTTCAAAGTTTTTACCAATCGCATCGGGCTTTCATAAAAAACCATTGTCCTTTCTTCCTCTGATAATTTTTTGAGAAAAGTTTGCCTACCTTTTTTCAAAGGCAAAAATCCTTCGAAACAAAAACGGTTCATCGGCAAACCACTATTCACCAATGCCGGCACAAATGCAGTTGCGCCGGGAAGGCACTCAACTTTGATATTATTTTTTATGCATTCGCGAACCAATAGAAATGCCGGATCGCTCACGCCAGGCGTACCGGCATCGGTGATCAAAGCCATTGTTTTTCCGGAAGCCAATTGTTGCACCAAATGGTCTACTACTTTATGTTCGTTGTGCTGATGATAAGCAGAAGTTGGTTTATCAATCTGGTAATAACGGAGAAGCTTACCCGAAGTTCTTGTATCCTCTGCAAGAATGAGGTCGACGGATTTTAAAACTTCTACTGCTCTGAAAGTAATATCGGCTAGATTGCCTATTGGAGATGGAACGATGTAAAGCATTTCAATTAGCTGATTAGCTAATTAGCCAATTAGCTAATTGCGATTGTAAATTCTTCCATTACCGGGTTTGCCAATAATTTTTTTGAAGCTTCTTCTGCAATTGCCCTTGCTTCCTCTTCATTTGAAGCTTCGATCTGCAACTGAATATGTTTACCGATCCGGACATCATTCACACTTTTGATACCAAGGTTAGAAAGACCGCCCAAAACGGCTTTCCCTTGTGGGTCCAACAATTCCTTCAAAGGCATTACTTTGATTTCTGCAACAAAATTCATTTGGTTTAATTTTTTATTTCAGTTTTTTGAGGGAAAAACAGCGACAATAAAACGTAAAAAATAAATACTACCGGCACTGCTATCCATTGCAAAAATAACGCAGCAATAATTGCTATGACTAACAAAATAATTTTTGGCAAATTATTCTTCACTTTGAAATCGGAAAACTTTAAGGCCATCATTCGGTGGTTGCTCAACATTAAATAACCTGTTATCAAAATCGTGAGGTACAAAAACCACTTGTTTATGACGATATTATTGATTGCAGGGAAGGAATTGAAATGAAGGATAAGCGGATAAGAAGCGATGAGCAAACCAACTGCGGGAACCGGCACTCCTTTAAATGAAAATTGTTGTGATTGATCCAAATTGAATTTGCCGAGCCTGTAAGCAGCGGCACATGCAAGCAAAAATGCGGGAAGCATCCAGGCAATAGAAACATCGAGGCCGTTTTCTTCACGGGCAAAACTGAAGCGCAGCAACTGGTAAAGAATCACCGCCGGAGCCACACCAAAACTTACCACATCACTCAACGAATCCAATTGTTTACCGAGTTCACTTGTTGCCTTCATCAATCTTGCTACAAAGCCATCCAGGAAATCAATCACTGCAGCAATAATAATGCAAATAGCCGCCCAGCTAATCTTTTCAGGAATATTAAAACTGCTGTTGTACTGGTCGTTGATGTAAAAAATTACCGTATTGGTTTGCAAAGCAAAAACAATTGCAAGGCATCCGGCAAAAAGATTGAGAAGTGTGAAGAGGTTTGGAATTTGTTTCATATTAAGACGACTACTTTTGTTTCATCAACGCTTCAATCTCATCCACCGTTATCGGAATATTTTTCATCAAATCTTTATTCCCATTTTTTGTGATCCAATAATTGTCTTCAATGCGGATTCCCATTTGCTCTTCTTCAATGTAAATTCCCGGCTCAATTGTGAATACCATTCCGACTTTTACCGGTTCAGTTCGTGTACCAAGATCATGCACATCAATCCCCAGATGATGCGAAATTCCATGATACAAATATTTACGGTAAGCACGGTTGCCGGGATCTTCATTTTTAATATCTGATTTCTTAAGCAGACCTATCTTCTGAAAAATCTCAGTTGCCTTATCCCCTACCATTTCTGTATAATCGTTAATTGTGATGCCGGGTTTTAGAATAGAAGCACAATAATAATGCAGGTCAAGGCAAGCATTATAAACCTGTTTTTGTCTTTTGGAATATTTGCCATTGACCGGAACAGTCCTGGTAAGATCGGCGGAATAATTTCCGTAACGCGCTCCAAAATCCATCAATATTAATTCACCGTCTTTACATTCGAGGTTGTTTTCTATATAATGTAAAGTTCTTGCGCGATCCCCACTTGCAATTATGCTGCTGTAAGCCGGACCAGAAGCGCGCTGCGACAAAAACGAATGCCATATTTCAGCATCGATTTCATATTCCATTACCCCCGGTTTGATAAATTTCAGCAAGCGACGGAAAGTATTATCAGTAATATCAACAGCTTTTTGCATCACCTCAATTTCCAAAGGCGTTTTTATGGCACGCAATTCTTTCATAATTTTTGCACTGCGTCTATAATTATGCAAAGGGAAACGATCACGCATATACGCAGCGTAACGACAATCGCGAACCGGCACTTCATTTGCCTTCCGGTCATTTTCGTTTGTGTTCAGGTAAATCGTATCTGCCAAATGAATCCACGTTTGCAGCATTCCTTCCAAATCATCCAACCACACAATCTTTTTTATTCCGGAAATTGCCTCGCCCTCATTTTTTCTTAATTGATGCCCATTCCATTTTTCTTTAAGCTCGTTGGGTCTTACCAAAACCAATACTTCGCGATAATCAGGATCAGGATTATCCGGAAACAAAATTACCATTGTATCTTCCTGCTCGATGCCCGAAAGCCAAAACAGGTCTGAGTTCTGTACAAAAGGATGCAGTGCATCTCCATTCATTGGCAACTCATCATTGCTGTTAAAAATGGCAATCGAATTCTTTTCCATTTTGGCAGTAAATCGCTTCCGGTTTTGAATAAATATTTCAGGATTTAACGGTAAATACTTCATCTCTTATTTTTTATTTTAAAGAAGATGAAAAGCGAAAAGAAGGCTTTTCAATTCTGTTGCAATATACAAGAATATAAGATTTGCACTTTTTTTAAATGATAACAGTGTACGAGTCACACAATAAAAAAATAATTTTTTTATCCTGTTCAACAATTTCTGTTAAGGATAAATTTTTATTCAACCATCGCCGAATTTCATTAAAGATATACTTATAGTCTTCTGAAAGTGTAGAACGCAAACACAGTAAAATCGGGCATTTTCAACGATTAAGCAAAATTTGGGGTACTACTTTTGTTCTACAGAAACAAAAAAAAATTCATGTCAGTACCCACGATGTTTAAGGTTCCTGCCAAATTACTTTTTTCTATTGGTTTGCCTGCCGCTGAAAATACTAGCTACCAACTTTCGCCTGATGAACTTGCAGAACAATGTCTTGAAAGGAATGAAGGAGTTTTAAATGATACAGGTGCATTGGTAATAAACACGGGAAAATTTACAGGTCGTTCACCAAAAGACCGGTTTATTGTAAAAGACAAGATCACTGAAAATTCTGTCGATTGGAATGAAATAAACCAACCGATTGCGCATGAATATTTTGAGAAGATCTATAGGAAAATGACCGATTATTTGCGCTCAAAGGAAATCTGGATTAGAGATGCTTTTGCGTGTGCTGATCCGGCTTACCGGTTCAAAATAAGGATCATCAATGAAGATCCTTCGGGCAATTTATTTGCGTACAACATGTTTCTGCGTCCTTCCGAAAAGGAAGTTGAAAATTTCGAACCTGATTGGTACATCATTCATGCGCCAAGATTCTTTGCTGATCCGGCAACAGATGGAACGAGACAAGGAAACTTTACCATTATCAATTTTACTAAAAAAGCAATTCTCATTGGCGGCTCTGCTTACACTGGTGAAATAAAAAAGGCAGTTTTTTCTGTCTTAAATTTTATTCTTCCAAAAGAAAAGAAAGTCCTCAGCATTCATTGTTCGGCAAACGTTGGTAAAGATGGAGATACGGCTTTGTTCCTGGGTTTGAGCGGAACCGGCAAGACTACTCTTAGTGCCTGTTGCGATCGAAAATTGATTGGCGATGATGAACATGGTTGGACAGAAAATTCAGTCTTTAATTTTGAAGGAGGCTGCTATGCAAAAACGATCAACCTGAGTCCGGAAAATGAACCGGAAATTTTTGGAGCCATTCGCAAAGGAGCTTTGGTTGAAAATGTCACTTTTATTCCGGGCAGTAATAAGATCGATTTTAAAAGTAAAAAGATCACAGAAAACACAAGAGTTAGTTATCCAATCGACTTTATTGAAAATGCTTTAATTCCCTCAATAGGTGACGTTCCAAAAAATATATTTTTACTCACGGCTGATGCTTATGGAATTTTGCCACCAATAAGTAAATTAACCGCCGGGCAGGCAATGTATCAATTCATAAGCGGATATACGGCCAAAGTTGCCGGAACAGAAGAAGGTATTTGTGAACCTAAACCTGTTTTCAGTGCATGTTTTGCTTCGCCATTTATTCCTCTTAATCCTGCCACCTACGCCGAAATGTTAGGCAAAAAAATTAAGGAGCAAAACGTCAATGTCTGGATGGTAAATACAGGTTGGAGTGGCGGACCTTACGGAATAGGAAAAAGAATGAAACTTGCATTCACAAGAGCAATGATAACAGCCGCGCTTGACGGAAAACTTGATGATGTGATTTATGAACCGCATCCCATTTTTGGAATGCTGATGCCAAAAGATTGCCCTTGTGTTCCATCTGAAATCTTAAATCCACGCAATACCTGGAAAGACAAAAAAGAATACGACAAAAAAGCCCGGGAACTGGCTCAAAAATTTATTGATAATTTCAAAAAGTTTGCGAATCATGCAACGAAAGAAATTCTGGCGGCAGCTCCGGTAATTGTTTGACCAAAATAGAAACCCTTACAATTTGTTGCTTCACTGCTGATTTTAACTTCTAAAAAAGACCATATAATTGTGCGTCGATCTGGTTGATAATAATGCCAAGGTCTTCTTCATTTTCGGCAAATTTATTTTTATCCGCATCAACGATCAACAATGGACCTTCTTTATAACTTTCGATCCATTTGTTGTAATAATCGTTCAGTTTTTTCAAGTAATCCAGGCGGATATTTTCTTCGTATTCACGGCCACGTTTTTGAATTTGTGCCACAAGTGTAGGCACGGAAGCGTTCAAATAAATCAACAGATCCGGCGGTTGTACCATTGATTTTAGTGTTTCAAAAAAAGAATAGTAATTGGTAAAATCACGTTTGGTCATCAAACCCATATCGTGCAGATTGGGTGCGAAAATATTAGCGTCTTCATATATAGTTCTGTCCTGGATCACGGTTTCTGTTCCCCGTTGAATTTCCAACAATTGATTCAGCCTGCTGTTCAAGAAATAGATCTGAAGATTAAAGCTCCACCGCGGCATTTCTTCATAAAAATCGTTCAGGTAAGGATTGTGATCCACATCTTCAAATTGTGGGATCCATTTAAAATGTTTGCTCAATAATTCAGTTAAGGTGGTTTTTCCTGCCCCTATATTTCCGGCCACCGCAATGTGTTTTGGTTTCTTAGATTTCGCCATAATGTTGTTGAGTTTTTAATTCAGATTGCAATTTTTCATCTCCTTTGGCAGGTCTTTAAAAGTAAATATAATTTCAATATGCTAAAATATTTATTTAGGAAATCGTAAAGGCAGCAGAAAAAATTTACAACGATTTCCTTTGTTTACTGTTAGTTCTTAAAATAGTTCAATCCCATTGCATTTCTAACTTCCTGCATTGTGGCCTCGGCGCTTATTCGCGCTTTTTCTGCGCCTTGTTTCATTACTTTTTGCAAGTACGGTTCGTCGTTCAAAATATCGTTTACTCTTTGTCTTATCGGTGCGATAAACTGAACCATATCTTCTGCCAATTGCTTTTTCATATCGCCATAACGAATGGAACAATTATTGAATTTTTGTTCAAATTCAGCAATCGTTTCAGGAGCGCTCACCAGTTTCATTAAGGTGAAAAGATTTTCAATATATTCCGGTTTTACAGAATTGTTTTCTGAAGGACCGCTGTCTGTCTTGGCTTTCATTATTTTCTTCCTGATGGCATCGTCTTCGTCACCCAAATAAATTGTCGCCATCTGGTTTTCGCTCTTGCTCATCTTGCCGCTTCCATCAAGTGAAGGCACTTTCACCAATTCACTATTAAAATTAAATGCAAAGGGTTCGGGAAAAACTTCGGCATAACGATGATTAAACCTGTTGACATAATTCCTGGTAATCTCCAAATGCTGCTCCTGGTCTTTGCCCACAGGAACATACTTTGCGCGATGGATCATAATATCGGCCGCCATCAAAACAGGATAAGTGAGCAATCCCGCATTTACATTATCCGGATGCTGGCGAACTTTATCTTTAAATGTTGGTGTTTTTTCGAGTTCGCCTTTATACGCGAGCATGTTCAAATAAAGATATAATTCAGAAGTCTGGTACAAGTGACTTTGACAATAAAGCGCCACTTTATCCGGATCAAGACCACAAGCGATATTTTCTGCCAAAACACGGTGAACATTTGATTTCAACTCTTTTGTGTCAGGATGAGTAGTGAGCGAATGAAGATCTGCTACCATAAAATAACATTCATAATCTTCCTGCATTTTCACATAATTACGAATGGCGCCAAAATAATTTCCAAGGTGCAAAAAACCTGTCGGCCTAATGCCACTCATTACAATTTCTCTTTTATCAGCACTTTTTTCTTTCTCCATTTTCATAAGGGGGCGAAGATAATCAGATTTTCAATTTGGATTAAAGAGCCAATTGACACGTTTTAAAAAATGATAAGCGGAATAATGAGGGCTATCAACGACAACCATTAAAGGAATAAACCTTTTATATTTGCTGAATGAATGTGAATGATGCTTTAATAGAAAAACTGGCCAATCTTTCAAGACTTCAATTTGACGAAAATGAAAAAGATGAAATTAAAGTCGACCTTGAAAAAATGATCGGTTTTATTGACAAGTTGAATGAATTGGATACGGAAAATGTAGAGCCGCTACTTCACATGACACAGAATAAAAACATTTTCAGAAAAGATGAAGTGAAAGAAGAAATTTCCAGGGAAGATGTTTTCAGAAACGCTCCTCTTCATGATGAGGAATTTTTCAAAGTACCAAAAGTGATAAAAAAATAAAGCCGTCGAATGACGCTAAAAATAAAAAGCAGTTTTTTGTTTTTTTACTGTTTATTAAAACTAATTTTTTGACCCACTCCTATTCATAATTAACCGCATAGCAAATGGCCCCGATCATAGAATTAATTGATATTAAGAAAAGTTATTTCCTTGGCAAGCAGGAACTGAAAGTGCTTAAGGGAATCTCATTGCACGTGGCTAAAAATGAATACGTGGCCCTCATGGGCCCAAGCGGAAGTGGTAAATCGACTTTAATGAATATTCTGGGCTGTCTCGACTCTCCTACTTCAGGAAGATACATTTTGAATGGTGAAGATGTGAGTAAAATGGAAGATGATGGACTGGCTGATGTTCGAAATAAAGAAATTGGATTTGTATTTCAGCAATTCAATCTCTTACCACGGTTAACCGCTGCTGAAAATGTAGCATTGCCATTAATTTACAATGGCACTTCCAAAAAAGTAAGAACGGAACAGGCGCTTGAAATGCTTGAAAGAGTTGGCCTTGCTGACAGAAGTCACCACAAACCTAACGAACTTTCAGGAGGACAAAACCAACGTGTTGCCATTGCGCGCGCTTTGGTGAATAAACCATCAATTATTCTCGCTGACGAACCTACAGGAAACCTGGATTCCAAAACTTCAATCGAGATCATGAATATTTTTGAAAAAATTCAGAAAGAAGGCAACACGGTTATCCTGGTTACTCATGAAGAAGATATTGCCGAACATGCACATCGTATTATCCGCCTGAAAGACGGCATAATCGAAAACGATCGTGCTAACGAGAAGAAAATTGTGGCGATAGGTTAATATTATTCCCTTACTTTTTATTGTGTTAATCGCTGTGCGTTTTGGGTAATTTTACACCAAAAAATATTTATTATGTCAATGAAAATATATACAAAGACTGGCGATGCCGGAAAGACAAGTCTTATAGGAGGAACAAAGGTTTTCAAAAGTGATTTAAGAATTGATGCTTACGGAACAGTGGATGAAATAAATTCTTATATCGGTCTTGTTTCAGATTTTTCAAATGATGATCATAGTAAAGAGATTTTAAAGGAAATCCAGGACCGCCTTTTTACGATCGGTTCTGAACTCGCTTGTGATCCATCAAAAGAAATGAAAATGTCTATTCCCGATCTTCATGAAAGCGATGTGGAAATGCTCGAAAAAGAAATCGACAAAATGAATGAATCGTTGCCAGTAATGAAACATTTTATTTTACCAGGAGGACTTCCGGTTGTTTCTTTTTCGCATATTGCCCGTTGCGTTTGCCGGCGTGCTGAAAGAAGTTGTGTTGGTTTACTACAAGACTCAGGAAATGTTGCGCCATTGATCATTAAATACCTCAACAGGCTCAGCGATTATTTATTCACCCTCGCCCGCTATCTCGGAATGAAAAATAACGCTCCTGAAGTAACATGGAAGCCAAGGATTCAAAAGAGTTAACAACTCAGAGCAAGTCGAATTAAAAAAATTGATTTTTTATTTGTTCACTGCGCATCTATTGTTAAAGAAAAGTTTTATGAGCAAGATCATTTTAGATTTGACACAGATCACATAGCTTCGAAATTGAAACATCCCATTTTTCATTAAATTTGCACTTCAAATTCCACATTAGATGAAAACTTCCAGTATTATTATCTTGGTTGTAATTGCAGCTGCCATCGGCGCCTTATTGATGTATTCAGTAGATTTTTCTACGTACGATACAATCGGTTCGGCCAGGCAAAAGCAAGGTAAATATGTTCACCTTATTGCACGGCTGGATAAATCCAAGCCTATTCAATATGATGCCCTAAAAGATCCGAATTATCTTTCTTTTTATGCAGTTGATAGTCTTGGAAATACAACCCAGGTTATTTACCACAACCCAAAACCACCGGAACTTGAACAAAGTGACCGTGTTGTTTTGAAAGGAAAAATGGAAGGGAATGTTTTTGAATGCAATGGCATTTTGCTTAAATGTCCATCAAAGTACAAAGACAACAAGCAGCAGTTGGAAAAAACGGTTTCCCAATCCAATTAAGACTAAAGAATGACTTTTGAGAATGAACATTTAATTCCTGGTCAGATTGGCCAGTTTTTTATCGTCCTTGCCTTCGTTTCCTCTATCGTTTCGGCCATCTCTTATTTTACCGCTTCCAAAGTTCAACTTGAAATTGAAAAGCAAAAGTGGCTGAAAATGGCGCGCACTGTTTTTTTTATCGAAGCCATTTCATTGTTCGCTGTTTTTGCTTCTATTTATTACATCTGCTCGCATCATTACTTCGAATATTTTTATGCCTATAAACATGCTTCCAAAGAACTAGAGCCCAAATATTTGCTCGCTTGTATTTGGGAAGGCCAGGAAGGAAGCTTCCTACTTTGGGCTTTGTGGCATTGCGTTTTAGGCACCGTTTTGATCTTTACTGCTAAAAAACGTGAAGCGCCAGTTATGGCCATCATCAATTCCGCCCAGTTTTTCCTGGTGATGATGATCATCGGGATTTATGTTTTTAATACGCGTATCGGAAGCAGTCCTTTTGTATTGACAAGAAATGAATTGGCAGGCCCAATTTTTTCACAGCCCGATTACCTGAGTTATATTAAAGATGGCGTCGGACTAAATGTTTTATTAAGAAATTATTGGATGGTGATTCATCCGCCAATTTTATTTTTAGGTTTTGCAAGCACCATCGTTCCTATTTCATTTGCTTATTCTTCCCTCTCAGGAAAGGATTACGGAGAATGGGTAAAACCCGCAATTCCATGGGCCTTATTGAGTGCATGTGTTTTGGGAACAGGAATCATGATGGGTGGAAAATGGGCTTATGAATCACTTTCATTTGGTGGATATTGGGCCTGGGATCCTGTAGAAAATGCATCCTTCGTTCCGTGGTTAATCCTAGTTGCCGGTTTGCATTGCATGGTAATTTACAATTCCACAAAGAATGCATTGCGCGCTTCTTATTTTTTCGTCATAATGACGTACCTGTTTGTTCTTTATTCCACCTTTCTCACAAGGACCGGGATTTTAGGCGATACTTCCGTTCACGCTTTTACAGAAGCTGGAATGGCAATGAATGTTTTGATAGGTATTTACGTGCTGGCAATTACCGTTCCGATGCTCTTCCTGTATATCAGGAATTACAAAAAAATTCCTGCGATTCAAAAAGAGGAAGACATTTCTTCCCGTGAGTTCTGGATGTTCATCGGTTCATTGATCTTATTTCTTTCTGCCTTGTTTATAATATCCATTACATCGCTTCCGGTTTACAATAAAATTTTTGGAACCAATTGGGCAGAGCCTTCTGACCCTAAATTTGCTTATAACAAAGTGCTCGTATTGGTTGCCTTTATTGTTGGTTCTTTAACGGCGATATCTCAATATTTTAAATACATGCAAACTCCCAAACAATACCTTTTTAAGAAACTTGCCTGGCCACTGGGAATTGCAGTTGTAGCAACAGTTTTATTAGTAATTTTTTACCCGATCCAATTCACTGAAAAAGGTCCGGGATTTTTAGTTGCGATTTACCTTGCATTATTTGCCTGTATTTTTTCTTTAGTTGCCAACGGCTTTTATCTTAAAACAGTTCTAAACTGGAAGATGAAAGCTGCCGGCGCAGCTATTGCTCATTTGGGATTTGCACTTTTGATTGGAGGAATGCTGATATCATCCGGCAACAAAAAGGTAATAAGTGACAACAGCAAGACCGGAATAAATGTTCCATTTGCAAAAGATCCAACAGGAAGAAGCAATGAAGACCCGATGGAAAATCTTACTCTTCTGAAAGGCGTGCCAACAGAAATGGGAAATTATATAGTGACTTATGTTGGCGATTCAGCCTCCAATGAAAAAGACCGCACTTTTTATAAATTACATTTTAAAGAAAAAAATGCGTCCACTGGCAAGACTGATGAGGAATTCATGTTAACACCCGATGCATACCGGATGAAAGACAACACGCTGAGTTCGAATCCGGGAACAAAACATTACCTGACGCACGATATTTTCACTTACATATCTACCATTTCAATTCCAAATGAAAGTAATGACACTGCCAAATTCAGGAATCATGAGATGGCCATTGGCGATTCTGTTTTTTATTCAAATGGCTTTTTTGTTTTGAATAAAATTGTAAAAGATCCGCAAAACGAACGGTTCCACTTTGCTCCAACTGACACAGCTTTGGTTGCCGACATTACCGTGTTTGCAAAGGATGGTCAGAGTTATAAAGCGTATCCTGCGCTTTATGTTAAAAACCAGTTGCTTAATTACATTGATGACACACTGGCTTCTCAAAATTTATATTTGAATTTTTCAGGAATAACTGACAATAAGAAATTTAAGATCAATTCTAAGGAAACTGACAAGCTTACTGATTTCGTTACATTGAAAGCGTATTATTTCCCATATATCAATTTAGTTTGGCTGGGCCTCGTTATCATGTCATGCGGTTTCGTTGTTTCACTTGTTAGTCGTGTGAAGGCATCAAAACGAGCCTCTTTGCTGTCGATTGCTCTGGTGTTTATGTTCCTTTTTTACCTTTTTCTCATTGCCAACAATTAATAACTTTTACTTCCTAAAAACGAAAAGAAATTTCATAGAATCTTTACAATCGTGCTTTTGTATTTGCTTATATAAATTATAAATTTACAGGAGCAATGAAATCCTCTGGTAAAATAACAAATTTGTTTTTGGGCGTTGTTCTGCTCAGCATCGCCGCGACTGCGAATTGCCAAGCTCAGTCTGCACAAACAAACTATCCTATTTTTGCGAAGCACGGACCGAATGACACAATTATCTGCTCCGCCGTTGTTTATAATGGAGATACGATTGAAGCAAAAATTCTTGCGGGCGTTTATGTTTGGGGCAAAAGTAATGCAAGTGCACGTGCAGCGTGGACAAGATTACGCAATGCAGTTTACGTTACGTATCCTTACGCAAGAAAGGCAGGATATGTATTTGTTGACATTGAAAACCACATAGCCAATAATCCAAACAAAGTTGAAGTAAGAAGATATATCAACAGCAGGGAAAAAGAATTGAAAAAACAATTTTCTGATCCGCTGAAAAATCTTTCTGTTTACCAGGGTAAAGTGTTAATGAAATTGATCAACCGCGAAACGGGCGGCACCAATTGTTATGATATTTTAAAGCAATTGAAAGGTGGTTTTACCGCACGTTTCTGGCAAACCGTGGCTTACGTTTTTGGTAGTGATTTAAAACAACCTTATGACGCCGCTGGTAAAGATGCAGAAATGGAATCAATCGTTAAGGAAGTCCAAAGGATGTATGGATATTCCGGCTAAAAAAAAATTTGTAAAATTTCTTCTTCTACTAAACTCCTGCAATACAAAATCATAAAACTGTAAAATTATCCTTGATTTTGCAGTACCTTTGCCGCATTATTTTTCTGATATTCTTCCAGAATCTATAAAACAAATAATGAAGATAGACTTATTGGCTTTTGGTGTTCATCCTGATGATATTGAGTTAAGTTGTGCCGGAACATTGTTAGTCGAAAAAAAGAATGGAAAGAAGACCGGTATTATAGATCTTACACGTGGAGAATTAGGTACGAGAGGAACTGCACAAACACGGGAGGAAGAAGCCGCCAATTCAGCTAAGATTTTAGGAGTTGATGCAAGAGAAAACCTGGACATGGCCGACGGATTCTTCAGAAACGATGAAGAAAATCAAAGAAAAATAATCAGGGTTTTAAGAAAGTATAAGCCTGAGATCGTTTTGTGCAATGCAATTGATGATCGTCATCCTGATCATGGACGTGCAGCAAAACTTGTTTCAGACGCTTGCTTTCTTTCGGGACTTAGAAAAATAGAGACGATTGACGATGGTGAAAAGCAGCATATCTGGAAACCGAAATATATTTTTAATTATATCCAGGATCAATATTTTTCGCCTTCATTTGTGATTGATATTTCAAATGTTATCGATAAAAAAATTGAAGCAATCAAAGCATTTAAAACTCAGTTTTTTACCGGTATTGAAAACGATAACGAACCTCAGACCTACATTTCGACTCCCGAATTCCTGGAAAGTATTATCAACCGCTCAAAGATGTTTGGCAAAATGATTGGAGTAAAACATGCTGAAGGTTTTGTTTCGAAAAAGATGATCGGTATCAGTACTTTTGATGCTTTAGTACAAAATGTGACATAGAAAATTAAATAGTTAACCTAAAAAATAATTTTAAATAACAAATGGCAACTCCAAAGTTTACACAGGGTAAAGGTGATTTTCATACGGTATTAAAACAGCGTGTTAATGAATATTTTACCGAGCGAAATCAATCTATGACCGGCAATTTTTCTTTACTCTTCAAGGCTGTACTCTTTGTTCTATTGTACCTTGCGATATATTTACACCTCGTGTTTTTTACGCCTTTGGTATGGATCGCCATTCCTGAATGCATTTTCTTCGGATTGCTTACGGCTGCAATCGGATTTAACGTGATGCACGATGGCGCACACGGTAGTTTTAGCAGATCGAAGATCTTGAATAAAGCAGCCGGTTATTCATTAAATTTTTTGGGTGGCAGCGCTATCATGTGGAACCTGAAGCATAACATTATTCATCACACTTACACAAATATTGACGGAATTGACGACGATCTTGAAGCGCGTCCATGGTTAAGATTTGCCTCTACACAAAAGAAGTTGAAGATGCACAAGTTCCAGCAATATTACTTCTGGTTTTTGTACGCCTTTTTACACATTGTGTGGATCTTTATTTCTGATTATCAAAAATATTTCAAACGCAGAATCGGCGTTGTTCAATTGAGAAAGCTTACTCCATACGAGCATTTTTCTTTTTGGGCTGCCAAATTGATTTACACTTTTATGTTTGTCGTTTTGCCCATAATATTGCTTGGATTTGTTCCCTGGCTTATTGGTTTTTTAACAATAACATTGATAACCGGATTTGCAACAAGTATCGTTTTTCAACTTGCGCATACAGTTGAACACACCGAATTCCCGATGCCAAGCGAGATCTCAGGAAAGATTGAAAGCGAATGGGCAGTCCATCAAATTAATACTACAGCCAACTTTGCTACAAAAAACAAAACAATTTCATGGTTGCTTGGTGGCTTAAATTTCCAGATTGAACATCATCTGTTTCCAAGGATATCTCACATCCACTACCCTGCTATCAGCAAGATCATTAAGAAAACCTGTGGAGAATTTGATATCAATTACATTGAATTCCCCAAAATGAGGCATGCTATTGTTTCTCATGTTCAATACCTGAAAAGGCTTGGACAGTTAGCGTAATCAACGCTTTCAGTCGTATTAGTTCGAAGGAATTTTACAATTATTGCTGTTAAAAAGTATGGCAAGAAAATTGCCGTAATGTGATCGAAAAAGGCAAAACTTTTTTACACCAATTGCTTCCATCACTTAAAATTCCTCTGTAACTTTACGCTCACTATGAATATCCACTTTCAAGATTTAATCCCCGAAGAATTCGACGATAATTCCCGTGTATGGGTTTATCAATCCAGTCGTCTTTTTACTATTCATGAAGCTTTACAGCTTGAAGAGCAACTCGCTGAATTTAGCAATGTCTGGAAAAGCCATGGCAGCGACGTTAAAGCTTACGCCAATCTTTTTTTCGGCCAGTTCATTATATTGATGGCAGATGAATCAAGTGTAAAAGTAGGCGGTTGCAGCACTGACAGCGCTTTCAGGTTTATCAAAAATCTTGAGAAAGATTATCATGTTCAACTGCTCGACAGGCAAACGTTGGCTTTTATAGTAAACGAAAAAATTCAGCTGATTCCTCTTGCGCATGTGAACTATTCAATTGAACATGATTACATAACACCTGATACGCTTTATTTCAACAATACTATTCTTACTAAAAAAGAATTGTTGGACCATTGGATCATCCCTGTGAAAGATAGTTGGCTTGCACAAAGAATCCCGGCAAGTCATTATGAAAAAGACGAAAAGAGAAAAGTCTGATCCAAACTATTTCTTAGTTGCCTGGTCAAAATCTGCCCATCCCCATTTATCTTTTATTACCGGACCTTTCATCAAGTACAGCTCAGGATTTGTTCGTGCTGCAGTTTTGAAAGCGGTTGCATCAAGACTTAGAACAGGAAGATGATAATTGTTTTGCTTATTAAAAAACTGGTTTGCTTCTTCCATATCAGGCGTCACGATGTATAAAAGCCTATTGGTATTTTTAGCATGTTGATAAATTTGATTGAAATCGCTAAACCAATAGTTCGTCTTCGAAAAATCTTTTACAAAAAATAAATAATAAGACGCGTCAAGGCTCAGAACCGCTTGAGTAGAATCATTGCCCGAAATTGTCATCAGGTTAAAATCCTTGATCGGTGGCTCATTATTTTTACCCTTTTGAATAAGTATATCCTGGCGACTCACAAAATGCCAGCTTGAATCGGGAAGATCTTTGATCGTAAAATCCTGTTTCTTTCCATTTTTTTCATAAACAAAACGGTATTCCTTTTTGTCGGGAACCGCATCAGCAGGCATTTTGCGTAATTGCAGTACATTGCCGCCTTTCTTAAAAGGAAGACAATCTACCGTCGGCAAATGCCGCATTACATACCATTGATAATACAATACAAGGAAAGTTGAAATTACAATCAACAACACATCGAAAGCGGGTGTAAATAATGGAACAATATATTTCCTTCCAAAAAATAAAATAATTATCAACACAAGCAAAACCAGGTCTTTTATAAATGACTGCATTGAGGTAAGTGGAATGCAATCGCCAAAGCAACCACACGTTGAAATTTTTCCGGAAAGAGCCGCATAGCCTGTAAGAAAGGCAAAGAAGATCATCAGTAAAAGTATAAGCCACGTAAAAAATTTCTTCCAGATACCCAATAAAATTCCCACTCCAACAATGATCTCAAGCGTTATCATAATTATTGCAAATGGAAGTGCGAAGTCGCTAAGCCAATACATAAATGAAGCAAGCGAATGGTTCATGGCCCAAACGTCAAAAAATTCCTGCATTTTGTAAGCAAGTCCGTGCGGATCCATTGCCTTAACCAGTCCGGAGAAAATAAACAAGATACCAACGATTGCCCTGCAAATGTTTACTAAAACTTTCATTTTTGTTTTTTTAGAAAAAGATCAAACTTTTATTCGGATAAAATCAAAGCAAAAACAGCATAGTTTAAAATATCATAAAAGTTGGCGTCGATTCCCTCACTGGCCAGTGTCTTGCCATCATTTTGTATGATCTGCTTTATTCTTAAAACCTTCGCCAATATAAGGTCCACAAAGCTTTCCTGGCTCATTTCACGCCACGCTTCCCCGTAATCATGATTTTTGTTTTGCATCAAAGATTTGGCAGCGTGAATTTTTTCATCGTAAAAATCAAGCGTTTCGTCCAGAGGCAATTCTTCCATCTCATCATCATGAATATCCAGTTGTATTAAACCAATCACGGAATAATTTACAATTCCCATGAACTCATCAATAATGTCATCGCCAATTTTTTGAACTTTGTTTTCCTGTATATTCCTTATTCTTTTGGCCTTAATATAAACCTGGTCAGCAACAGAAATAGTGCGATAAACGCGCCACGAGGTTCCATAGTCTTTAGTCTTTTTCAAAAATATTTCCCTGCATTTGTTTACTGCGTTTTCGAATTGCAGTTCGGTAGTAACTTCGTTAACTTGCTTCATAATGATTGCCAAATTTAAACTTAAAAAAACAATGTTTTCAGTGAATTGCAAAGGGAAATTACTTTTTATTGAAAGGCCGTTGGTAATGGGTATTCTAAACTTAACGGAAGATTCATTTTATGAAGGAAGCAGGTTTGCGACATTTGAAGCAATTAAAAATAAAGTTGCCCAAATGATCGATGAAGGAGCCGATATTATAGATATCGGCGCCCAAAGTACAAGACCAGGAAGCACAAGAATTTCAGCTGAAGATGAATTAAAAAAATTAATCCCGACAATTGAATTGCTTACAAGTAATTTCCCTGGCATTATCATTTCAATTGATACTTATCATTCAAAAGTTGCACTGGAAACAATTTCTGCCGGCGCTTCGATCATCAATGACATCAGCTCGGGAGAAATGGATGTAAAGATGATTGGGACTGTAGCAAAACTGAATGTGCCTTACATCTGTATGCACATGAAAGGAGTGCCTGAAACAATGCATCAGGAAACGAACTATGAAAACCTGATAAAAGAGATCCTTGATTTTTTTATTGTAAAAACAGATGAATGCAAAAAGGCCGGCATTAATGACATTATTGTTGATCCCGGATTTGGTTTTGGAAAAAACATAGCACAAAATTTCAAGCTACTCAAAGAATTTGGCAAATTTAAAATGCTTGAAAAACCTTTACTGGCTGGTGTTTCGCGAAAATCCACTATCTACAAAACGTTACGTATTTCCCCTGAAGAATCATTGAATGGCACAACCGTTTTGAATACAATTGCATTGTTAAATGGTGCTTCAATTTTACGTGTGCATGATGTGAAAGAAGCAGTGGAAGCAATCAAATTGATTGAAGCATACGGCAAAGCGTAAACGCAGTTCGTCTTAAAAAGAAAAATAAAATTCTTTTGATTTTATTGGTTTACTGAAAGCGGGCACAAAAAAATACCGGGCTTTTCAAAAAGCCCGGCAGATCATTTTGTTCTACTAAAATTATTTTTTGCCTTGTGGCGGAGCCTGCTGATTTTGCTTCTGCTGTTGTTGTTGTCTTTGCATTTGCTGCAACTGCTGCATCATCTGGCGTTGTTGTTCCATTTGCTTTTGCTGCTTGTCAAGCACTTCCTGGTATTGCTGTTGATTCAATACATCAGTTACTTTAATATCAAAAACAAGATTGGAATTTGGGGCAATTTTAGGAGGGATGCCGTTTGCGCCATATCCAAGATATGAGGGAATTAAAATCTTTCCTTTCGCTCCTTTGTGCATCATTTTTAAACCATCAATCCAACCGGGAATAACACGATATGCGCTCATGTCAACATCCAAAGGCTGAGGATGACCGAATTTTGGATTGGTATTAGAATCAAAAGTGCTGTCATCAAATGTGCGACCTGTATACTCTACAACAGCTACATCGCTGTCGCTGATTGCGGGACCTGTTCCGGCAGAATCAATTACCACATAAGTTCCCCACTTTGTTTTCTGGCCAGTCAGTTTGTTTTTCGCCATATAATCCTGGATAGCCTTATCGTCAGCCTTCACCAATGAATCATTATTTGCTATATCCTTTTCAACTTTTTCTATGGCCATTTGTCTCGTAATTACTTTGGCTTTTGCCTCGTAGGTTTTAGCAACACTGTCAGCTGCTTCACGGGAAGGAAGCAGTTTTTCAATCTTAAAAGATTGAATTACATAATTTCCTTTTTGCATGTAAGGAGGAGCCTGGCCATATTTTATTAAGGAATCGGTTGATTGCCTTAATACCAGGCTATCGCCTTCATGAATTTCTTTAAAATAAGGTGGAAGTTGCATTGTATCATAAGGCAAGAATCGCGGCATACTTCTTTGAACGCTACTGAAAAGAAGTGTATCAATTTTATTATCCTTATATCTGGCATAAGCGTAAACGAGCATGATATCACCATCCTTGGCTTTTTGCCCCCCGGAATTTCTTATCACTTTATATTCGGATCCATCCGGTGCCTTCTTAAAATCCTGCTGTTGGCAGCCCGTCGCAAGCAATAAAAACGCTGCAGCAACAAGGCAAATAGATTTGTTCATTTTGATTTTTTGATTAAATTTTTAATTGGTTAATTGTTCTTTATTTTCTTTGATTGCCTGTTTAAATTTGGCAACCACTTCATCAAGAGGTTCTTTATTTCTTCCGCCTGCAGCGTTGTGGTGGCCGCCACCGTTGAAATATTTTCTTGCAAATGTATTCACATCAAATCCGCCCTTACTTCTGAAAGAGCTTTTTCTTTCATCTCCCCTATCTATGATCACGGCGGCAAGCTTAATTCCTTTTATACTCAAAGGAAAATTTACCAGGCCTTCTGTGTCGCCGGTCTTTACGTTATATTTTATGAGGTCTTTTTGTGGAATAGCGATCAGCGCGGTATTGTATTCATAAAAAATTTCCATCCTGTTAAGTAAGGTATTTCCGAAAAATCGAAAACGACCTTCAAGGAAATTGTCAAAAAGATTTTCATGCACCTGGCTGTGATCCAAACCACTTTCCTTCAAATGAGCCACCATCCTATGCACATTCGCCGAAGTAGAATTGAACCTGAAAGAACCTGTATCAGTCATTACACCTGCATAAAGACATTCGGAGACTTCAGTATTGATCTTCTCAGCATGACCACTATCGACAATAAAATCGAAGATCATTTCTGCAGTAGAACTTTTGGAAGTGTCGCTCAAACCATAATCAAAAGAAGCAGTTTGAGGTTGCTGGTGATGATCGATAAGTATCTTTGTGCATTGTAAACTTTCAATAACCGGCTCCATATTTTTTGTACGGCTAAGCACATTAAAATCGAGGCAAAAAAGCCAATCTGCTTTTTTAAGTGCTTCTTCGGCTTTTGCAGTATGCAATTCAAAATCAACCACACTCTTTGCTCCGGGCATCCAATTCAAAAAGGCTGGCCAGTTGGTAGGAGAAATAACGGTAACATTGTGGCCAAACTGGATAAGAAAATTGTAAAGCGCCAATCCTGATCCCATCGCGTCGCCATCAGGTTTTTGATGAAAAGTGATAGCAATGTTTTTGGGTTCGGACAGTAAAGGAAATATTTCTTTTAAATCTTTCATAAAGGGTGGCAAAAGTATCGATAAATTGACAAAATGGTAAATTGTTTTATTACAAAATTGTTTATCATAACTTAATGTTTAACTAATATTCACTGGCTTACAAAAAAATAGCCGGCGAAAAACGCGCCGGCCATTTTTGGTCATTTTTTGAAATCCTATTGTCCGGATGAATTCCAGGTATTATTATCACGATTAATATCCGGAAAAACATGTTCTGGATCTATCGTTACTGATTTTAATTTTTCAGTAGAATTTATTTTTTGAACCCATGTAGGCCCATTTTGCCAAACTTCGACGGGGATCTTTAAACTATCGGTTTTTCCACTTTCAGTTACGTATTGCAAGTAAAGTGGCATGGCCATTCTATCCAGATTTTGTACAGTAACCAAAGCTCCTTGTGAAGGATCGTCATTCACATATTTAACACCGGTAACTGCCTGGTCCAGTTTGTAATTATGGATAAACATTCCCTTCCAGAACCATTCTAAATCTTCGCCGCTTACATTTTCAATTGTTCTGAAAAAATCCCATGGCGTTGGATGCTTGTAGGCCCATCTCTTAATATAAAGTTGAAAAGCGTAATCGAATCTTTTCTTCCCCAAAATTTCATTTCTTAAAAGATCCAGCGCATATCCAGGCTTGTAATATAAAGCTGCGCCAATATTAGATTCCTGCAGTGCATCCGGCTCACTCATTACCGTTTCACTTCCATTTCTAAAAATGTAATTGGTAAGATCTCTCTTTTTGCCAACATATTCGCCGTTATTAAAATCCTGGGTTGAAATGCCGTTGATGAAAGTATTAAAACCTTCGTCCATCCAGCCAAATTTACGTTCGTTACTTCCCACGATCATCGGGAACCACGTGTGTCCAAATTCATGATCGGTAACGCCCCAAAGCCTTGCTCCTTTTGACTTTGAATTACAAAAAACAATTCCCGGATATTCCATTCCGTTGATGTTGCTGGCTACATTTGTTGCACTGTTATATGGAAATTCAAACCATCTTTTAGAGTATCCCTCAAGCGCAGCTTTTACATATTCTGTAGACCTTTCCCATGCATTATTTCCATTAGATTCTACAGGATAAACGCTTTGAGCAAGCCCTTTCCTTCCTGAAGGAAAATCAATTCTTGCGGCATCCCAGATAAATGCGGTCGAAGCAGCCCAGGAAACGTCTCTCGCATTTTTCAATTTAAAGTGCCAGGTGATGTTGCCCTTTCTTGGCCTTGAAGCCGGATCAGAAACTTCTTCGGCGCTACGGATAATGACCGTTTTTTCACTTTGCTTTGCCTGGTTATATCTTTTTAATTCTGTCGGAGTAAGCACATCCTGAGGATTTTGCAGATCTCCGGAACCTGCAACAATCATACTTGCAGGAGCCGTAACCGAATAATCAAAATCGCCATAGTCGAGATAGAACTCTCCTGCGCCAAGATAAGGCAACGTATTCCATCCTTCAACGTCATCATAAACGCACATGCGCGGATACCATTGAGCTATTGCATAAATTTTTCCGTTTTTAGTATCCAAAATTCCTGTGCGGTCGCTACCTTCTTTTGGAATATTATAAGAATAATCAATCTTGATTTGAACCGTTCCTCCATGAACCAAAGGTTTTGGAAGGCGGATTTGCATCCTCGTGTCAGAAACAAGATTAAAAACGTCAGAAGAAGAGAGTTTTCCTTTTTGGGTAGAAAGCAACTTTACAGATTTGATATTAAAGCCTCCCTCAAAAGTGGAATTCACATCACCGTAACGGCTTCTTCTTGTGGCCGGAAATTTCGCTTGCCCGCGTGAAGAAAGATTAAATAAATTCTGGTCGAGATACAACCAAAGGAAAGGTAATTGCTGGGGACTGTTATTAGTATAAGAGATAATAACGCTTCCTGTTATGGCATCTTTGGACGGATCTAAAGTAGCATTGATCTTATAACTCGCCTTGTTCGTCCAATATTGCGGTCCTGGTTCGCCATCTGCCGCTCTGTAAATATTTACTGAAGGAGGATAAAAATCCGGGTTCCAGAGATCATGTTGATCATAAACCGATTTTTCGTTTTGAGCAAACGAAAATGAGCTTAGAAAAATAAAAGAAAAGAAGAATAGAAATTTAATTTTCATCTTGCCTAATGGTTTTTTGTGAATAAAATAGAAAGGATTCAAAGATATTGATTTGAGAAACAGGAAGTTCTCTTAAAAATACCGTTTATCACTTTTTCACATCAAGCAGAGAATTATATTCTGGTAGAAAGATGGTTGATTTATTGAATAAAAAATAGCTGAATTTGGTTGCTTACTATTTATTGGGGTAAGTCTAAATGTGAGCCAGAAGAAAAATTTGTAGAATTTGCTCGCTTACTGCAGGATCAAAATTCTTTATGCCATGTAACTTCAGCAGAACCTTGCATTCTTTCAACTGGTGGATGCAATTTCCTGATGGAAATAGTAATTGATTTTAAATCCGGGTATTGATGATGGATATCGTTTCCAATATGCATTACCAATGTTTCGAGAAGTGCCGTTGGCACGCTCATTCTCTTTTCAATAATCTCATAAATCTTCGCATAATCAACCGTATCATTTATATGATGAATCACTTCATCTCTTTCATGAAAATCCACTGAAACATTTACCCGGTAATCATTTCCAAGGATCTTCTCTTCTTCGTGAATACCATGGAAGGATTTGAATAAGAGTTCTTCCAATTCAACTTTAATCATTAAGGAAAATTTTATATGGAAAACTTCAATTATTTATTTTCTTCATCCTGCACAGCTTGATAATGATCGGATGGAACAGGATGTTCAAGCGTGCTTAAAAATCTTTCTGCTTCCAAAGCGGCCATACATCCCGAACCTGCTGCAGTAACGGCTTGCCTGAAAATTTTGTCCTGCAGATCGCCCGCGGCAAAAACACCTTCAATATTTGTTTTTGTGCTATCGGGTTTAGTTATTATATAACCTGCTTGATCCATATCAAGCCAGCCTTTAAAGATTTCTGAATTCGGTTGATGTCCAATCGCTACAAAATATGCGCTTACCGGGATCTCAGTTTTTTCACCCGAAACGTTGTTTAAAATTCTAACCGCTTCCGTCTTTTCTTTTCCAAGAATCTCTTCCACCTCGGTGTTCCAATATACTTTGATGTTTTTTGTTTCCAAAACACGCATCTGCATGATCTTGCTCGCGCGCATAGCATCTTTTCTTACAAACATGTGCACAAAACTGCAGATTTTGCTAAGGTATAAAGCCTCTTCGGCGGCGGTATCGCCACCGCCAACAATACAAACTTCTTTCCCTTTGAAAAAAAATCCGTCACACACGGCACACGCACTTACACCGTAACCATTCAATCTTTTTTCACTTTCAAGGCCGAGCCACTTTGCGCTAGCACCAGTTGCAAGGATTATTGCGTCGGCACTGATCCATTTTTCTTCATCGATCAAAACCTTACATGGACATGAGCCGAAATCCACTTTAGTAGCAAGCCCGTATCTGATATCAGCGCCCATTCGCTTTGCCTGGTTTTCAAAATCGATCATCATATCAGGGCCTTGTACTCCGTTTGGATAACCTGGATAATTTTCAACTTCTGTTGTAATAGTTAATTGACCACCCGGTTGAATCCCCTGGTATAAAACCGGGTTCAGGTTAGCCCTTGCTGCATAAATAGCAGCAGTATAACCAGCTGGTCCTGAACCGATGATCAAACATTTTACGTGTTCAATTTGTTCTGTCTCTTTGTTCATAGTCGATAAAAAATATTTGCGAAATTAACTCATTTTGTCTTGGAAATAGATGACCATAATCACCCATGGTTAAAATCGACTTTAGTTATATAGCAGGAAAGTCTTCAATTACTGCAAATAAAAAAGGCCGCAATCCATCGATTG
The DNA here is from genome assembly GCA_051960475.1 of Ginsengibacter sp. Taxonomy (GTDB): domain Bacteria; phylum Bacteroidota; class Bacteroidia; order Chitinophagales; family Chitinophagaceae; genus Ginsengibacter. The sequence continues at coordinate 32,196 of JBQCEG010000150.1, forward strand.
CGACCTTTTCTTAGATTTATAAAATTAATGAGTTACTGTCACATAAAATAAGACATCGTTAAAATCATTATCACAGCCGGCGCTTGTTCTGTCATAATCTTCAAAACCAATCAATGTTTTATCAGCCGGTGCGTAAGGGATTAAAACAGCGTGCTTTCTCAAATTGGGATCAACTTCGGGATTTAAAGCATCATTTGTTAGGTAATGTATGGCGTCGTTATTTAGAGTCGCTGTGGTCGGATTCCACGCATTTTGCATCAAAACAAAGCCAATAGATGTTCCTGCTGTGAAATTACCTATATTCATTTTGTCGCCTGGCACTAAAGGGCTAAGACTGCCGGCATTAGGAAAAACGTAAGTGATTTGTTGAATATCCTCAGGTTTCGTTGGAGATTGTCCTGTAGGATATGTATAAAATCCGAGTGCATTATTTAACCCGCCACTTTGCTTCACAAATGTAATATACACAGTCGATGGAGAAGTGATTGTAATATCTCCGATTGCTGAACTTGAAAAAAGTTCAGGATGCCTTTTCGGCAAATTTTCACCATCAGGAAGCAATGTATCAATAAACTGGAGAAGATCCGGTGGAATTGTATCCTTTAACATTCCATCTGGTTTTCCGGAAGAATTCCATGTCGTCAAATCAGTATAGGTTGTAGAAGTAAACTCTACTTTTCTTGTTTTAGGGTTTTTGGGGCCACAGGAATTCAGTAAGAATATGAACAGTGCCAGAGATAATAACTTTGTTGTTTTCATTGTCTTGTAGTTTACAGTTAGATCGTTAAATATCTTTTCGGATTATCAAAAAGCCTGCCATTGTCTTAACATTCTAGTAATTAATTCTTAAGAGCTTCTTCACAAACCGAAATGCAAAGCTCCAAAGTAAATATAATAGTTGAACAAAACGAATTTGAAGGTTATTTTATTTTTTGGTGAATCTTATTTTTTTATTATCTGAAACAATTCATCCAAATAAATTTAATTGAGGAATGAAATAATTGACTACTTGCCAATTTCTTGACAAAAATATTCTTATTTTTGCGCCTCCCTGGCCCCGTAGCTCAATTGAATAGAGCATTTGACTACGGATCAAAAGGTTTCAGGTTTGAATCCTGACGGGGTCACAAACGTAAGCCTCTTCTGCTGAAGAGGCTTTTTCGTATAAAAACAATTTCATGAAACTTTACTTTTGGTCAATCGGAAAGCCTCACGAAAGTTATATAAAAGAAGGTGTCGACCTTTTTACAAGACGCATCTCATATTATTATCCTGTAGAATGGAAAATCTTTTCCACGCCAAAATCAAAGAATAATCTTTCTGAAAGTGAAACTAAAAAGGCGGAAGGGCATATGATCTTAAATGCACTGGAAACAAACGATTTACTTGTGGTGCTTGATGAAAGGGGAAAACTATTATGTTCGGAGGACGTTGCGGATTTTATTCAACAAAGCGCGAATCAAAGTTCCCGAAATCTTATTTTTTTAATCGGAGGTGCATATGGATTGGATGAAAAAGTGTTGGAAAGAGCAACCCTGAAGTGGAGTTTATCTAAATTGGTTTTTCCCCATCAACTGGTCCGATTGATCCTTGCTGAACAGATCTATCGCGCCTGCACTATCCTCAGAAATGAGAAATACCACCATTCTTAGTTTTTCAGTAGGTTTGATCCTTTAAGAAAAAAATATGTCTGTTACCATTATTATTATTGCCATTACTGTTATTGTTTCTCTATTTGCATTTAGTTCTTTA
>JBQCEG010000151.1:0-7486 GCA_051960475.1 Ginsengibacter sp.
CATTCTTTATTGTTGCAGAAATTTCATTCGGCAATGGAATCCTAAAGGCCTTGTAAATGTCATCGAAAGTTATATTCTCCTCTTTCATCGCCTTCGGCAGCTCTTCAGCCAAAGCCGATATCATACCTTCAATTTCTGAGAAGGTATGCAACCTTGTAATCGTAAATCTTATACCAGTTTTTTTCATGGGTACTGTAGGAAAGACACCAAGGTTAACATAGTATCCCCTGTCAAGCATTCTTCTGACAACATTGTGACCCAGTTTTGGTAAACTAACCCCAATAAAGAATATGGCAGCACCAGGTTCTGAAATTATGGGAAGATGAAATTTCTTTATCAGTAAACTGGCAAACCTGATATTGTCTTTCAACCGCTCCTGCATCTCAATAATTTCATCACTCAAATGAATGCGTGCGGCGGCTATCGCCGCCCCTACTCCTGAAGGCTGCATTGGACCAGAGCTTAACAAAGGGCCACCAACAGTACCTACTTTTCGTGCCAGTTCAGGGTTACCAAATACTAATGCGCCGCCGCCGGAGGCAAAGGCTTTATTGAGGGAGGTAGCAAGAATCATTTTAGGATGGATGTCCCGCTCCGTCAATACATATCCCCTTCCATGTGGACCATGTATACTCATTCCATGAGCGTCATCTACATAAAAATTAAACTTTGGATACCTTTGAAGAAATTCGAAAATGGTTTCTACCGGTGTACAATCCCCAAACATCGAATAGATCCCGTCGGCCATATACCATACCTTACTGAATTTGTTGCTCAATTCCTTTATTCTTTCTTCCAGCAAGTCCATCCTGTTGTGCCGTACCAGTTCAATATGAACTCCGCGTGCCTTTACCAGTTGAACGGCAGTTTGAACCGAATTATGTACCTGCTGATCCAATATCACTGCATGATCATCTTCAACAACCACTGGTATGCTTGCAATATGTCCTAGGGTGGTTGTCGGAACCACAACACAGGAAGCGTCAAATATCTCTTCAAGAAGCTGTTCCAGTTTCCTGTAAATGCCGAGGGAAACATACGCCCTTGATTCTGAAAACTGGGTTCCATATTTGTCAATAGCGTTCTTTGCGCCCTCTTTCAATCGCTTGTCGAACTCTAGTCCCAGGTAACTGCACGATCCGAAATTCAGAACCTTGCGGCCATTAATCTCAATTTGTGTTCCGTTGAAAGGAACATCAGAAGTGTACAAGTGAAGAATTCTCTTTTCGATTCCATAGGTAACCACCTGGTCGATGGTTTCATAAAATGATTGCGTTTTGCTCATAATAGAAATTTGGGTGAATAAAAATTTCTTCAAACTTGAAACTTTTTCATTCACCATTTCTACGTTGAATTACTGATTTTTAAATCTGGTTATTAAGTCAAATATCTACGTAAAAAGACGTAGAAATTTTTAAAAAAAAGTTTTTACTTTTATCCTTATGGAACCGGAAACACCAATTATCCGCCTGCTTATACGTAACCAAATATTAATTGGCACCTATAGAAAACAGTTGCAAATAGATCTGCAGACAGCAAAACAAATCGTAGAAGAACGAATCCGGTTCACAAAGGGGAAAAAAATGGCAGCCATGATCCTGGTTGATGGAGTTGGCACAATTGACAAGGCTGCCCGTGACTACCTGGCTTCAGAAAAAGGAACCGAAGGACTGGTCGCTACTGCAATCATAGTGAGCAGGCCATTTGATTATCTCATGGGGAAGTTCTTCATCAAAGTAAATAAGACCGGAATTCCTTCAAGGGTTTTTTATAATACCCGGCAAGCGGAAAATTGGTTGCAGCAATTTATTATTAAAAAATAACCGGCATGGATAAGCGGTTTAAAGAAATTAACGAACGCCTGATAGATTATTCACAGGGGAAGTTTGACACACGCATAATTCTTTCTGAAAAAAAGGATGAAATAGATGCCATCAGTAACGGAATTAATATGCTTGGGGAGGAGTTAAATGAAGCGCTGATCTCCAAAAATTACCTGGATAGTATTTTTCATTCTGTATCTGATATGGTAATCATAATTGATAAAAAAGGAAAAATTGAGGATGTAAATAAAGCCTGCATGGAACAACTGTTCTATTCCAAAAACGAATTGAAAGGAACCAATATCAGTAAGATCTGTAAAGGAAACCCTTTTATCAATAAAAGCCCCAGGGGGACAAAAAAATTGAGCTTCAATCAACATCCGGTTATGTATCCTAGGAATGGTAAATCAATTCCGGTTAGCATCCGGGTTTCTCCTTTTTTAAATCCGGACGGCAGGGAACTCACGGTAATTTGTGCCACAGATATCAGTCCCTTAATAACCCATGAAAATACAATCATGCGCGCGATCATTGATACCCAGGAAAAAGAAAGGCAAAGAATGGCAATTGACCTGCATGATGCACTCATGCAGCAAATTGCTGCCATAAAATTTCATATTGCCTGCAACCTTGCATCAATAAAGAGTAAGCCTTTGCTTAATAATTTGGAGAAAGCTAACCAATTACTCAACACTTTATTAACCGATTGCAGAAATATCTGTATTAATATCATGCCTCCAAATCTTAAAGAATTTGGTCTCGTAAAAGCGGTTGCAGATTATTCGCTGTATTTCAATAAACATGCGACCTTTCAGATTTATGAAGAGAATGTAAAATCACTTTCATTAACCGAAGCCTTAACGATCGATCTGTACCGTGTCGTTCAGGAGTTAATATCCAATTCAATAAGACATGGCAAAGCCACTAAAGTGACCATACGTTTTTTAAGCAAGAGAAACATATTCAAAATGATCTTTGAGGATAACGGAAAAGGCTTTGATATACAAAATTACAGAAAAGGTATGGGGCTTGGAAATATACAGGCCCGGATCAAATCCCAAAATGGTGCCTTCCATATTCAAAGCACGCCTTTAAAAGGTGCCCGCTTTTCAATAAGTGTCCCCCTAAATGAAACAGAATGGCTCACGAAAAACTTACCGAGACCGAAAAGAAAGAAATAAATGCACTCCTCGTAGATGACCATCACATGGTGCGTGAAGGGTTAAAGAAAATGCTGTTGGCCCTGAAGCCCATGCTGCAAATAAAAGTTACTGAAGCAGATAGTGGTATTGCGGCCCTCAAAAAAATAGAAAAAAGAGATTTCGATATAGTTTTTATGGATTACCAAATGCCCGGCATGTCAGGTTTGGAGACCATATACCGGATGTTACGTTTCAAGGCCCATTTAAAAATCATAACCTTAAGTAATTATGACGATCTGTCCTTTGTGGAAAGTGTCAGGGATGCAGGATCAAAAGGCTATCTTCTCAAAAATGTCGATTCTTCCGAACTAATGAAAGCCATAAGCTCCGTACTTTCAGGGAATTTCTGTTACAGTAATGAAATTTCCCTTAAACTTCTGGAAGCTGCGGAAAACAGACCACTTGAGAAGAAAAGGAATAAAAACAATCTTACGCCGAGGGAAATGGAAATTCTGCAATTAGTCGCCTTGCAACTGACGGATAATGAAATCGGTGAGAGACTTTCAATTTCACCTCGAACCGTTGGTACTCACAGACGTAATATAAGGTTAAAGTTAGGTATTAAGAAATCGATAGGATTGTTTAAGGAAGCTCAAAGGATGGGACTGCTTGACTGAATTAACGGCTCGAAGAAGTAGTTTAGCAAGTTTCGGCAATGTTGAAATAGTAGTCTTTGATGTTTGGAAATATGAAAGAAATGAAAGGGATAATAGGTGTTCCAGCTAAATCTCCATTGTCTTTATGCAGTCAAAACTCGCTCGGCTCGAAATTAAAAAGTGCAGCCGCTATCTTGGGCGTGTTCTTAATTTTCATAAGAAGTTATAATTAAGGATTTTCAGACTTTTGTTCACCCAATACCACTCGGCTTTAATAATCTTGCTCGATCAGGCACTTGAAAACAAGAAAAAAATTTCAGTCAATCACCTCATGCTCGAAGTTTTGTTCAATGAACTTATCGCTTTCATTAATGCAGGCGAACAAATCCTAAATAGTACCCACTTGAAAAACTCCAGGTGTAAGCTCTCGCTAGTAAAGAAACAATAGATATTTATTTTACGATCGTATTTCGACCCTCGTAACAAACAGTTTCTATTTTGATCGATAAATGATTATAAATAAAATTAATCCTCAGAAAATTCCTGTTTTATCTCTTCCAGCAGACGGACGTTATCCATCACTGAATTTTGAAAATAACCTGTCATAATTCCAGCCATTTTGCTGCTTTCTCCGGCCACTATATTTTTTTCAAGAAGCGTGTTAATTCTTTGGTATAACAAATCATTTTTCATCGCAATTTGTTTCATCTGGCGACCCAACACTTTTGTCCCAATCTGAAGAAGCTCCGCATCTTCTTCAGCAAACAGATCTAAATGGTGCTCCCATATTTCTTTATCGTCATATCCTTGGTTCTTTCTTCGGGCCGGTCTTCCCATGCAAGCAATTTCAGAAGCACAATTCCAGGAAGGTTGCAGAACTTAAACCGTTTCCCGTTTTCAAGCTCCATTTACGTTATTTTTGTTCACAAATAACCGTTGTTCATGTTCCGTGAACAATGTAAAAATATGAACAACAAAAATACCATCGTAGAACACGCACTTAATAATCTGCAAAATAAGATTGGAATCAAAGCAGATTGGATTCCGAAGGGCATTAATCCTTTGGATGGAAGAAATGAGTTACTTCCCCTTCCTTTTTATGTTAATCATTAATTACTTTTTCACTATCCGATAGCTTGCATACTTCCTCTTCTTCTTATGTAATGATCTATCTTATATTTGGATATCGAATTAATATACATCTGAAGACTTCGCCGGATAGAAAGTTATTAAGGTATAAATTCGTTGGCAGGAGACGGGCTTAGTCTATTTCTAATTGAGTAATATTAATATGAATGATATAGAGATATACAAAACACCTGATGGTATTACCCAGGTTAATGTACGTTTTGAAAAAGAAACTGTGTGGTTGTCGCAAGCAGAGTTGGTTGAACTATTTATATCAAGTAAGGCCAATATTAGCGAACACCTAAAAAATATCTTTAAGTCAGGAGAGTTGGATAGCAGGGCAACTGTTCGGAAATTCCGAACAGTTCGGCTGGAGGACCCTTTCATGAAAGATTCTGCAGAAAATCATTGATATATTTGGCATTGATAGTCTAGACTTCTTTACCGAAGATTATTTTTTACCACCTGTGCTGTAAGTATTTGTTTTAATTCAACCAATGCAGCTTTCGAAAGATCGCTTTTAGGAATGGCATTTGCCACATATCCTGTTTGCCAGATAAATAACCACCTTTTTGTTTTTGACACTTTGTAAATTTTATCCCAGCTTATTTGTGAGTTGAAACTTTCTCCTTTTATTGCCAGGAAATTATTTTCAAAATTATATTCCATCTCTTCATGAATTCGTTTATTCGAAGCATAATTTTTCTTTGCAGTAAAAAAAAGTAATACAGGAAGGATTACAACAAAGAAAGACGGAAATGCCAGTCTGAAAATCGAAAAGTTGCCGGCAATGGATGAAGGAACTATCGCGGAAATTATTCCTAATAACAAGGCAATTGACATGACTATAAAAACGATTCTCATAATCGGTTTTGCGAAAAAAACAACAAAAGTGACATAGATAAAATCTCTTTCGTTTAATCGGGTTTTGATTGTTATAATTTATACGTTACTTTTTTTTGAAAATCTTTGCTATCCTACCGGCTCTTTAACATTCACATGCTTTGATGACCATCTTATTCCATATCGCCACAATCCAATAAGGACAACAAAGTGAACTGCCCAATAAATTAATTTTCCAGAAACTTCACCTACTTGATAAGCGCTCAGATGATCTGTGAGCAACCTAAAAATTCCAAACATCGCCGCAAGAAAGGATGGAAATAATCCGACAGTCGCCACAGACAACACTATGGCAAGGATTATAAAAATGATTCCTAAAATTCTTTTTGATTTCATACACAGAAGTTTATTTTAAGTTGTTAGTGGATAGTTTCATCAGAAACGGTTAGTTTGCCAGATAAGCTTACGAATGCTTTTAAACTAAAAATAGTGACAATTAATGTAGAATGCAAATAATTGGTGAAGGAATTGCTTTTTGAGGACTTTACTTAACGGGAAGGAGTAAACGAAGAAATTTTGAGGATTTTTATTTTTAAAATTAAGCAACGATTTTGGTTGAATCTTCGTGCTCATTACAAACGAGGACTAATTGAGAAGATGTTTGCACCGTGATAGAAAGTAGTAACATAACTGGCCCTCATTAGCAGCAAAGAAGCGGGATAAAAATTGTTGCGATTGTGGGTTCGGCTCTCAACAAGTCAGTAATTATTTAATTTACACTTCTGTTATCTACTAATGCTTCGGCTCTCTCCTTAACACCAAGTAGCATTCGTCTTGTCATAATAAATGAGGCAGGTTCCATGAAAAGCATACCCAGACGCCAAATAAAGGATTGAGGGGTTCGCTCAATTCCACGAGTAATAAGTCGGGTGTTTTTGGTATCAATTGGGTTAAGAACAAATTGCCAAACCCACTCCATGCCGCGTCCCTGGTAATAAAGAACAAGTGATTTACGTGGTTCAATCTCTTTGACAGTCAGATATTCACCATGTCCCCATGGAATTTTGTCACCAACGGAAAGATGTTGAAACTGAGGTAAAATATCCTTTGTACTTGGACGATCGAGAAAACCAAACAACCGGTCCAGCCAGTCATAGCTGTACAGCCCGCCACGCTTGTACCCCATCTGAACAAGCCACGGCCAGATGTTTTCAGGAGTTGTAGCAATCGTTACTGCCTGCATCGCACTATTAGTCGGATATGCAATGACTTTGTCGCCGGGCATGACTCCTGTGACTTCCTGTTTAGTAGTACCCCACTGGTTGAACCAATGACGTACAGGAAACCAGTACAATAATCCGAGTGAAGCAACTAAAATAAATACTATTATGATTGTTATCATAGCCGGCGCTTCAAAATGCATTGTAAAGATGATCTACAATTTTATTACAATCAATGACCATAGTCAATGACAAGAGTGATAAGAGTCAACAAAACGCTTCGTACAGGTACTTGCCTTAACCATGTCGTGTTTATTGCTAACGCTTCAATAACATCCACTTAAAAAATTCATCAGAAAAAATGTTCAGAAAAAAAAGAGGCTTCTGTAGAAACAGAAGCTCTTGCTAATAACAATTAGCGGCTGTTTATGAGTTTAAATAAAGATAGGTGAAAATTAAAAAAGTTTATTGCAATAAGTGTTGGTTCCGATCCCCACGAATAAAACTGAACAATTAATTATAAATTTGAAAAGGTTCACAAACACAGGGGAATTTCAGTGAAATCTTTTTTTAAGATACTATTTTTCGTCTTTCTGTTAGCATATAGTGGTATTGCTTTTTCACAACATGAATACCTTGCAACAGTAGATCCATCAACGGGTGGGTTTGCAAAG